>CAZFQI010000284.1:0-1501 GCA_964520755.1 uncultured Marinobacter sp. | reverse complement strand
GACAGCTGGGAATGGCGGGTACCGCTGTTAAACAGGGTGGGCGTGGAGGCCATGTAGTCAAACGACGACAGCAGGTTGTAGAACTCGATGGCGCGGGCGTTCTGGTCGTCTTCACGCAGGGCCAGGCCCATGGCGACGCGCATGAAGAATACCTGGGGCAATTCCAGGCGGGCCTTGTTCCAGTGCAGGAAGTAGCGGTCGTACAGGGTTTGCAGACCCAGGAAGCCGAATTGCAGATCCCGCTCCGGTTTCAGGGCCGCACCGAGGCGCTCCAGATCAAACGCGGCCAGGGCTTCATCCAGCAGTTCATAACGGATACCGGCGTGGATGAATGATTCAAGCGCCTGTGGATAGACCTCTGCCAGCGGCAAGTCCCGCGGAAGGTCCAGGGCCAACGCGTTCTCAAGGCGCAGCTGTTCCAGCAGAAGACGGGCGGTAACCGCGCTGTAGTCCGGCTCTCGCTCAATCCGGCTGCGCGCTGTCATCACCAGGGCGGACAGCACGTCCTCTTCGGCGATGCCGTCGTAGAGGTTGGTCAGGGCATCCTCCACCAGGGAGTCGCCGTCAATACCGTCCAGCCCGGTCGCCGCCTGCTCTACCTGGAGCTTCATCAAACCCAGATCCAGGGGCGCGGATTCGCCGCCGGCTTTCTTCACTGTGAGGTGTGGATGGGCTTCCACGGGCTGCTCAATGGCACGCTGGCGAGCATGCTCCTCCCGATAAAGCACATAAGCGCGAGCCACCTTCTGCTCTTCGGCACGCATCAGGGCCAGTTCCACCTGGTCCTGAATGTCTTCAATATGCACCTTGCCGCCGGCTTTCAGGCGCCGGCTGATGGCCTGGGTAACCTGCTCGGTCACCCGGTGTACGGCGTCGTTGATACGGGCGGAGCCGGCGGCTTTGTCGCCTTCCACGGCCAGGAACGCTTTGGTCACGGCAATGCTGATCTTCGAAGGGTCGAAGCCCACGAGAGTGCCGTTGCGTTTGATGACCTGAAGGGTCTCGGTATCGGTGTGCGACGTTGGCCGGGGTTCGGCCAGGGCTGAGGCGGACATGCGGTGTTCTCCTGAATACGCGTTGAATTCCTTTCACCATCGCGTAGGCAGAGAGACGGAGCGCCACCGTAGGTCGGATTAGCAAAGCGTAATCCGACAAAGGGGACGTGGCGCAGACAGAGGTGTCGGATTACGCTTTGCTAATCCGACCTACGGGTCTGGCCTGAGTCCGGTCTGCTCACCTTGAAACGCGAAGGTGCAGTTGTCTCCCTGGCAGGTCTTCGGACTCAGGGGCGTGAATCGTTCGATTCGGCCTCGTGTGGCGACTTCCCGGCTTTCACCAGTGTCTTGATGCCACGCTTGTTCCCCAATACCGCTGCGCGTCAGTTCCGGAGTCTCACCGGATTCCCGATACCAGAATGGCTGAGATGATCACACGCTGACCGAGTTGGTTACGCACTGATCACTACATCTGGTATTTGACCAAGGATAGAAACACTATATAC
>CAZFQI010000283.1:0-1516 GCA_964520755.1 uncultured Marinobacter sp. | reverse complement strand
ACTGCTCTGACGGGATCTCTTTGACCGGGTTAGAGATGAAGTTGAGGTAGACGCCTTGCTCTGGGATCTGCAGGGGCAGATCTATCGTCACAATTTCACCGCCGGGAACCCCCAGGGCTCGCGCCCGAACGTTAATGTCGACCAGGTTGGAGTTGCGTTGCTCAATCTGCATCCTGCCGTCATCGAAGAAGGTGATATTGCCTTCGAGTTCAAGCACAAATTCCCGGCCATAAAGATCGTGGCGGCCACCCAACGGAATTTCCATGTCGGGTGCATCGAGCATCAGTTCGGCGCGAGTCTTGAATACCGGCTGGCCATTTTCACCTTCGGTTATTACCCCGGGTATCAGACCAGAGCGGCTGCAGCCCGGGCCCGAACACGCCGGGTCGTCCTTGGCATAGCGCATTCGGAGAACCTGGGTATTGGTAATGGACTCCTCTTGAAGTGGGATAAATCCAAAAACGCGAAGCTCGGTGAACACACTGATCGATGTGGTTGCCAATTGCGTGGGATACAAGTTCACCAGAATCCCCTCATCGCCGGTTGGTTCATACACGCCAGGGCCAATAACTTCCGTGTTGAGGGCGTAGGTCTGGTAGATGAACTTGTCTTTCGGGCACCGCTCGCCGGTCTCGCAGCCCACCCGCGCATCGGCAGTACTGGCCACAATCACAGGCGGAGAGGCTGATGCCTCGTTATTGCGAACCCTTAGTTTGGTTGAATTGGCTGAAGCGGCCCATCCTTCATTGTCGCCGCCCTCGTGGGCAAATGGCTCAAGACAATCCGGATTGGTGTTGGAGTCGCAGTCCACCAGGAAGTTGGCGTTGGTGTCGCGTACTGGCAGGTTTCGCAGCGGCGTGAAAACGCTGTCCAGAGGTTCGGTTCCGGTGAAATAGATCACCATGTCGTCCGGTCCGTTGTTGCCACCTCCGTCATCAAGCCCTTCAAGCAGGTCGGTTTTCAGCGCCAGGCCATCGGAATCGCAAATTGAGGTGTAGCTTCCAGCCGCGCAGGTTCCTGCATCCTCCGATGACTTCAGGGTGTACCGATAGTGTGCGTCGGCTTCCCAGGGCTGGTCCGGGTAGAACCGGATCCGCTGGAGATTCTTTTCAAGCCGGCCAGGCACGTTGCTTTCCAGTACCGTGACAGAACCATTTGGCTCCTGGCTCACTTTTTCAACGGTGAACGTGTCGCCTTGAATTATGGAATTCAGGTCCATGGACTTGGAGAAGACAACGGTAATCGGGCGATCTGACGGCATGGTGCTGACTGGTAGAGTGTCACCCACACCTCCATCGGAATAGCACTGTCCCAGTACGCCGGCGGAGAGATCCAGCAGACTATGGTCGGTTTCGCAGGGGTAGCCCGGATAGGTGGTCAGGGCCAGGGCAGGGCGCCGAGTTACAGTGGAGCCGCCAATATCATCCAGTGAAAACTGTAACGGTGCCGCGGTGGCTGGGTTGCCGGCCAGATCGGTCAAACCATCGATGACGACTTCGTAGTCAACGCCATGGCG
>CAZFQI010000282.1:0-1570 GCA_964520755.1 uncultured Marinobacter sp. | reverse complement strand
TGACGCTGGTGGTTATGGCGTTGGGGGTATTGATGCTCCATCTCGCAAGGCGGGCAAAGGAAAGAGAGGTCGAGCCTGCTCTTTCCCGTTAAACCCGGTTGTTACAGCGTTTCAATGTCATCCCTGCGAGAATTCTACTGTTCCTGAGTCCGGTAGAATGCCCGGCTCTTTTCGTAAACCGGGGACATATCAACCAGGGCGAAGCCCAGTACCGGATCATGAACCGAGAAAACGACGTCCGTTCCGGTCTCGAGGCTTTTCCAGTATTCCTGAATATTACTGCTGCGTTGATCGATAGCAGGATAGCTCGAATGCTCAAAGTGAGCAGTTTCAGTCATCTCGTAGGCAACGGACACAGGCTCCGGTGAAGTGATCAGGGTATAGCGTTGTACTCCGGGATAAGTTGCTGCTACAGCCACCAGGCAGAGCATCGCGGCAACCCCCAGTCGCTCCGCGCCGGGAGCGCCTTTGCCAAGCCGGATTCCCATCGCGCCAGCGAGTAGACCCGCCGAGACAAATGGCCATATGGGCAAATCGCCAAGAACCAGGTAATTGGTGAGCACGAGGTAGTCAATCAGTGCATAGGCACCAAGGCCGGCCAGCAACGTCAGCTCAATCAACATGCCCCGATGCTTGAGCAGGTTGAAGTGTTTGGCCAGCGGTCCTGTGCGATCAACGGATGTCGTGGCAACATGCGCCTCACCTGCAGCTTCCGAGAGCGCTCTTACCAGAGGCGCCTCGCGGATTATGGTTTCCACCCGCACCTTGGGTTTCCCGAAGGCTCCGGCAAGACCCATTCGATGATCCGGGCCGCCGAGCCTCAAAAAGTTGTAGGGTTGTAGCAGGTAGGTTTTACTGTCAGTAACGAGACTGAGCCTCGATTGCTGAATGGCCTGAGCCATATTCCGGAAACCCGTAACCGGGGTCAGCTCGATTTTCCGTATGGTGTGCAGCGGGATTCGGTGTTCGCCAGTGGTCAGTCCCATCAACCCAAGTCCGGTCAGTTTGGGAATTTTGATGCTGACGGTTTCATTGTCCAGGGTCACTTTCACTTTGCGATTGGCTGCTGCAACCAGAGTGCCGATCAGCGAAACGATAACCAGTATCTGTAACTCGAAATGGACGTTGCCATAGTCATCTTTGTAGATCTGCGTGAGGTCCATTTCATTGAGATTGGGCAGTTCCAGCAGGAGGAGACTGCCCAGCATGAAGGTCAGCAATGCGCCCAGTGCGCCCAGTAGCTGGCCGGTTTTCAGAATACTGGCGGAATAGCGGAAATGTTGTTTTACCATGCCTTGTTCATCCCTGAATCAATAAGTCAGGGGCCATATTAATACATCATTTCGGGTAAACCATTATTTCAGGTCCGTTCTTTGCGCAGTTCCACAGAGGGAGAGAAGAAGTATGAAAGTTTTCAGTCATTGGCATGAGTAATGTCGGGTCAACGCTGGCTTTTCTGCTGACGTCCAAAATATGATTAACAGAACCGGAGAAAGAGGATAGTTAATGGCTGACAAGCCTTCAAAACCCGTATCGGCATCCGCGATTGAAAAACACGTCTACAAGGTGT
>CAZFQI010000281.1:0-1580 GCA_964520755.1 uncultured Marinobacter sp. | reverse complement strand
GTAGGTCGGATTAGGCGAAGCCGTAATCCGACACCCAGGCCCGGTCGATTCTTACTTGCC
The DNA here is from genome assembly GCA_964520755.1 of uncultured Marinobacter sp. Lineage (GTDB taxonomy): Bacteria > Pseudomonadota > Gammaproteobacteria > Pseudomonadales > Oleiphilaceae > Marinobacter. The sequence goes on along the minus strand of CAZFQI010000281.1, from coordinate 1,520 downwards.
TATCAAAGATTGCCCACAAACCCGCACAACGTTTCCGTTCACCCCACTGGACGCAGGGCTGCAGTACCAGGCGATAGCCTCGGCCACATCCACCGGTTGCCCGCCCTGGGACAGGCTGTTCATCCGGCGGCCGGCCTCGCGGATGGTGACCGGCATGGCTGCCGTCATCTGGGTTTCGATAAACCCGGGGGCAATGGCGTTGATGGTTACGCCGTTTTTCAGTTGCCGGGCCATGGCTTCCACGTAACCGATCACACCGCACTTGGCGGTTGAGTAGTTGGTCTGTCCGAAGTTGCCGGCAATGCCGCTGATGGAGGAAATACAGACAATGCGTCCGTTTTCTTTCATGAGCTCCCGCTTTGCCAGTTCTTCGTCGATCAACTCCTCTGCGGTCAGGTTGACTGCGATGGTCATATCCCAGAAGTGCTCCGGCATGTTGCCAAGGGTCTTGTCGCGGGTGATGCCGGCATTGTGAATGACCAGGTCAACTCCGCCGAAATGCTCTTCGATGAAGTCGGCGATCAGCTTTGGTGCTTTGTCGTCGGTAATGTCGCAGGCCAGAGCCTTCCCGTTGATAGCGGATGTGACCTTTTCCAGTTCTTCCATGGCCGGCGGAATGTCGAGGCCGATCACGGTGGCGCCGTCACGGGCGAGGGTTTCAGAAATGGCAGCACCGATACCCCTGGACGCTCCGGTGACCAGTGCCACTTTTCCAGTTAGTGGGGCGACGGGATTGGTGGCAGGGGCAGCGTTGCCTTTGCCGACCTTGACGACCTGGCCGGACACATAGGCAGAGCGGGCAGACAGGAAGAACCGCACGCTGGAATCCAGTTGCTTCTCGGCCCCCGGCGCCATCCACAGCAGGTTCGCGGTAGAGCCTTTCTTGCCGATTTCCTTGCCGACACTGCGGACAAAGCCTTCGAGGGCCTGCTGCGCGGCCGCCTGGGGTGGCTTGCGGCAGCTGGCAGGGTTCTGGCCAATAACCAGCACCCGGGCGTTGCTGCCGAGCTTTCTGATCGTTGGATGGAAAAAGTCGTACAGGGCCCGCAGGTCGTCGGGGCCCTTCAGGCCAGTGGCGTCAAATACCAGTGCCGAGAATTTCTGGTCGATATCAGAACCGAGGTCCAGGGGCCGGGCCTTGTTGCCGGCTTTGGAGGAGTCTTTCAGGTTTTCGTTGCTGCTGGCGTGATACAGGTTGGCGGCACTGGCGCTGAGGGTGCTGCCAATGGCGGCGACGGCCTTTGCTCCGTTGGCGGCGCCAATAAGGACGTCTCCCTCAATAAACGGTTGGTCGGTGCGCTTCAGGCGTTTCAGTGGCACCGGTGCGGGCAAACCGAGGGATTGTGCGGCGGTTTTGCCTACGGGGGTGTTTACTATTCTAAGATAGAGGTCAGACATGGGGTCTTCCTTGCGTTTGCATTCGGGTTGTTGGATGCGAATCGTCCTACAGGGTAAAGAATCGGACAGTTTTTGGATTGACTCAATGCCTGTAGGGTGTTGTCAGGGGTGCCAATGAGGCA
>CAZFQI010000280.1:0-1605 GCA_964520755.1 uncultured Marinobacter sp. | reverse complement strand
AGGGTTTCGACGTTTTTCAGGCCCTCGGCTCCGCAGAACCGGGCGGCGGCGAAAGGCAGATCGGCGGAAACAACGAGTACTACGGTGTTGTCGAGGCTGCCGGCCTTTTCGTTGAATTTCCGGGTGGAGGCGGCGCAGACGCCGGTGTCGATGCTGGGGATGATGTTCAGGATTTTACGTTTGCCGGCCCAGTTGTCGGGTGTGACTTCCTCCAGGCCGCTGTTGGTGAGGGTAAAGGGAGGCGCGTTGTCGCCGGTCTCGGGAAATTTGCCGCTCAATTCAATGGGATTGCCGTCCAGGTTAACGCTGCTCATGGTATTTGCTCCTCGGTGTCTGGTTTAGAGTCTTACGTACTCTGTGTAGACCACTTTGGATGATTTTGCCTTAATTGCCGGTCGCGCTTTGTGGTTCGAAACCTTTCGCAGGATAACGTTGAACCAGCACCAGATAACAGGCCATCGCAAGTGCTGCGCAGGCGGCGATGATCAAGGCCATGACCAGAGAGGTGCCATCGTGCAGGTGGCCGACCAGCATACCGGCGACGGCGGCGACGGCCATCTGGGTGAAGCCGAACAGGGCAGAGGCGGAGCCGGCCATGGTCGGGAAGTTCGCCAGGGCGCCGGCCATGGTCTGGGGCAGGACCATCCCGGTGCCGATCATGAACAGGGCCTGAGGCAAAATGACTGCCCAGACGTTGAACACTTCACTCAGTGCCAGCACGGCCATCAGGCTGCCGCCAGCCACGGCGATGACCAGGCCACGAACCAATATCTGGTCAGGGACCAGGCGCCGGCCGAGACGAACGGCGGTCAGGTTGCCGACAATATAACCGGCGACCATGCAGGCGAAGTAGAGACCGAACTGCTCGGTTGGCACACCCAGGAAATCGATGAGCACAAACGAAGAGCCGGACAGGAACGCGAACAGGCCGGAAAAGATCAGGGCGTTGGTCAGGGTGTAACCGAGAAAGCTGATGTCCTTCGCGATGGTCCGATAGTTCCGCAGCAGGCTGCAGAGCTTCAGCGATTGGCGATGCTCCGGACGCATGGGCTCGGGAATGCCGAAGGCCACTACCACCGCCATGACCAGAGCGTAGCCACCCAACGCCAGGAATACCGACGCCCAGCCCAGGCTGGCGGTGAGCAGCCCGCCGATGGTCGGCGCCACCGCTGGCGCCAGGGCCATAATGCTGGCCAGGATTGCCAGGATCTTGGCGGCCTCGCGGGGATTGTAGATATCCCGAATGGCTGCCCGTCCCAGAACCGGGCCGGCAGAACCGCCAAGGGCCTGCAGGAAACGGCACAAAATCAGCGTTTCGATGTTCGTCGCCAGAGCACAGCCAATGCTGGCAATGGCGAAAAGCACGAAACCGCCAATCATGATCGGTTTGCGACCAAAACGGTCCGCCAGAGGACCGCAAACCAGCTGGGCAATAGCAAAGCCCACCAGATACAGGCTCAATGTCAGCTGAACCTGATCGGTACCGGTGCCGAAGTCTGAACCTATCTGTGGCAGTGCCGGCAGATACATATCGGTCGCCAGCGGCCCGAGGGCCACTGCGGCGGCGAGAAGTATGGTTGTCCAGACACTGGTCAAAGTAAGCAT
>CAZFQI010000279.1:0-1713 GCA_964520755.1 uncultured Marinobacter sp. | reverse complement strand
AACTCCGAGAAAACGTACGAATGCTGGGCGAACTGCTGGGCCAGAGCATACGGCGATATCCCGGACAGGAATGCTATGAGCTGATTGAAGAGATCCGGGCGGCGGCCAAGGCCGATCGTCGCCAGGAAAGCGGTTCCGGCCAGAGGCTGGTGAATCTGCTCGGTAAACTGAGCGATGACGAACTTCTGCCGGTTACCCGGGCCTTCAACCAGTTTCTGAACCTGGCCAACCTCGCCGAGCAGTACCATGGCATCCGTCGCAAGCGGGGCCACCAGTCTGATCTCATGGTCGAATCACTGGGTGAGGTGTTTGAAAGACTGAAAAGCGGAGACGTTACACCAGAGGAACTGCACAAGCGGGTCGCGGATTTACGTATTGAGTTCGTGCTGACGGCCCACCCCACCGAAGTGGCCCGCCGCACCCTGATCATGAAGTACGACGAAGTGTCGGATTGCCTGGCAAGGCTGGATCACGACGACCTGATGCCTGCCGAACGGGAGGAAATCGTTAACCGCCTGTCCCAGCTGGTCACAGAAGCCTGGCACACCGACGAGATTCGCCATGAGCGGCCAACCGCAGTGGATGAGGCAAAGTGGGGCTTTGCGGTTATCGAGAACAGTCTTTGGGAGGCCTTGCCACAGTTTCTCAGAAGCCTCGACACGTCATTGCAGGATGCCACGGGGAAGGGACTTCCCCTGCAGGCATCGCCCATCCGGATCGCATCCTGGATGGGCGGGGATCGCGATGGCAACCCGAATGTTACCCATAAGGTCACCCGTCGGGTTTTCCTGCTTGGCCGCTGGATGGCGGCGGATCTCTACCTCAGGGATATACAGGCGCTGCGCGCGGAATTGTCCATGTGGCAGGCAAGCGACGAGCTGAAAGCGGTGGCCGGTGATTCCCGGGAACCCTATCGTCATGTCCTCGCCGAACTTCGTGAACGGCTGATCAAAACCCGGGACTGGGCCGAAGCGAGCGTCAATGGCGAGGCGGTGGACGCTAACGGTATTCTCTTCGAAAACGAGGATCTCACCGGCCCCCTGGAGTTATGCTATCGGTCGCTGGTGGAGTGCGGTCTTGAAGATATTGCCAATGGCCCGTTGCTGGACACCATCAGACGGGCGCACACCTTCGGCCTGCCTCTGATCCGGCTGGACATCCGTCAGGAAGCGAGCCGCCACGCCGAAGCTGTTGCCGAGATGGTCGATTATCTCGGGTTGGGGGATTATCTGTCCTGGTCCGAACAGGAGCGCCAGGCGTTCCTGGTGCAGGAGCTTCAGGGCCGCCGCCCGTTGGTCCCCCGCCATTGGGAGCCTTCCGAATCGGTCAGGGAAGTGCTGGCTACTTGCGAGGTAGTGGCGCAACAAACCCCGGAAGCCCTGGGCTCCTATGTGATTTCCATGGCCAGCAAGCCCTCCGATGTGCTGAGTGTGATTCTGCTGCTGCGGGAATCCGGGATGAAGGTTCCGATGCGTGTTGTGCCGCTGTTTGAAACCCTGGATGACCTGCGCGGCGCACCGGACAGCATGTCGGCCCTGTACGAGGTGGAGTGGTACCGCGAATACTGTCAGGGTCGGCAGGAAGTGATGATCGGCTACTCGGATTCCTCCAAGGACGCCGGCCAGTTGATGGCTGCCTGGGCGCAATACCGGGCCCAGGAACAGCTTACCGAACTGGCGGGCAAGTATGGCGTGCACCTGACCCTGTTCCATG
>CAZFQI010000278.1:0-1727 GCA_964520755.1 uncultured Marinobacter sp. | reverse complement strand
GTCAGGGCGGACTTACTTATGCGCATCGAGCGAATAGCGGTATACACAGCCAATCTGGAATACACCGGAAAAGCCTATGCTTTTGCTGGCGGCCGCTCCCACCAGGTTTTCGAAACCACGGTTGTTGCCCTTTCAACAGACACGGGGTTGGAGGGCTATGGCGAGGTATGTCCCTGCGGCCCCAACTACATGGCGGCTTTTGCCGAAGGCCTTCCCTCCTGCCTGTCACTACTGGCGCCTGCAGTACTTGGCCAAGACCCCCGGCAAGTGTCAGTGATTCAGGAGCGAATGAATCAGGCGCTCACCGGCCAGGCTGTGGCCAAGGCTGCCATCGATATTGCCTGCTGGGATCTCCTGGGCAAGGCCTGTGGGCTTCCTGTCTACACACTGCTTGGTGGCCTTCAGTCGCCATCCATGCCCTTGCATCGGATTGTCCCACTGGCCGAGCCAGGGGAAATGGAAGCCTCTCTTCGTCGTTATCGTGCCGAGGGTTTTCGACACATTCAGATCAAACTGGGCCATGAGGTGGAAGAGGACATCGACCTGGTTCGAAGGCTAGGAAAACTCAAACAACCGGATGAGCTCTGGATTGGCGATATCAATGGTGCGTGGCGGCGTGATCAGGCACTGCGATTTTCAAGAGCTATCGAGGATGTGGATATTTACCTTGAGCAACCCTGCCGCAGTTACGAAGAATGCCTGTCGGTCAGGCAGCGCGCCAGGCATCCAGTCAAACTGGATGAAGCGTTCAACACGTTAAACGAGTTGCAGCGTGGTCTCAGGGATGACGCCATGGACGCCATTGCTTTGAAAGTCAGCAAGTTCGGAGGGCTGACACCCTCCCGGACTATTCGGGATGTGTGTGCAGACGCAGGCATACCCATGACCATCGAAGATGCCTGGGGTAGCGGCATCGCAACGGCGGCCTATGCGCATCTCGCCGCCAGCACTTCCCCCAGAGCCTTGCTGAATACCACGGACTTGCACAACTACAACAAAGTGCAGCTCGCCACGGGCGCTCCGGAAGTGGCGAACGGCCGAATGTGGCTCAGTGATCGCCCCGGGCTCGGCGTTGTCCCGGACTTCACCCTGCTTTCCTTGCGGGATGTCTACGAGTAGGCTCGAGGCGTTTATTCGGCAGTAACGTCGTAAAACCGACACCAACATGGAGCGCCCATGGCCCAGCCAAAACGAATCTACCTCGCCGGCCCGGAAGTGTTTTTCCCGGCCGCGGAACACCAGGCCATCGTAGCCGAGAAAAAACGCGTGCTCCGGGAATACGGATTCGAGGGTGTGGACCCACTGGACACCGAACTGGCGTTTTCAGACGATGAAGGAAAACTCGATCGCGGGCACCGAATCTACCAGGCCAACCGCGAACTGATGGACAACTGCCATGCCATCATCGCCAACCTAACACCCTTCCGCGGTATCAGCGCGGACCCGGGCACGGTATACGAAGTGGGCTACATGATCGGACAGGGCAAGCTAGCCTTCGGGTTCACCCTGGACAGCCGTCACTACCGGGACCGGGCGGGCGCGACCGGTTTGGACGAACTGGGCCACACCATTGAGGACTTTGAAATGAGTGACAACCTGATGATTGCGGGCGGCATCCGCGAATCTGGTGGTCAGCTGTTCATGGCGGAGCAGCCAGGCGAACACCGGTTCTTCTCGGTGGAACTGTTCTGCCGCTGCGTGCAGGCACTGGCCCATGCCTGCCCCCA
>CAZFQI010000277.1:0-1746 GCA_964520755.1 uncultured Marinobacter sp. | reverse complement strand
ATAGACCGAACAGGCTCCCAGACAGCCGGCGCCGAGATCAGAATATCCCGGCCCCAGAGGTCGGCAGGATAGCCTTCAGGCACTTCGCTGAAGTGGCCCGCTGTGGCGCCTGCTTCCAGGGCGATCAGGCGGGCGGCGGCGAAGTCCCAGGGGCTGACGTTCTCGTAGTAGATATCCAGTCGGCCACAGGCCACCCAGCAGATATCCAGTGCTGCGGAACCAATCCGGCGCAGGTCGCGGCATTGATGAATCATGGCGTCCAGGCGTTTGACCAACGGCTCAAGGCTGTCCTTGGTGTAGGGGAAACCGGTGGCGAACAGGGAGTCTCTGGGAACCGTGGCGCCGCTGTGGCGAATCGGGCGGTTGTTCAGGGTAGCACCTTCGGAGCGGGTGGCCCGGAAGGTTTCGCCGGGGAAGGGCGCATGCACCACCCCGGCCTGAACGCGACCTTTTTCGGCATAGGCGATGGAGACGGCTACCTGGGGATGGCCATAGGCATAGTTCACGGTGCCATCGATGGGGTCTACGATCCAGAGTGGGGTGTCCAGCTCTTCGGCCTGGCTCAGGTCGGGCATGGTTTCTTCGGAGAGGATTCGGTGGCCGGGGAAGCGCTTGCGGATGGCGCCGGTGATGAATTCGTCGGCCATCACGTCGGCGTGGGTTACCAGTTCGGTCTGGTGCTTGTAGTCGGTGCGCAGCGCATTGCTGTCCCGCTCGCGGCGAATCAGTTCGCCGGCCTCGCGGGCCAGGTTTTCGGCAAAGTCGGTAATCTCGAGCAGAGAAACAGAATCAGACATGGCGCCCCCGTTGATATCCCGTAAGAGAGTGAGGGCGCCAGTCTAACACGGCAGAATCACAGGCTGTTCAGCCACTGCTCCATCTTGTCCATGGCGGTGACCAGCCGAGGGCATGCCTGCTTCACAAAGTCGTCGCCCAGTTCCTGGTCGGCATAGTCTCCGCCGGCCAGATGCAGGGATTCGGCGCCGTCGAAGTCGACAAAGGCCAGGCGGGCTGCCAGATGATCAGGCACGAAGCCGAAGTCGCTGGCGGGCAGGATGGCGACGCCGGTGTTTTCCAGCAGGGCCTGGCAGAAGGCCTGGCTGGTCTTGATGTCTTTGCTGGCCAGTTGCTCCCGGAACCCGGAGAAGTCCGGGAACAGGTAGAACGCACCTTCCGGTTTCTGGACCACTGCGCCCATGTCACTCAGTCGGCGATGCATGTATTCGCCAACAACCTTCAGCACCCGGCGGGACTGCTTGAGGTACTCCTCCATGTCGTCACCCCCATTGAATGCCGAGATGGCCGCGTGCTGGATGGGAGCGCTGGTGGCGGTGTAGGTTTCGCTGGCAATGATCGCCATGGCGTCCTGCAGTGGCCGGAGTTCCTTGGGGAAGATGAACGTGCCAAGGCGCCAGCCACCCGCACCCGCCCATTTGCTCAAGCCGGTACTGATAATGGTGCCTTCCGGGTAGTAGCGGGCGATGGATTTGTGCCTGCCTTCAAAGTGCACCTCGCCGTAGATTTCGTCCGACAGCAGAATCAGTTTGTATTTGCGGGCCACGTTGGCAATGGCCAGCAACTGGTCGTCGGTGTAGGTACAGCCAGTCGGGTTGGATGGATAGTTCAGGATAAGGATCCGGGGCCGCGAGGGATCATCGCGACAGATGATGTCCAGCTCCTCGGCGGTGAGCTGCCAGTTGTTCTCGGCATGGGTTGGCAGCCAGTGTACCGAGCGGCCGATAATCC
>CAZFQI010000276.1:0-1816 GCA_964520755.1 uncultured Marinobacter sp. | reverse complement strand
ATGGCAGGCACGCCCATTATCCCGGCCACCAGGAAGAACTCCGCGTAACCAAAGCCCGCCACGACAATGCCGGAGAAGCCCCCCAGGAACTTGCCCGGCAGGGTCATCAGAGAACTGAACAGGGCGTACTGAGTCGCCGTGAACGAGGCACTGGTCATACTGGAGAGCCAGGCAATCAGGGCCACGTTGGCAATGCCGCCACTGAGGTTATCGGCGCTGACCACCGCCGCCAGGGTGACGATGTTGGGTGGGTACTGGGCCAGAACGACGAACAGAAGATTGGTGGCGGCCGTCATGATCGCCCCCAGCAGCAGAATTCGACGAACGCCGTAGCGAACCACCATAACCCCGCCAACGAGCGAGCCGGCAATGGTCATGAAGAAGCCGAAGATCTTGGTGACATCCGCTACCTGGGTTTTGCTGAAGCCCATGAAATCCAGGTAGAAGGGATTGGCCATGACGCCCATGGCGATGTCCGAGATCCGGTAAACGGCGACCATGAGCAAGATAATCAGGGCCAGTTCCTTGTACCGGCGGAAGAAGTCCAGGAACGGCCCAGCGACGGCGGCGTAAAACCAGCCAATCAGTCTTGCCAGCCGGGGATTCAGATGGGTGCGCTTACTGGCCTCATGCTCGATCTTATGAGCAATATCCTGGGCGGCGGCAAAGTGGTTCACGGTCGGTTCGCGAACGATCAACACCGTCAACGCGCCAACGCCCACCAGGGCCGCCATCACTTCATAAGAGACTTGCCAGGACCAGAATTCCGCCAGGTACAGAGCACCGGCGCCGGCCACCAGAAGCGCCAGACGGTAACCAAAAATATAAGTCGCAGCCAGGGCCGCCTGGAGCCGTTCTTCGGCAATCTCGATGCGGTAGGCATCAATCGCCACATCCTGGGTGGCGGAGGAAAAGGCCACCAGCAGGCCACAAAGGGCCATCATTTCCGGCGCTGCCGTGGCATCCACGTGAGCCATCAGGTACAGCCCCGTGGCGATACCCGCCTGCGCGAAGATAATCCAGCTGCGCCGCTTGCCAAGCAGCCGGTCGAGCAATGGCAGTTTCAGGCGGTCCACCACCGGCGCCCAAAACACCTTGATGGAATAGGTAATGCCGAGCCAACTGAAAAACCCGATGGTGGCGGTTTCCACACCCACATCTGCCAGCCGGGCATTCAACGTGGAGAACACCAGCAGGAACGGCAAACCCGCCGAAAAGCCCAGAAATAACAGGGCAATTACCTGCCAACGGGTGTAGGTGTAAAGCGTGTCCCGGATCAGGGTCAGGCGGGTGCCGGTGTAGATGGTGAAGCCTCCGGATCAGTCGCGGAAATTATTGAACTGCAGCGGAATGTCCAGCTCAGCTTCCCTGAGCATGGCAATGGCTTCCTGGAGATCATCCCGCTTCTTGCCGGTCACCCGCACCTTATCGCCCTGGATACTGGCCTGGACCTTCATCTTCTGGTCCTTGATCATCTTCACAATCTTCTTGGCCATATCGGTTTCAATGCCCTGCTTCAGCAACAGGTGCTGTTTCACCAGTTTGCCGGATTTGCTGTCGCCTTCCTCGGCCAGCGCGCGAGCATCAATATTACGCTTGGCAAACGCCATCCGCAGCATATCCAGCAACTGCTCGAGCTGGAACTCCTGCTCGGCACTGATGGTAATGCCCTTGTCGTCCAGCTCAATGTCGGCTTCAACGTTCTTGAAGTCCCAGCGATTGCCCAGTTCGCGCTTGGCCTGGTCGACCGCATTGGTGACTTCGTGCATATCGATTTCTGAAACAATGTCAAAAGAAGGCATGGTCGTTATTCTCC
>CAZFQI010000275.1:0-1823 GCA_964520755.1 uncultured Marinobacter sp. | reverse complement strand
AGGCAACAAACAGGTTGAACAGGTCGCCTGTGAGGAAGGCAATATTCAGTCCCATTAGCTGGAACAGGAAAAGGCCATGGAACTGACGGTTCCCTTCGTCGGCACCGCCGATCGAAAAGATGTGACAGAAAAGGGCCAGAATGGCCGTCATAATCAGCATCAGTGCGGCCAATCGATCCAGCACCAGCACTATCCCGAACGGAGGCTGCCAGTTGCCGAATGCGTAGATCCGGTAACTGCCATCGTTTGCCATTAACAGAAGCACGATGGCGGATACCAGCATCAGAACAGTGGTGGCCAGCGCGAGCGTGCGCCGCAGGCTGATAGGCGCGTAGCCCATAAACGCCTGAAGAATGCCGCCAAGCAGGGGAATAAGAACAGGAGCGGTAAGCCAGTGGTTCATTTACCGGTCACCTCCGATTCCTCCTCCGGTGCGGGCGATTTGTAGGGTTGCTTGCCGTCCACGTGGTCATCCTCGTTGTCGGCCAGGTTGCGCAGGGACAGCACGACAACGAACGCCGTCATTGCGAAGCCAATCACGATCGCTGTAAGCACCAGCGCTTGTGGCAGGGGGTCAGCATAACTGGAAGCGGTGCCGATGATCGGCTGCTGGCCGGTCGCCAGGCGACCACTGGAGAAAAGAAACAGGTTGACGCCGTAAGACAGCAGCGTCAGGCCGACGACCACCGGAAAGGTGCGAGCACGCAGGATCAGATACACCCCGGAGGATGTCAGTGCACCGATAACCAATGCGAAAACAAGCTCCATTACGCACCCTCCTGTTTGCTTTTTATCGCGGAGTGAGGAGACATCCGGCCGACAGTCACCAGTGATAGCAGGGTGGCGCCGATGACCGCCAGGTAGACGCCGAGATCAAAGATCAGGGCCGAGGCAACCTCGAACTTGCCCACCACTGGCCAGGTTATGTAATCGAAGGTGGATGTGAGGAACGGGTAGCCGAACGCGAAACTGCCCAGCCCGGCAACCGTTGCGAACAACAGACCCAGCCCGATGACGTTGTGGTAGCGCAGACGGATTCGATCCTCTGTCCACTCCATGCCGCTGGCAATGTATTGGAGAATCAGCGCAATCGAGGTGATGAGACCGGCGATAAATCCGCCGCCCGGCAGGTTGTGGCCGCGCAGGAAAATGAATGCGGACACCATCAGGGCAAGCGGTAGCATTGGCCGGGCAATCAGGCTCAACATCAACGGGTGCGCATCCCGCGCCCATGCGTGGCCGGCGCCATCGCTGGGCGGTGGGGTCAATACGGTGTCTTTGAGCATGGCGTAGATGCCCAGGGCGGCAATAGCCAGGACCGTTATTTCGCCCAGGGTATCGAAGCCCCGGAAGTCTACGAGAATGACGTTGACCACGTTGGTGCCGCCACCGCCCGGCTTGCTGTTCTCCAGGAAGAACTCAGAGATCGAGCTGAATGGCTGGGTCAGCATGGCGAGCGTCACCAGCGTCATGCCGATACCTGCGACCGCCGCAATGGCGACATCGCGGAGACGACGTTTAAAAGGCGTTTCGACCGGCGTCCAGGGATGCATGTAGTAAATGGCGAGCATCAACAGGACAATAGTCACCACCTCCACAGAGAGCTGGGTCATTGCCAGGTCCGGTGCCGAAAAGCGGGCGAAGGCCAAAGCGACGACCAGTCCTACAACGCTCAACAGTACCAGTGCATAGAAACGCTGTCGGTGCAGTCCTGCCGTTGCAAAAGCGCAGAGTATCAGTACAGCGGCCGCAATCGCCGTTGGCGCATCCACGGGGCTCAGGCCGTTTTCACCGACAAAGACCCCCAGATCAAGCAATGGCAT
>CAZFQI010000274.1:0-1850 GCA_964520755.1 uncultured Marinobacter sp. | reverse complement strand
TTCCAGGGCTTCTTCCGCATGGATAAGCTCTGGCTGACCCACCCGCGTTTTGATGGCGGGGACATGCCTGTGTTTACCCGGGAGCTCTTCATCCGGGGAGATGCCACCTGCGTGCTTCCCTATGATCCGGAACGGGATGAGGTCGTTCTGCTGGAACAGTTTCGCCTCGGTGTACTGGGTCGTGACCAGTCGCCGTGGTTACTGGAACTGGTGGCCGGTATGAACGAAGATGGCGAAAGTCCGGAAGAGGTTGCCCAACGGGAAGGCCAGGAAGAGGCCGGGCTGACCTTTGAGCCGCTGGAAAAGATCTGCGACTACCTGGTTTCACCCGGAGGCAGTACCGAGATGATTCATCTCTATTGTGGCCGCGTGAGCACTGAAGACGCCGGCGGGCTGTATGGTATGGAGCATGAGCACGAGGACATCCGCGCCCACGTGGTGTCATCCGACGATGCCATAGCGATGATCCACGATGGCCGTATCAACAACGCTGCCGCCATTATTGCCCTCCAGTGGCTCGAGCTGAATCGGGCCCGTTTGAGAGAAGGGTGGTAGTAATGGGTGAGTGGACCATGAAACCCAGGCGTTACGTTCCGGATCTGAGGCAGCTCGGTGCCTTGTGTGACGGCAACTATCAGCGCCTACGGAAACTGCGGCAGCTGGAGGTGGACGGCAAGCCCGTCTGCGAATTCGAGCTGCACCGGGAAAACCATTATCTGGGGCGGGTCCGGATTCAGGTGCTCCAGACTGCGAGGTTCACCGAGACCCTGTTGCTTGAGCAGGTCCACAATTCCGGGCGTTGGCTCAATAACCCACAGATGACCGTGCGGGTCTACCACGACGCCAACATGGCGGAAGTGATCAGCTGTTACCGTGATCGCCAGATTGCCCCCGTCAATGATTACCCCAATCGCTTCATGCACCATCCGGATGAGAAGGTTCAGGTCAACGGTTTCCTTGCCGATTGGCTGGATTACTGTCTTCGGTTTGGTCACCTACCCATGGAACATGCCGCCTGGTCCGCAGGTGAAGGCGTCGACTGAGGCGGGCTGTCATAGGCTCATCCCGTACTAAAGTGGTGTGGCTATGGCGCACCGGTGTGCCATAGTTGTCAAAATTTGCAATATTTCGCCAAAGTCTGGCCAGAATGTGACTCCGGTTCGATTCGAAAGTGATAAATCCGCGAACCGGCGTCGTACACTTGAGCTCAGACCATTTACTGCCAGCGAGTATATCCAGAAAGCCATGACCACGAAGGAACAAGCCCGGCCACTGCGGGTACTGCAGCTGACTGATCCCCACCTGATGGCGCGTGCCGATGGAGACCTGTTGGGTGTCAAAACCCGGGAGAGTCTGCAGGCGGTTATTGCCGAAGTGCTGAAAGCCCACGGCCAGCCCGACCTTATCCTGGCAACCGGCGATCTTGCTCAGGACGGCTCGGTAGAAGCTTACCGCGTGTTTGGCGAGAGCCTGAAGACGTTTTCCTGCCCTTCAGTCTGGATCGCCGGCAACCATGATCATGTCGATAACCTGGTCCGGGTTGCCAGCGAATACGACGCCAGTGTTCGCCATGTGATCCACGGCGGGTGGCAGTTCGTCATGCTGGATTCCTCCGTGCCCGGCAAGGTTTATGGCGCTCTGGCTGATTCGGAGCTGGACTTCCTGGCCGAAACCCTGGAGCAGCATCCGGACCTGCCGGCAGTCGTTGCACTTCATCACCACCCCGTCGATATAGGCTCTGACTGGATGGAGAAGATCGGTCTCACTAACCGGGACGCTTTCTGGCAGGTTGTGGATCGGTTCCCTCAGGTCAGGATTGTCTTGTGGGGGCACATTCACCAGGAGCATGA
>CAZFQI010000273.1:0-1852 GCA_964520755.1 uncultured Marinobacter sp. | reverse complement strand
CCGTTGCCGGTACTTCCGGTGCTGACGACTGGCGTTCGCCGATCGAGGCGTAAGTGTATTCGCAGTGAGCGGAATAGATGCTCCGGAGACCAGAGGGTCCTCGGAGCATCAGCTTTGGAGAATCCATGGACCGGGTGGGTGCCAAATTTCCCTGGGCGCGTCCACGCCTCTGATCAGCATCAAAGGGCCTAGGAACTCAACCACCGCTTCTACTACCTCCGAAAAAGCCTCTGGCACATGTTCTTGGCCAAGGCGTTTACGGAATGCCCGCCACTGTGGTTGCTTGCTGTCCATAAAAGCGGCAGAAAAGGGATTGGTTTCAGGGATTTCTGTCCCACGCTTCCGGAAGGTGCCCTCAACCGCCCCCTCGAGATTTTCCAAGCGGAACTCGTGCTGACGCGAAAGCAGCCAGATATCGTAAAAGTCCTTCATCCGGCTGTTCAGTTCGCCAAGGTTGACCATCGCCTGGAACTTCTCAGCAATCGACGATTCCGGGGTGTAGCACTTAATCCGTGCAGTTGGAAAATCCAGCAAGCCCGGGAACTCCAGCCAGGATGGGAACGGAAATATGGGATCGCCAAAGCCAATGTCCAGTTGCATTGGAATCCTGGCGTTGTCGAGAAAACCGCTGAAGGTCACCCTTAGCCCCTGATAGTCTGCATCTTCGGTAATGGCCTCCGCCTTCAGGGTATCCGGATCAAATCGCAAGCCATCATCCGGCACGTTAGTCGCAATAATCTGGCCCACCTGGACCAGAATAGCGGCTGGATCATTGCTGGTCTGGCCCGACATATCGATATCCCGTGTCGGTCTACTGTTCGGCCCCTGCATGGCCCAGAGCATCAGGGCACCCTTGAGGGTAAAGCAGCGGTTATGGGGCGACTGACTCAACCGGTAAAGAAACCGCTCCATGGCATAATACTGCAGCAGTTCATCAAAGCGGCGCTTTTCTTCCCGGGACTTATTCAGCAATTTTTGCCGAACGGACGCAGCAGTGTTTTGTACCACCGTGATCTCCTTTCACTCTTTTAATTCCATCGCCAGGATGATTCTATTCACAGCTTGGCTTCCAAGTAGGGTGCCATGACATTGGCGACCCTGCAGATTCTGGCATATTCCATCAGTTTGCCTGGACGGAAGGTTTTGCGAGTGCGGTATAGATCCAGCGCCTCCAGAACCACATCCATGCCGATTCGATTCCGGAACTTGAAACAGTCGGCCAGGGTTTTCTCCGGGTTGTAGACGTTCAGGGTGATGGCATCCACGTCAACCTGTTCAATGCCTTCACTAAAGGCCCGCCCGGAGAACCGGTACCCGGCTACCGGCGGATAATCCAGCACCGGCAGACGGGCATCCCGCTCCACCGCCAGGTGCACCTGATGGGGAATCTGTGTAGTGATGTCGTGCCAGGCCAGCGCGGAAATCAGGCAAAGCACCGCATTGGGGAAACGGGTAGCGGCAGCCACCAGATCCGGGTTCTCAATTGAGGGCAGGTCCGCCAGCCGGTAAAGGCCACGGCTGACCGGCTCAATCAGCCCCTCGTCCCGAAGCTGATAGAACTGGTACCGGCTAAAGCCCCGAGCCAGCGCTTCTGTCAGGCGGAGCTGGCCGCCGCGTTGACGGAACATGGTTTGGAGTTGTGCCCTGGAAGATCGGGCGAAGTCGGAGCCAGACAAATCGTCACCACTTATTTATATATGGTGACAGTTTGTCTGAATAGCATAGGTCATTCAAGTATCGGCTTCGCTGGACCTTTCCCAAGGTCGATAATCTGTACCACCGCATAATATTGCCGAGCCAGACCATAGCAAACCGCAAATTCGAACGTTAAGCTTGTCTATTCTTACGCATC
>CAZFQI010000272.1:0-1864 GCA_964520755.1 uncultured Marinobacter sp. | reverse complement strand
TCGATAGCCGTTCATTTGTTCAGAATAGCCCACCCGGTGTCTTCGTTATTGGTGGGGCCGGGATTACTCTGTTGTCATGAATCGAAGCATTTAGTTCCATGGGAAATAACAACCTATAAATTAAAGGGAATAGTAATGAAGTTCGCAGTCTCTCCCGTATACTGATGCGAGGCTGTCATCCAATCTCCTGAATTCCTGGAACTGCTTTTGGCGATTCTCAAACGCAATCTTTGGACACTTTTCGCTCTCATCCTCCTTGGTGGTCTGGCGCTTCTCTGTACGGTGTTGTTCTTCCGGTGGCAGGGACTGATTTCGGACGAAAAGCTCTACCAGAAGGCCCGTGTTGAGCTGGTCGCTCAGTCCGTTGACAGTATCCTGCGAACGCAGGAGCTTGTTCTTGATGTTATTGGTCGCGAATTGTTGAATCAGAACAATATGTTATCCGGCAGTCGTCAGATTCCATTTCTCGACAGCATCCTTGCCGCCAACCCGGTGCTTGTGGGGTTCGGGCTGGCAAGACCCGACGGCACGCTGGTACGTGTCAGCACCAACCTTGATCTATCGAGCCTTCCGAATCTCAGAAGCGATCCCGAAACCCGTGGGAGTTTCCTCCGAGCTCTCTCTTCCGAAGCGATGGTGCTGGGGCGGACCTATTTCGTAGACGCCCTGGGCGCTTGGGTGATTCCCATCCGAAAAGCAATCCGGTCCGAGACCGGCGAAGTGATTGCCGTCATGACAGCCGGCATGCGGCTTGATGGCAGTAACTCTGTTTTTGGCAAGACTTTGCACGACGGCGCCTTTGACTCGGTGATGCTATTCCGTGAGTCAGACGGTTATGTCCAGTTCATGTCAGCTGACGGGATTGGCCCACAGCAGTACTCGCGTATTCAGTTGCCGATCGATCAGAGGGACAAAAATCGTTCAGTTTATGAAAAAGAGCTCGGCCTAAGCATGGAGGAGGTCATGCAGGGAAGCGAGTCGGTGGTTGTCCAAACCAGGCGCCGGGGTGAGGACTATCTTACTGCCGCTATCTTCAACAAGCGCTATGAGCTTTGGGCGGTTTCAGAAACCCGGTTTGCCCCGCTATACCGGGAGTTTCTCGAATCCCTGATGCAATACCTCCTCGTGTTCGTGGTGGTCGGAGTGGTTTTCTATAAAGGATTCCGGATCATTGATAATGCCGAGAAAAAACGGCGACAGGAACTTTCCTATCTTTCGATGCACGATGATCTGACCGGTCTGTTGAATCGCAATGGATTGCTGGGCCGACTCGAAGATCTCTTGCCAGATAAGAAGCCGTTTTGTCTGGTTGTTGTAAATATAGACAACTTCAAGGGCATCAATGATCGATTTGGATTGGAAACCGGAGATGAAGCCCTTTTGGAATTCAGTCGGCGACTGGCCGAACTTGTTGAGAGCCAGGATGATCTTGCCCGCCTTGGCGGCGATGAGTTCGCAATTGTCACTCCCAATACCAGCCTTGAGGACGTTGAAGAAGGTTGTGTAGCGCTTGCGAGCGACCTGTCCCGTTCGTTTGAGGTGGGTCGATTGAAGTTGCAAGTGACGGCGAGCATTGGGGTGGCGAGCTTTCCGGACCATGGTGATTCACTCAGCAAAGTCATACGAAGTGCCCACCTTGCGCTTTATGAGGCAAAACAGAGCCGGAACGATGTCTGCACGTACCGGACCGAGATGGAAATGGCCTATCTTCGAAGGCTTTCGGTTGAGCAGCGTCTCAGATACGGCCTCGCATCCGGCTCCCTGTATATGGTGTATCAGCCTCAGGTGGATGAGACGCAAAAAACGGTAGGCCTGGAAGCGCTCGTGCGGTGGCAGGATGAAGAGCTCGGATTTGTCTCGCCGG
>CAZFQI010000271.1:0-1864 GCA_964520755.1 uncultured Marinobacter sp. | reverse complement strand
ACGAGCCCGAACACCTGGAAGCGGTTAATAAAATGCTGGAGGCGATGTCCAAGAAGTAATGGTGCTCCGGGCCGGAATCGAACCGGCACGACCTAACGGTCGAGAGATTTTAAGTCTCTTGTGTCTACCAATTCCACCACCGGAGCATTCGGGGGGAGGTTTTGAAGGGCAGAATTGTATAAGTCTGCGTGGGGTAACGCAATTCGGATTCTGCTCTCATCCATCTGCTGTTGATCAGGCTTCTGCGGGCTTGGTTGCCCTGCCCTTGTAGATGTATCCGGCGATTTTTGGCGCTTTTGGAATGTAGAGGTTTTCGAGTTCCTGAATTTCGAAGCCGGCGTGTCGGATCAGATCGGCGATGTGGCGGTTCAGATGGCAGCCGCCGGCCAGCTTTTTCCAGCCGGGGGTGATGCGGTGCTGCCACTTGCGGGTGCCATCGTGGGGGGATTCGCCGTGTTCCAGGAACAGGAGTTCGCCGCCCGGTTTGAGTACCCGCCACATTTGCTGGAGGGCTGTGTGCCAGTCGGGGATGGTGCACAGGGTGAAGGTCAGCAGAACGGTATCGACGGAGTGGTCTTTCAGGGGGATTTTCTCGCCGGGCAGGTCGAGCCACTCTACCTTGATCGGGGACTTTTCGAGATTCGGTTGGGCCTTGCGGCGCATGCCTTCTGAAGGCTCCAGGCCATACACCATGTCAACGTGGTCGGAATTGTAGAATTCCATGTTGATGGCGGAGCCCATGCCCACTTCCAGAACCACCCCTTTGGCGTGAGGGACGACCTGGCTACGAAGCTTCATCACCTGGCCCATCGAGCATGCGCGGTCTATGATATGGGGCAGTATCCTGTCTTCGTAAAAGCTCATCGGCATCACCATAATTGTTATAAATCAAGGGTGCGACAATCGGCCCTATCGTATCTGCTAACATGTTTAGTAGCATAGTAACCATCTGCCGGTAATAACAATATAACAAACAGAGCTAAGGCAGCGGCTGAACGGGTTCGCTGGGCCCGTTTGTTATGATGTGACCGTTACCGGAGGGTTCCCATGGAACTTGATCCTCTCATCTTATCGCGAATCCAGTTCGCGTTCGTGGTGTCATTTCACGCCATTTTTCCGGTGTTTACCATCGGGCTGGCGTCCTACATCGCGGTGCTCGAAGGCCTGGCCTTCAAGACCGAAAATCCGTTGTGGATAAAGCTCTCTGCCTTCTGGACCAAGGTGTTCGCCGTGGTGTTCGGCATGGGAGTAGTATCCGGCATCGTGATGTCGTTCCAGTTCGGAACCAACTGGAGTAACTTCGCCCAGGCTTCCGCCAACTTTCTCGGCCCTGTTCTCAGCTATGAGGTGGTTACGGCGTTCTTCCTGGAGGCGGCGTTCCTCGGGGTTTTGCTGTTCGGTCGGGACAAGGTGCCTGCTGGCGTTCACCTGTTTGCCGCCATCATGGTCGCGCTGGGTACCTTTATTTCCTCCTTCTGGATACTGTCAGCCAACAGCTGGATGCAGACTCCGGCCGGCACCGAACTCCGTGATGGCGTCTTTTATGTGACTTCCTGGAGTGAGGCTATATTCAACCCGTCCTTCCCCTATCGGTTTGCTCACATGGGTCTGGCCTCTTTCCTGACCGGCGGCTTTGTGGTGGCAGGTGTGAGTGCCTGGTATCTGCTGCTGGGTCGCGAGGTTGAGGCCAACAAGAAAGCCCTGTCCATGTGCCTGTGGCTGCTGCTGTTCATTGCCCCTGCCCAGGCGGTACTGGGTGATTTCCACGGCCTGAACACTCTGGAGCATCAGCCGACCAAAGTGGCCGCGATGGAAGGTAACTGGGAAACCTCTCGCAATGTGCCATTGTTGCTGTTTGCCATTC
>CAZFQI010000270.1:0-1865 GCA_964520755.1 uncultured Marinobacter sp. | reverse complement strand
CCGGCGAGACAAATCCGAGCTCTTCATCCTGCCACCGCACGAGCGCTTCCAGGCCAACCGTTCTTCGCACCTCATCCACCTGAGGCTGATACACCATATACAGGGCACCAGATGCCAGGCCGTACCTGAGGCGCAGTTCAACCGACAGCCTGCGCAGGTAGGCCATTTCCATCTCTGTCCGGTATGTGCAGACATCGTTCCGGCTTTGTTTTGCCTCATAGAGAGCGAGGTGGGCACTGCGAATGACTTTGCTGAGAGAGTCCCCGTGATCCGGGAAGCTAGCCACGCCTATGCTCGCCGTCACCTGCAATCTCAATCGACCTACCTCAAAGGTACGGGAAAGGTTGCCTGCCAGCGATACACAAGCTTTCTCGACGTCTTCCAGGTTGGTATTCGGAGTTACAATGGCGAACTCATCCCCACCAAGGCGGGCAAGATCATCCATGCTTTCAACAAGCTCGGACAGCCGCCGACTGAACTCCAGAAGCGTTTCATCTCCGGTTTCCAGCCCAAAGCGATCATTGATGCCCTTGAAGTTGTCTATGTTGACAACAACAAGACAGAAAGGCTTTTTGCCTGGCAACAAATCTTCGAGACGGCCCAGCAATCCATTGCGATTCAGCAGCCCGGTAAGGTCATCGTGCCTGGAAAGATAGGACAGCTCCTGACGCCGCTTTTTCTCGGCATTATCGATGACCCTGAACCCCTTGTAGAAAACAATCCCGCCCACCACGAACGCGAGGAGGTATTGCAGCAGGGATTCGAGAAACTCCCGGTATAACGGAGCAAACAGCGTTTCCGAAATCGTCCACAGCTGATAGCGCTTGTTAAAGATAGCGGCCGTCAGGTAATCCTCGCCCCGGCGCTTGGTCTGGATAACCACCGACTCGCTTCCCTGCATGACCTCCTCCATGCTCAGATCGAGATCCTTCTCATAGGCGGCACTGTTTTTATCCCTATGATCGATCGGCACCTGAATAAGTGAATACTGTTGCGGGCCAATCCCATCAGCCGACATAAACTGGACATAGCCGTCTGTCTCACGGAATAGCATCACCGAGTCAGAGGCGCCATCGTGCAGGGTCTTACCAAATACCGAGTCCTCGCCATCAAGCCGCATGCCCGCTGTCATGATGGCAATCACTTCGCCAGTCTCGGACCGTATCGCTTTCCTGATAGGTATAACCCAAGCACCAAGCGCATCGACGAAATAGGTCCGCCCCGCCACCATTGCCTCGGAAGACAACGCCCGGAGGAAACTCTCACGGGTTTCGGGATCAGTTCTGAGATTTGGAAGGCTCGACAGATCGAGATTGCTGCTGACTCGTACCAGAGTGCCGTCAGGTCTCGCCAGCCCGAAACCCACAAGCACCGGGTTGGCGGCAAGGATGCTGTCCAGAAAGGGAATTTGTCGACTGCCGGACAACATGTTGTCCTGATTCAGCAGTTCGCGGCCAATAACATCAAGTACGAGCTCCTGCGTTCGCAAGATACTGTCAACGGACTGTGCGACCAGCTCAACTCGGGCCGTCTGATAGAGCTTTTCGTCCGAAATAAGACCCTGCCAACGAAAAAACAGCACGGTACAAAGAAGTGCCAGGCCACCAAGGAGAATAAGAACGAATAGTGTCCACAGATTGCGCTTGAGAATCGCCAAATGCAGTTCCAAGAATTCAGGAAGTTGGACTATAGCTTTCCGTCAGTATACGGGAGAGGCTAAAAACCGCATTACTATTTCCCTTTAATTTGTGCGTTGTTATTTCCCATGGAACTAAATGCTTCGTTTCGTGACAACAGAGTAATTCCACGACCACCAATAACGAAGACACCGGGTGGGCTATTCTGAACAAATGAACGGCTATCGA
>CAZFQI010000269.1:0-1871 GCA_964520755.1 uncultured Marinobacter sp. | reverse complement strand
TTGTGGCCGCCGCGCTCGATGAGCGAGCCGCCGACAAAGGCCAGGTCACTGGCGCCGTAGAGCATCATCAGCTCTCCCATGGTATCTCCGAGATACACTTGGGCCTGGGCAGGGCCCTCTCCAAGGGAGCGACGGGCCAGAGTCAGCCCCTCCTTCACCGCTTTTTCTGCCACAGGCTCAAAGCGGTCGGGGTGTCTCGGAACCAGGATCAGAAGTGCGCCTGGATGTTCTGCCAAAACTTTTCCATGAGCCGCCAGCAGTTGATCGTTTTCGCTGCCATGGGTGCTGCCGGCAATCCAGACTGGCCGCCCCGCCAGCTCCTGTCGGAGCGCCATAGCCGCAGCTCGCACATCTTCCGGGATATCAACGTCAAATTTGACACTACCCGTTACGGCCACTTTCTCAGGCGCAACGCCAATTCGCCGAAACCGCTCGGCGTCTTTCTCTGCCTGGGCCGCCACCCAACTGATACTACGCATGATTGGGGCTGCAAGGCCGCGAATGCGCTCATAGCCCTGGGCGGATCGTTCTGACAGGCGGGCGTTGATCAAAAACACGGGAACCCGGCGGGCCCGGCACTGGCGGATCATGTTCGGCCAGATCTCAGTCTCCATGATAACGAGTATCCGGGGGTTGACCCGGTCGAGAAAGCGTCGGATGGCACCTGGCGTGTCATAGGGTGCGTAGGCGTACAACACCTGATCACCAAACATCTTGCGTGCCTGGGCCAGGCCGGTGTCGGTCATGGCTGTCATCAGGATGGTGATACCCGGGTTCCGAGCCAGCAATCGCCGAACCATGGGCGCTGCCGCTATGGTTTCACCGACCGAGACAGCATGAACCCACACAACCGTACCGCTCGCCCGGGGCACAATGCCCAGCCGCTGGAACCAGTTACGCCTGAGTTCCGGAGCTTGACGTCCGTTCCACCACAGGCGCAGCAGAATGAACGGCAGAATCAGCCGAATAAGCTGGGAATAGATAAATTGCAGCACACAGGACTCCGGGCAAAACAGTGCGCTATCATAGCGCAAAACCTATTGATTTGCTTCCGATTGATGGCTCGGGCCATTGTGCCACCATCGATCGTTTCAGACTTTGCAGGACCGGCTTTACGTGAAAACGAAATACCGCAAACTACCGCGAAACACGGATTACTCGGCCTACCGCCATCCCCGATGGTGGCCCACCTGGCTGGGAATCGCCTTGATGTGGTGTGTGTCCCGGCTGCCAATACGTGTTCAGTGGTGGTTGGGCAAGCTGGCAGGACTGCTGGCGTTCCGCTTTGCCCGCAGTCGCCGACACATCGCCGAGGTGAATATCCAGCTTTGTTTCCCGGAGCTCAACGCCTCTCAGCAATCGGCCCTGGTCCGGAATGCGTTTATCGCCAATGGTATCGGTTTGCTGGAACTTGGCATCGCCTGGTTTCGTGATCCAGCCAAACTGACAGCGATCACAGAAGTCCATGGCCTGGAGCATTTTGAGCAAGCCCTGAATCATGGCAAAGGCGTTTTATTGCTTGGCGGCCATTACAGCACCCTGGACCTGGGCGGGAGCCTGGTGACCGAGTTCATCGACGCAGATGTCATGCAGCGGGATCACAACAACCCGCTGATGAACGCGGTGATGACAAGAGCCCGGGAGCGCCGCTATGGCAGCGTACTGGGCGCCAAGGACCTCCGGGGCCTGTTTCGCAGCCTGAAGAAAAACCGGGCCGTCTGGTATGCCACCGATCAGGATTATGGCCGCAAGGATATTGTCTTTGCACCGTTCTTCGGAATACCGGCGGGCACGATTACCGCAACATCCCGGATCGCGGAGCGCAGTGGCTGCAAGGTGGTTCCGTTCAGTCATTTCCGGCGTGACGATGG
>CAZFQI010000268.1:0-1887 GCA_964520755.1 uncultured Marinobacter sp. | reverse complement strand
AACTCCGCCAGCAGATTATTCTGCAAACCCGCGCCACACCCTTTAAATTACCCCCCCAGAGACTGGCCGAAGCCCTCGGGTTGGGACAGCAGGAAACCGACCTCGTACTCTATTTACTCGCCGGCGAGATAGACCCCCGTTTCGCCCGGGTGTGGGCTTTCCTGCAGGATGATGTTCAGCGCCGTTATCTGACCCCCGGACTGGTGGAGCAGCTTTCCGACCTGCCCCGTTCCGGTCGGTCGATCACGGATATCCGGGCCATGCTCTCGGCCGAAGCGCCACTGTTGCAGCACCGTGTCGTGTCCTTGTCGGAACCCCAGAGGCCGTTGCTCGAACGCCCCCTGAAACTCGATGACCGGGTCGTGGATTTTCTGTTGGGTCGCGACACGATTGATCGCCAGCTGATGCCGTTTCTGGAACCATGGCCCTATCCACAACCCCGGCTTCGTACCCTGAGACCCGAGGCGTTGCGGCAACTGATGAAACATCCCAGCAGTGTGTTGGCTTTACCGCCGATGAAACTGACCGGCGAGCCTGGCAACGATCATGACTTGTGGCTGGCTCGCAAACGTGGCCAGAACCTGCTTCGTGTGGACACCGAACAATGGCTGAAAACTCCGGACTGGCAGGGCAGTCTGGACGCTCTGCGAAGGGAGCAACGGCTGCAGAAAGCCCTGGTAAGCGTACCCCGGACAGAGCAGGTCCCGCCGGAGCAGCTATCCGCACTGCTGGAGGCGGTTCCGGACGACCTGATCCTGCAGGCCGAAACCCTGGGGGCACCAGCACCGGCTGTAGAGATTTCGCTCCCTGAACCCTCCCCGGAGATACGGGAATCTGCTTGGCACCAACACCTGCCCAGGCACTGGCTGGATCGGCAACCGGGCGGGCTGGTTCCTGACCTCGCGTTGCGGTACCGGCTGACCCCCGCCAACATTGCCGGTATCAGCCAGCGCCTGCGCCATCACCTGCAACTCAACCCCGACTTTCATGGGGAAGACCTTCGGGCACTGTGCAAATCTTCAGCATCGGAAAGCATGAACAGCGGCGCCCAACGAATCGACATCGGACAAGTCTGGGACCAGCTGATACTGCCGAAAGCGAGCAAACGTCTGCTGGAGGAGCTGGTTCTGCGTGCCAGCCATCAGCAGCGGGTGCTCAGGAACTGGGATATGGCGCAGCTGTTTGGACAACAACCCGGGCTGAGCGCCTTGTTTGTGGGCCCATCCGGTACCGGCAAGACGATGGCGGCGGGTGTTCTGGCCAAAGAACTGGGGCTGGAACTGTACCGCATTGACCTGGCTACCGTGGTCAGCAAGTACATCGGGGAAACCGAGAAGAATCTGCAGAGCATATTTGACCAGGCCGCCCGTGCTGATGTGGTGCTCTTTTTCGATGAGGCGGATGCACTGTTCGGCAAGCGTTCCGAAGTGAAGGATGCCCACGACCGCTACGCCAATATAGAAACCAGCTACCTGTTGCAGAAGATCGAGGCCCATAGCGGCATCTGCATACTCGCCTCCAATCTGGCACAGAACATCGACGAGGCTTTTATGCGCCGCATACAAGTGGTGGTCGAATTCCCCTTCCCTGGCCCGAAAGAGCGGGAAGGCATCTGGAACCAGTTGCTCACCACCTCGGCTCCCATTCGGGACGATCTGGACCTGCCCTTCCTGTCGCGCCAGTTCGAACTGACCGGTGCCAACATCAAGAATATCCTTCTGCTGGCCGGTTGCTACGCCGCCGGTGAACAACAACCTATCGGCATGGATCACCTGGTACGGGCCATCGCCCGGGAATACAACAAACTGGGCAAACCCCTGGGCAAGGGCCTGTTCGGTCCCTATTACATCCGCCTGCGGCAATGGGAGTAAGCCATGAGCCAAAATC
>CAZFQI010000267.1:0-1897 GCA_964520755.1 uncultured Marinobacter sp. | reverse complement strand
TACTGGCCGGGATTGCCGCGCCAGATTGGCGGCTCCCGCTGGCTGCGATACTCGTAGTTCTCGGGTCGTTGGTAGCAGCTGGGCGCCGTCGGCAGTGATCATCAGGGGGCAGATTCTACTCTGTCCCTGCCATTGGCTTTGGCCCTGAGCAACGCAGCGTCGGCTCGTTTCAGCAGATCATGAGGCATTTCACCTTGATGCACTTCAGCAACACCCTGACTGACAGTCACGGAGCCGATCAGTGGCAGTACAAAATCGCGAATACGCTCTCTGAGAGTCTCGGCCAACAAAACCGCGCCATCGAGGCCAGTCTGCGGGAGCAGCGCGACAAACTCCTCCCCGCCCCATCGTGCAAGCCAGTCAACCTGCCGCAGACGCGCTCCCATCTCTTCGGAAACCATTTGCAACGCCACATCTCCGGCGTCATGACCAAAACGGTCATTAACTTTCTTGAAGTGATCGATGTCGATGATGATCAGTGAATATGTCTGCCCATACCGCAGTGCTTCCTCATGGGCCTGAAGAAGGGCCTGCTCGAAACGGCGACGGTTCCACAGACCGGTCAACGAATCGTGGCTCGCCTCATGCTCGAGCTTTAAGAGACTGCTTTTCTGGTCGGTAACATCCCAGTACTGCCAAAGATGACCGAGATAGGCATCGCCATGGAAAACGGGGACATAGGTACGCTCAAGTGTGATCCCGCCAACCATCTCCAATTCGTCCGTGAACGTCTGCCGCGAGTGCAGAGCCAGGTTAATACCATCAATAAAAGCCTGGGGATCCCGGAACAATGACTTACTTTGCTCTGCTGCCTGGGCACAATCTGCGCCTTCCAGAGCTTCCGGGGGAGCATGAATACCAAACAGATCGCAAAAACTCTGATTGGCCAGGATCATTCTGCGGTTTTCGTCTTCTACAACAATCCCACCACGCAGGTTTTTCAGAAGCGCAGCAAAGCGTTCGCGAGCATTAGTAAGCGCCCGCTCACTTTCAATTCTTTCCGTGATATCACTTTCACTGACCAGAACCACTCGCTTGCCCGTCAACGGGTCGAACGTGCGTTGCAAGTTGACCAGATGCCACCTTTCGCCATAGCGGGTCTGCACAGGGGCTTCGAGCGAGAATATTTCTTGCTCATTATCTACCCAACACTGAACAACCTTCCTGTCCGAAGGCCGGGTAAAGTTTTCAACAAAATAGCGATCGCCTGGAAGAGTTTTTTTCGCCGCAGGGTTTCTGGCAACGAGATTACCCTCCACATCAAAGGTAGAAAGAAGCGTAGGCACATGACGCACCGCTTCCTGGGCACGCAGCGCCTGGGCATCCTCCTGGCCAACAACCGGTTGCGCCTCTACCAGCATCGCCAGGCCGTTGTCAGTCTCATACCCGGAACACAGGCATTGCAGAGTAACTGGCTCCCCACCCGGGTAAAGTGTCCAGGTTTCGATAACCGGTTCGCCACGCCGAAACCGCTCCAGGTATTCATGAAGACGGGTCAACACAGGCCCTGATATTTCCGATTTAAAATCCATGCTGCGGAGTGACTCCAGATCATCCGCATTCCACAACCTCAAGCCAGCCGGATTCGCCCACACCATGGCGGTTCTATCAATATCGAAAACCCAAACTGCCGTTTGGAGCCGGTCAACTACCCCTTCCGCAGCACTGGGCATCAGGTTGTTTTTCGCGCCGGACTTGTCCGTCATTGGCTACCCACTGTTAATCTGGAATGAAACAGCCAAACCTGTAACCTATACGTAAGACTAAGAAATAATTTCAACTGTCACAATGCTCACCACCAGTAAAGGAACCATTGCAATGGATGATCAAGATACCCTGCAAGCCCTGAAAACCGCCTTTACCTTTATGCCCCAGCCGGTCGAGATCAACCGGTTTG
>CAZFQI010000266.1:0-1901 GCA_964520755.1 uncultured Marinobacter sp. | reverse complement strand
TTTCGATCGTCCGATCGAAGGGAGGATCAGAACAGCTTGGCGAGGGACTTCTTGGCGAAGGATTCGACTTCGTTCAACCGGCCTTCTCTCACCTTGATCAGCCACTCGGGATCCTGCAGAAGTGCCCGACCAACAGCAATCAGCTCGAACTCGTGGTTGTTCATCCGCTCGACCAGTTCATCAATACCGGCTTTCTCGACGGCTTCCTGCTTGCTGGCAAAGGTGCCGCTGATGAAATCTTCCGTCAGCCCGACACTGCCCACGGACATGGTCGGCTTGCCGGACAGCTTCTGGGTCCAGCCTGCAAGATTCAGATCAGAGCCCTCAAACTCCGGCTCCCAGAAACGGCGGGTGGAGGCATGGAAAATGTCCACACCGGCTTCTACCAGAGGCTTCAGGAAGCGTTCGAGTTCCTCAGGGCTACTAACCAGTTTGGCTTCGTAATCCTGCTGCTTCCACTGGGAGAATCGCAGCATGATCGGGAAATCCGGGCCAACCCGATGACGCACCGCTTCAACGATTTCCACCACGAAACGCAGGCGGTTTTCCAGACTGCCGCCGTATTCATCATCGCGCTGGTTGGTGCCTTCCCAAAGGAACTGGTCCAGCAGGTAGCCGTGGGCGCCGTGGATCTCGACCCCATCAAAACCGAGGGCCTTCGCATCCTGGGCCGCATCGGCAAACGCGACGACGACATCCTCAATGTCTTCCTTACTCATGGCCTTGCCATTGGGCTTGCCGGGCGCGAACAGGCCAGAAGGGCTGTAACCGGGAACGGAGGGATCAGGCGGTGTGCCCTCCTTCCTGACGGCACCCACATGCCAGAGCTGCGGGAAAATCGCGCCTCCGGCCTCATGGACCGCGTCGACCACATGTTTCCAGCCCTCAAGAGCGTCAGTGCCGTGAAACGCCGGCACATTCGGATAACCATTGGCGGCCAGGTGATTGACGGTCGTGCCTTCGGTAATGATGAGGCCAACGCCCGCTTCGGCCCGGCGGCGGTAATAGGACACCACGTTCTCTCCGGGTACACCCTCCGGCGAGAAGTTACGGGTCATGGGCGCCATAGCCACACGGTTACGCAGCTTGAGGTTGTGAAGTTCAAACGGTTCGAAAAGCGGGCCAAGATTCATGCTCATGATAGTGTGCAACCTCACTAATTTGGTTTCGTAAAGCAACCCTATTAAATCTGGTTTTAAAATGCAACCCTATTCGGTACACTCCATCCATGGCCAGAAAACGTTTTGATGACTCCAGCTGTTCCGTCGCCCGCGCCCTCAATGAAGTGGGTGACTGGTGGTCCCTCCTCATTGTGCTGCATGCCATGTATGGCACCCGCCGGTTCGTGGATTTTCAGCAGGAACTGGGGATTGCCAAGAATATCCTGTGCGACCGCCTGGCCCGCCTTGTGGATAACGAGGTACTGCGCAAGGTGGACGTGGGCGAGCATGGCTCACGCTTTGAATACCGCCTGACTGAAAAAGGCCGGGATCTGTTTCCGGTGGTGATCGCCCTGCGCCAGTGGGGGGACAAATGGAACCCTGCTCCCGATGAAGCACCTCTGGACCTGCGGGACCGCGCCACCGGTCGCCCGATACACACGGTGGAAGTCCAGGACGCCGATGGCCAGGCCCTGTCCATTCGCGATGTCTTTGTGCCGGAAGAAAGCCTGCCAGTCCGAAAAAAGAACTCGGCCTGACCATCCGCAATACCCGCAGTCACCGCACCACCGTCCATTTTTTTGAGTTGTATCAATCCGCTGATCAAACTCGCCCCCCTGCCCGGGCATTCTTGCGCTAAATCAAGTTTCCATTTCCCGATGTCATTAATCTGCAGTCATCAACGATTCAGGTTAAGGAGATGGATATGTCCCGTACATTCAAACTTGGTGTTCTGGCTGC
>CAZFQI010000265.1:0-1914 GCA_964520755.1 uncultured Marinobacter sp. | reverse complement strand
GCTGCACCATGGCCAGCAAGGAAAACCCGATCAAATACTTCCGCGAGGAAGATGCTAATAATCGACCCTTCGTAACCCGCTACTACAATGCTGGAGTGCATCGTGGTGCGCTGGCCATGCCCCAGTTCATGGTTGATGCCCTTGAGGACGAGGTTCGTCCGGAAGAAGGTTAGGGGAAACTCTGAGGAACAAAAAAGGGGCGCCAGATGGCGCCCCTTTTCTGTTCGTGGTGTCAGCGATTACTGCTTGCCGCTCACAAACTCCGGATAGGCTTCCATGCCGCACTCGGACAGATCCACACCTTCGTACTCGTCTTCTTCCGAGACTCTGATGCCCATGACGGCTTTCAGGATGCCCCAGACAATCAGGCTGGTAACGAATACCCAGATGAAGATGGTGAGCATGCCGACCAACTGACCCATAAAGGTGGCGTCTGCGTCGGACAGGAGAACCGCGAAGATACCCCAGATACCCACCACACCGTGTACAGAGATGGCACCGACCGGATCGTCAATGCGCAGCTTGTCCATGGTTACGATGGAGAAGACCACCAGGGTACCACCGATGGCGCCAATGATGACGGCCAACAGGGGAGAAGGGTCTGCCGGCTCGGCGGTAATTGCAACCAGGCCAGCCAGGGCACCGTTCAGGGCCATGGTCAGGTCGGCCTTGCCAAACATCAGACGCGCCACGATCAGGGCGGCAATCAGACCACCGGCTGCAGCTGCGTTGGTGTTCAGGAACACGTTGGCAACTTCGTTGGCGACACCGATGCCACCGAGCTTCAGGGTAGAACCACCGTTGAAGCCGAACCAGCCCATCCACAGGATGAAGGTACCAAGCGTTGCCAGAGGCAGGTTGGCACCGGGGAAGGCGCGGATTTCGCCTTTTGCGCCGTACTTGCCTTTACGGGCACCGAGGAGGAGAACACCAGCCAGAGCCGCTGCTGCGCCAGCCATGTGAACGATGCCGGAACCGGCGTAGTCGCTGTAGCTAAGCTCATACATGCCGAATACCGCGTCGCCGTTCCAGGTCCAGGAACCCTGCATCGGGTAGATGAAACCACACATAACAACGGCAAATCCAAGGAAGGCCCAGAGTTTCATACGCTCAGCCACGGCACCGGAAACGATGGACATGGCGGTTGCAACGAAGACAACCTGGAAGAAGAAGTCAGAAGCGCCGCTGTATTCGCCCATGTCGCCGAATCCGGCTTCAGTGGAGGCAGCGATGACGCCGGCAACAGCTGCGTCGTCCATTTCAGCAACGGTGGTGATGCCGCTCAGGAAGATGCCGCCATCGTACATGATGTCGTAGCCGACGATCAGGTACATGGTACAGGCGACCGCGAACAGGGCTACGTTCTTGGTCAGGATTTCGGTGGTGTTCTTGGCACGCACCAGGCCGGCTTCCAGCATGGCAAAGCCAGCGGCCATCCACATGACCAGAGCACCGCAAATCAGGAAGTAAAAGGTATCCAGCGCATACTGGAGTTCAAAAATGTGATTTAGATTGCTTTCCATATGAAGCCCTCCGCACGAGGCTTTTCAGGTTATAAATTTTTGCGTTGGCTGTTCGAAATATCAGAGCTGGTTCAGACCGCTTCTTCGCCGGTTTCGCCAGTCCGGATCCGGATGGCCTGTTCCAGTTCAGTCACGAAAATCTTGCCGTCACCGATCTTGCCGGTGTTGGCCGCCTTGGTGATGGACTCGATGACCTGGTCCAGCAGGTTGTCGCCAATGGCAACCTCCACTTTCACCTTGGGCAGGAAATCCACCACATATTCCGCGCCACGATAGAGTTCTGTATGGCCTTTTTGCCGACCGAAGCCTTTGACTTCAGTGACGGTTACGCCTTGTACGCCAATCTCGGATAGTGCCTCACGGACATCATCCAATTTGAAAGGCTTGATGA
>CAZFQI010000264.1:0-1933 GCA_964520755.1 uncultured Marinobacter sp. | reverse complement strand
CGGCGAGGGTCATTATGGCTGCGCCTGGCAGTGAAAGCGCTGTCACCACGACATAGATCGCGGCGTATCCGCCCACCGCCAGAACCAGGTTCTGGTCAATCCACTGTCCGATAGACGCTTGATGGGTCTGCAGGTTTTCCAGGGTGAGAAGTTTATGGCCGTCGAAACCGAGGAATACCCCCACGATGGCGGCGATAATCAGAATGAGTAGAAGCTTGTTGCGATTCATATCCATGCCTGTAAGTAGTGTATAAACCAATACGCTGTTATAGCCAAGACACGATCACCGGCTGGATGTTACACCGCTCCTGAACTAAAATTCTTGAACAATTGCTACAGAATACCGGAACTTTTATTGAATCCGAAACACTATACAGAGACAGCCCAGCCAATCGAGACTGACAAGGGACGGAAACCCCATGAACACCGCGGTGCAACCGGAATCTGAAGCGTCACTGATCGAAGACCTCAAACGGGGAGATTCAACCGCCTATCGGAGGGCGGTACGCGAGTACTCACCCGGCATGTTGGCCGTTGCCCGATTTTACCTGGACCACTCAAGCGCTGAAGAAATAGTCCAGGATTGCTGGGTAACGGTTATTGATGCTGTCCAGAAATTCGAGGGCCGATCCGGTCTGAAAACCTGGCTGCACCGCATTGTCGCCAATCGCTGCAAGAACCGGCTTCGTGTGGCCAATCGGGAAGTCGCAACGGACTTCTCAGAGACCCTGGAGCCTGAACTGGCTAACCGCTTCAACTCCACAGGACGCTGGGATCTGCCACCCAAACTGCAATTCCATGAGTCCGCCGACACGCTGATGGAAAATGGCGCCCTCAGCGATTGCCTCGACAAACACCTCTCCGCGCTGCCGGAAACCCAGCGTTCTGCCCTGATGCTTTACGAAGCTCACCAGCATAAATCCGATGACGTCTGTAACATTCTGGATGTCAGTGCCTCTAACCTTCGTGTACTTTTACACCGAGCGAGGCAAAAGATCTTTCTCATGGTGGAGACCTTCCAGGAGACGGGCGAATGTTAATGTGCAGGGACTTGGCCGAAATTGCCAGTGACTACATCGATGGTGAACTTAACGGCCGGCAGAACCTGTCTGTGAAAATGCACCTAATGATGTGTAAGGACTGCCGCACGTTTATCGGCAACCTGCGAGCAAGCAGTAATCTGCTGAGTGCACACTCCTCGGGGAAGGCCGACGAGGAATTCCTGCGCCGGATTGACGAGCGAGTGGCTGAAGCCCTAGAAGACAGAAAATCCGGGAAAGGCAATAATGAGTGATCACTCAAATTTCGTTCTAAAGTGCCATTTGCCCAACGTTGTCGAAGCGTTTCAATAAAAGAGCCTTATCAACAATTCCCACCGGCAGAGGCCTAAAATGATAAAAGTTAGCGTTCTGTACCCTAAAACCCCCGAAAGCACTTTCGATATTGACTATTACCGAGACACCCACATGGCACTGGTTCGAGACAGGTTAGGTAATGCCTGCAAACGAACTGCCATCGAATCCGGCATCGCCGGTGGTGCACCGGGCGAGGAACCTACCTACATCGCCATGGGCCACCTCTATTTTGATTCCCTCGACCAGTTTCAGACCGCTTTCGGCCCCCACGCCAAGGAAATACTGGGCGACATTCCCAATTTCACCAATGTACAGCCCACGGTCCAGATCAGCGAAGTAATCGAATAAATCCGTTCCGATCAAGGGTTGGCTAGATCATTGAGGCAGGCTTCAGTCTGCCTCGAATACATCGGTATCCGGGTGAAAGGTATACCAGGCAAACCAGAAGGCCCGGGTCGCCGGGAGAAGGTTGCCTGATTCGTCGCGCAATTCCGCCGAGGGCACTTCCGGGTCATAATGCAGTTGCACAGCCTTCCCACCAATACGGTCTTCAAGTACGGCACCGTGGTCAGCCAGTT
>CAZFQI010000263.1:1659-1959 GCA_964520755.1 uncultured Marinobacter sp. | reverse complement strand
TTTCCGGATCCGTTGACTGCTCGGCGTTGTCGCCACGCAACTGGGTCCAGTCCTCATCCCCGTAGATGGTGGTCAACACCTCATCGGTGAGGGCATCCGGCGAACCGTCGAACACGATTTCACCAGCCTTCAGACCAATAATCCGGTCCGAAAACTGTTGGGCGAGCATCACATCGTGAATGTTGATGATCGCGGGCAGATTGCGCTCCTGACAGGCGGTTCGAATCAGCCGCATGATCTGCCGGGAGGTTTTCGGATCGAGGGAGGCTGTGGGTTCATCCACCAGCAGCAGTTCCGGGT
>CAZFQI010000263.1:0-1649 GCA_964520755.1 uncultured Marinobacter sp. | reverse complement strand
CCACGCGCTGCCGCTGGCCGCCCGAGAGGGCATCCGCCCGCTTGTTGTAATGATTGGCAAGGCCCACACGATCCAGCAGGGAGAAGGCCTGGGCGATATCGTCCGGGCTGAATTTTCGCAGGTAGGAGCGCCACGCTGGCACATACCCCAGACGACCCGACAACACGTTTTCCATCACGGTCAGGCGTTCGACCAGCGCGTATTCCTGGAAGATCATGCCGATCCGCCGCCGGGCGCGACGCAGCTCCCGACGATTCAGTCCGGTCAGTTCTGTGTCGCCCAGGGCGATCGATCCCTGCGTGGGCTCCACCAGTCGATTGATGCAGCGGATCAGGGTGGATTTGCCTGCCCCGGAGGGCCCGATCAGGCCCACCACCTGGCCTGCCGGAACTTCAAAGCAGGCGTTGTGAAGGGCCTTGTCGCCGGTCTTGTAGGTTTTCGAAACCTTGTCCAATTTCAGCACTTGATACCGCCCGGCCTGTTAACGACAGTTGTAAGCAACACCGTTGGCTGCGTCGATCTTACGAATCACTTCCCAGTGGTTCTTGAAGGTAATGGGCACAAACTGGGCTTCACCGGACTTCGAAAACTCTTCCTCAAGAGCGGTGCCTTCCCACTTAAAAGAGAAGAACGCATCCTGGATTTTTTCCTGCAGCTCCGGCGTCAAGTTGTGGGCAATGCCGTAACCCGTGGTAGGGAAGGTCTGGGACTTGTAGAGACTGACAATCTGGTCTTCGCTAACCACATCCCGGCTGAGCATGCGGTTGAGCACCGAGTTTGCAACGGCTGCGGCTTTGTAGTCCTTGTTGGCCACACCGAGAATGGAGTTGTCGTGCTTGCCAGAGAACACCGGCTCGAAATCCTCACCGGCGATCATGTTGTAATCGGCCTTGAGAATGGCAGAGGGGGCCTTGAAGCCGGAATTGGATGTCTGCGAGGTAAACGCCAGCTCGCCACCGCGGATGTCTTCCACATCATTCACACCGGAGCCGGGGTAGCTGATGATTTCCATTTCATAGCCAAAGGAGCCATCGGCCGCTGCCATCATGGTAAAGGGACGGAAACCGGCACAGGCTACGGCCAGCGGGTTGGAACCGGTATTGAAGCCGGCGATATGCAGGCGGCCGGCACGCATGGCTTCGATCTGGGCCGCGTTGGACTGTACCGGGAAAAACTGGACATTCTTGCCAGTGGTGTCCGCCAGGTGGTCGAGAAACTCGGACCAGACTTCCTTATAAACGGCCGGATCTTCCACCGGGGTATAGGCAAAGACCAGGGTTGAGGGATCCACCAGCTTTGACTCGTCGGAAGGGATGTCAGCAATCAGATCACCGTCATTGTCCTGATAACGGCCGTCAAGCTGGAAAGCGCCGTGAGCCAGCACCGGTGTGAGCATGGTGGCAAAGGCCAGGGTCAGAAGCTTTTTCATTGTCTTTCTCCTCAGATCACTAGGGATGTCTCTGAAGCAACCGTAAGCTCATTTGATGATATTTTTGTGACAGCCATCGGCGAGCTGAAGCTCAAGACCTGTGTAACTGTTCAGCCCCAGCCTGCCCTGCTAATATCGCGCCCACATTTCTAAAGCACTGAACCCGACGGAATCCACGCAATGGACGTTTTCCAGGCCCTTTTCCTTGGCCTTCTCCAGG
>CAZFQI010000262.1:0-1973 GCA_964520755.1 uncultured Marinobacter sp. | reverse complement strand
CCACGGCGCCAGCCATGGAGTTTCTCCAGCAGCTTCAGGATACCTTCGGGCGCGTGAGCCCGTTTCCATTCACCTGCCGCGTACTTGGCTGACTCGTTCCAGGTCGGGTACGGGTGAATAGTGCCCAGGATCTTGTTCAGGCCCAGGCCATGCTTCATGGCCAGGGTGAATTCGGCAAGGATTTCCCCGGCGTGGCTGCCAACCACAACAGCGCCCAGGATCTTGTCCTTGCCCGGCGGAGTCAGCACCTTGATAAAGCCATGATCCTCACTCTCGGCAATGGCGCGGTCCAGGTCGTCCAGGCCGTAGCGGGTAACCTCGTAGGCCACACCCTGCGCCTTGGCTTCGGCTTCACTAAGCCCCACCCGTGCCACTTCCGGTGAGGTAAAGGTGACCCAGGGCATTACCCGATAGTCCACCTTGAAACGCTTGAACTGACCAAACAGACCGTTCACCGCCGCATACCAGGCCTGGTGCGCCGCCGCGTGGGTGAACTGGTAGGGACCAGCCACATCGCCGCAGGCAAAAACGTTCGGATAACGCAGGCTCATATCCTCTTCCACCGGTACGGTTCCGTTCGGAAGGGTGTCGACGCCAATCCGGTCCAGATTCAGGCCGGCAGTATTGGCCGCACGGCCAACCGCTACGAGCACCTGGTCGAAAGGAATGCGCACCCGCTCACCCTCGTGCTCACAGTAGGCAACCTTCTCTCCTTCCTCTATACGGAACTCGGCGGCGGAATGTTTCAATCGGACATCCACACCGTCCGCCTGGAACTGCTTCAGAACCAGTTCGGAGACATCCTCATCTTCCTTGGCCAGCAGGCGTTCGCCCATTTCAACCTGGGTTACCTTGCTACCCAGCCGCGCAAATGCATGGGCCAACTCCGAACCAATCGGGCCACCGCCAAGCACCAACAGACGTTCCGGCTGCTCTTCCAGCTCCCAAAGGTTGTCGGACGTCAGCGGCTGCATGTCTTTCAGGCCGGGAATCGGGGGTACCGCCGGTTTGCCGCCGGTGGCAACAACGATGCTGCGGGCGGTCAGACGTTCGGTGCGGCCGTCATTGTGTCTGACCTCAAGCTCCCAGGGCGACACGAAGCTGGCTTCGCCGGCAATACAGTCCACACCCAACTTGCGATAACGTTCCGGGGAATCGTGGGGCTCCACTTTCGCGATGACGTCCTTCACCCGGTTCATGATGTTTTTGAACGAGCCTTTCACTGGCACCGACTCCAGCCCGTAACGGTTGGCATGGCGCAGAGTGTCCGCCGCCTTGGCGCTGCGAATCAGGGCCTTGGAGGGCACGCAGCCGGTATTCAGGCAATCGCCACCCATCTTGTGCTTTTCAATCAGGGCCACCTTGGCTTTCACTGCTGCGGCAATATAGGCGGAGACCAGACCGGCAGAGCCACCGCCAATAACCAGCAGGTTGTAATCAAAGTGCTCGGGCTTCTGCCAGCCGGCATATACTTTGCGGCTGCGAATGAAGCCCACCACAAACTTGGCGATCAACGGGAACAGACCCAGCAGGGCAAAGGACAGCAGCAGATCGGCGGAGACGATGTCGCCGGTAGACTGAATCTGGCCCAGCTGGGTACCGGCGTTCACATACACAAAGGTGCCGGGCAGCATGGCAATCCAGCTCACCAGAGCGTAGGTGCGCAGCTTCATGGCCGTGAGGCCCATGGCCAGGTTGATCAGGAAGAAGGGGAACACCGGCACCAGGCGCAAGGTGGCCAGGTAGAAAGCACCGTCTTTTTCGATGCCCCGGTCCATTTTCGCCACGGTCTCCCCGTACCGCCTGCGCAGGGTATCCCGCATCAGGAAGCGGGCCACGAGGAATGCCAGGGATGCGCCGATGGTTGAGGCAATGGAGACCGCTGCCAGACCATAAAGATTGCCGAAAAAGGCACCGCCGGCGAGGGTCATTATGGCTGCGCCTGGCAGTGAAAGCGCTGTCACCACGACATA
>CAZFQI010000261.1:0-1995 GCA_964520755.1 uncultured Marinobacter sp. | reverse complement strand
AACTCGCCCATGGCACTTTCGTCCTGGCCAGTGGCTTCCTCGACGGTTTCTTCAGTGGAATCGGCTGCGTCTTCCATCATATCTCCGGCATTATCCGCAGCCTGCTCGACATCCACTCCTTCATTGTCTTCCGAACTGCAGGCGGCAAGGCCGAGTGTCAGAAACATCAAAAGCGCACTCAGTGTGAGCTTGTTCATACCATATCCCTCTGTTGGTAAGCATTTACAACGCGCACAGAGTAAGGCGGGGGCCGTGATAAACACAATTACCGGCCGATTACCCTTTCGTTAACCAGCGTTTTCGGAGAGCACCTGACCATCGATGGTAATGACGTGATCAAACGGGAGCATCGTGCCGCGCCCGAGCAGCAGAAAATCCTGACCGGCCCGGCTAAAGAGATCGCGGATCACATCATGAACAAGACAGATCTGGCCGGCGCTGTCTCGGTAGACCACCTCCGTAAGCCTGCCAGAGGAAAGGTACTCACGCAGCATCCCCTGCACAGAGCATGAGGCGGTAGCAGACGAAGGGTTAGTCATGGCTGATTCTTCCTTGTGATCAAGCTCTTCTTGTCTAAATCAGTCTGGCCCAGAAACCCGCTTTCTGCCAAAGAAATGCCATTTGTCATTTCGAGCCAAGGTTGTTTTTGAATCTGGACGGCCGTTGCATTGCTAGATTGTCCGACATAAATTTCAGGTACGCGCACCGAACGGGAGAAAACAATGAACGCCAAAACCCCAGACAATCTACAATCACATCAGATCACATCACCTGTCGAAGAAGACGCCACTGGCAACTGGACAGACCCGAAACGCTACATGTGGCTGCTTGGTCCCGCCCTGCCGGGAATCGGGCTTGCCGCGCTTACCGGCTACGCTCTGGCCCCGAAAAAACTGAAAGCACTGGCCTGGACCGGTCCTGCTCTGGTGCACGGAATCATTCCCGCCCTTGACCGTGCTATTGGTGAGGATCAAAGCAACCCTCCAGAATCCGCGGTGAAGACACTGGAGCAGGACAAGTACTACGACCGGATTGTGAAGGCGTTTATTCCCACCCAGTACGCCATGACTTTCATGGGTGCCTGGCTTGCCAGCCGCAAAAGCACGCCCCTGGACGACAAGATAGGGCTGGCGCTGACGGTCGGCGCTATCAATGGCGTAGGGATCAACACGGCCCACGAACTCGGGCACAAGTCGAACAGACTGAACAAGTTGCTGGCGATGGCAGCACTGGCGCCCACGGGCTACACCCACTTTGTTGTTGAGCATAACTTCGGCCATCACAAACGGGTGGCAACGCCGGAGGATCCCGCGAGCAGCCGTATGGGGGAGAGTTTCTGGAAGTTCCTGCCACGCACGGTCTTCGGTGGCATCAAATCCTCCATCAAGATCGAGAAAGCGAGGCTTGCTCGCAAAGGCAAGGGTTTCTGGAGCCTGGACAATGAGCTTCTTCAGGGCTGGGCCATGAGCGCTGGCTTCTTTGGCGCGACGACGCTGGCCTGCGGCCCGAGAGCGGTTCCGTTCCTGGCGGCCCAGGCGGTGTATGGCGCAAGCCTGCTGGAGAGTGTGAATTACATAGAGCACTACGGCCTGCTGCGCCAGAAGGACAAGCACGGTAAGTACGAGCGAACCCAACCGGAACACAGCTGGAACAGCAATCACATTGTGACCAATCTGTTCCTGTATCAGCTCCAGCGCCATTCAGACCACCACGCTCATCCTCAGCGCAGTTACCAGGCCTTGCGGCATTTCGAGAAGGCGCCCCAGTTACCGGGCGGCTATGCCTCGATGCTGCTGCCGGCTTACCTGCCGCAGTGGTGGTACGAAACCATGGACAAGCGGGTGATTGATCACTACCAGGGGGATCTGAGCAAAATCAACTGGGATCCGGATCGGAAGGAGGAGCTGATGGCCAAGTATGCGGACTATGCTGCGGAGGTAGCGGCTGAAGCGAAGGCTCGCCGCGAATCCGGGAATTCCGAGGCCGCCTGAATTC
>CAZFQI010000260.1:0-2022 GCA_964520755.1 uncultured Marinobacter sp. | reverse complement strand
GCGCTGGCCAGCATCTCTTCCAGTTCATCTTCTGAAGAGGCCGCCTGGTGAACGATTCCAAGACTGCATGCCTCTTTCGCATCGATTCTCAAACCAAGCAGGGCCAATCGGCGGGCCTGTGTGAGGCCGATTCGTTCAACCACGAACGGTGCAATCTGGGCGGGAATGACGCCTAGGGAAGTTTCCGGCATGCCGAATTTGGCCGTTGGCCCGGCGATGGCCACGTCGGAAACGCAGGCCAGCCCGAATCCTCCGCCCATAACCGCGCCTTCGGTGACCGCGACAACGACTTTCGAGGATTCGTTGACCTGTTGGATCATCTGGCCGAAGGCTCGGTTCAGGCGGTAGAACGGATCCGCTTCACCCTCGGCCGCTTTCTGGCCTCTGGCACCGGCCATGTCTTTGATATCACCACCGGCACAGAAATGACCACCAGCACCCCGGATTACGACGGCGCGGATGTGCAGGTCGGTCTCGATCTGCGTAAATACTGCCGAAAGCTCCGCCACCATCTCCAGGCTCATGGCGTTGCGCACGTCGGGCCGGTTGATGGTGATGAGCAGGGTGGGGCCCTGCTTCTCCAGTAAAAGTGTTTCGCAATGTGGTAGCTGATCCATAACTGACCCCCTCAGTCGCGCTTCTTGCCCGGCAAAGTCCCCATCATCTTGCAGATAATCCCGAGCATGATTTCATCGGCTCCGCCGCCTATGGACACCAGCCGAACATCCCGGTGTGCCCGGGAAATCGGGTTATCCCACATGTAACCGTTGCCGCCCCAGTACTGCAGGCAGCTGTCCGTTACCTCACGTCCCAGGCGACCGGCCTTGAGCTTGGCCATGGAAGCCAGACGGGTCACATCCTTGCCGTCAACGTGTAGCTCGCAAGCCTGATAGGTGAGGGCGCGCAGGGCTTCGACTTCGGTTTGCAGCTCGGCGAGGCGGAAGTGGATGACCTGGTTGTCGATCAGCGGCTGGCCGAAGGTCTTGCGCTCGCGGCAGTACTCAATGGTCTTGGTGATGCAGTTTTCCAGCGCCTTGATAACGTTGGCGGCACCCCAGATCCGCTCCTCCTGGAACTGCAGCATCTGCATCATGAAACCGGTGCCCTCGGCGCCGATCCGGTAGCGCTGGGGAACGCGGACATCATCAAAGAAGATCTGGGCGGTTTCCGAGGAGCGCATGCCCAGTTTGTTCAGATGCGGGCTGAAGGAAATGCCCGGTGTTTTGGTGGGCACGATGATCAAGGATTTGTTCTTGTGGGGCTTGTCGTCCGAGGTGTTGGCCAGCAGGCAGATGAAGTCGGACTTGGGGCTGTTGGTGATCCACATCTTGGAGCCGTTGATGATGTAGTCGTCACCGTCTTTCTTGGCGGTGGTTTTCATTCCCGCCACATCAGAACCTGCGCCAACTTCACTGACGCCAATGCATCCCACCATGTCACCGGCAATGGCCGGGGCCAGGAAGCTGCGCTTCAGCTCATCGGAACCGAACCGTGAAATGGCCGGGGTACACATATCGGTCTGAACCCCGATGGCCAGCGGCACACCGCCACAATGGGCCATGCCCAGCTCTTCCGCCGCTACCAGGTTGTAGCTGTAATCCAGCCCCATGCCGCCGTATTCCTCCGGCTTCTGGATGCCCAGGATCCCCAGGTTGCCTAGCTTTTTAAAAAGCTCATGAATCGGGAATTCCCCGGCGGCTTCCCATTCGTCGCAATGGGGATTGATCTCCTTCTCGACGAAATCGCGGACGGTTTTTCGAAGGGCTTCGTGTTCTGCTGTGAATTTCACGTTCCTGTTCTCCTGCTGGTAGAGAGTCCGTGCCTTCTTGGTGTTGGTGCACGTTCTTTAGCTTGGGACGCGGCTGTGTGGGATCGGTTTCAGAAAACCGCTACGAGCACCCCTTGCGGGGTCCGGCCAGCAATCGCAGATTGCTGTCGTTCGGCTGCGCATGAAGCTTCGCTTCATAAACGCTTGCCTCACCCATGTGCGCTTGGCGTCGGCCATCCATGGCCGCCGACATT
>CAZFQI010000259.1:0-2026 GCA_964520755.1 uncultured Marinobacter sp. | reverse complement strand
ACACCCTTTTCACCCAAGTCCATCAGTCGCGGGCAACTAAGGTGTGGTTTTAAATGCTACAAGCATCTCCGACTGGCCGACTCTGAGGAACTGGAGCCGAGTGGCGGCATGTCCCGCACCTCGATGC
Organism: uncultured Marinobacter sp.; assembly: GCA_964520755.1. Classification (GTDB taxonomy): domain Bacteria; phylum Pseudomonadota; class Gammaproteobacteria; order Pseudomonadales; family Oleiphilaceae; genus Marinobacter. Next base: position 1,899 of record CAZFQI010000259.1, on the reverse strand, counting down.
TGGCTATACAATGCAATAAAATCTAGGCTCAAGGTAAGATCGCAGATAACAAAACAAAGGTCATTGCATGGACGAGAGCGAACTGGACGAATCCCAGAGGTTGTCCATATACCAGATCCAGCGAAAGGTTTTAGAGAGAGCTATTCGTGGCGATGGTCTGGTTTCCAGCATGGAATTGCTTTGCCGCGAGATAGAGCAAACCCTAAAGGATGACCGCGCCATTTGCTCCATTTTGTTACTTGATAATCAACGACTCAAACATTGCGCCGCTCCCAGCCTGCCGGAGGCCTACTGCGAGGCTATCGATGGAGTGACCATAGGTGAAGGCATAGGTTCTTGTGGCACAGCGCTTTTTCGGCAAGAGCAGGTGGTGGTAACCGATATCGCTACCGATCCGCTTTGGCAGGACTTTAGGGACCTGGCCATGTCAAACGGACTGGGCGCCTGTTGGTCAAATCCTATCATTGCTTCAGACGGTACTGTCCTCGCCAGTTTTGCCATTTACTATCCCGACCAGCGCTCCCCCTCACGATTGCATTTGTACCTGATCCAGGCTTTTTCGGCCCTCGCACTGCTTGTCATTGATCATTACAGGCTGGCTGAACAACAGTCCCGGCTCACTGCAGCTTTGGGAAAGATAAACGCCAGGCTTACTGCTGTGATGCAGGTAATCCCGGATGTGGCTATCGTGCTCGATCAGTCAGGTCACTACATTGATTTTTGCGGCGCCACCTTCGAGCTGATGACACCACCGGAGACACTGTGGGGCAAGTCAATAGAAAACCTGTTCGAGCCCGAACTCGCAGCACAGGTGATGAAGGTAGCGCGCGAGACACTCGCGACCGGAGAGATGCAGATTTTCGAGTACGAAGTTGTGACTGATGGCGAGCGTCGGGTTTTCGAGGGAAGAACCGCGATCGTCGATGATTTCGATACCGATGGTCGTGATGACTCCTACGTCCTGTGGATGGCCCGTGAAGTCACGAGCCGTAAGTGCGCAGAAGAAAACGCCGCCCGCTTGGCGTTGTTCGATGCGCTTACCGGCTTGCCCAATCGCCGCCATGCTGAAGAACAGCTGGAGCAGCTACTTGAAGAGGTGAATCGCGGCCACGCCAGCGGGGCAGTGATGTTCCTCGATCTTAATGACTTTAAACGTATTAACGACAGCCTGGGACACCAACAGGGTGACTTGCTGCTCCAGCAGGTTGCTCGGCGGCTTGAGGATCAGACGCGCCGTTCGGAAATGGTCGCGCGTCTGGGTGGAGATGAGTTCATTGTGTTATTGCGGGAGTCTTTAACCGGCAAGGATGAACTGGCCGAATCCACTGGAGCAGTGGCGCGTAGAATACTCGATTGCTTCAATGCGCCCCTGGAAAGTCAGGGCCATGCCTACAGCGTCAGCGTTAGTGTCGGGATAGCCCTGGCCGACAGGCCCGGATTGAAAACAGAGGACCTGCTACGTAACGCAGACGCAGCAATGTATGCGGCCAAGCGTCTTGGAGGAAATCGAGTCGCGTTCTTTGAAGAATCGCTGCAACGGGAGGCTGACCGGCGTCTGGATCTGGAGCGTCGGATGGTTCACGCCATTCGGAACATGCATTTTTTGGCGTACTTCCAGCCTCAGTTGACTCCGGGCGGGGCGCTCTTCGGCGCAGAGGCGTTGTTGCGCTGGTTTGATCCTGAAGAAGGCGCCATTTCCCCGGATGCGTTTATCCCGGTGGCGGAACGGGCAGGATTGATCTATCAGCTTCAGGATATCGTTTTCGAACAGAGCTGCCAGATGCTTGCAGAATTGCGCAAGAAAGATCGATTGCCGGCAGCTTTTCGGCTTGCCATCAATATCAGCCCGCTCCAACTCCAAAACTACAGGCTCACCGAACGTCTCGATTTTTTCCTGGC
>CAZFQI010000258.1:0-2037 GCA_964520755.1 uncultured Marinobacter sp. | reverse complement strand
ACCTTCTGGGCCATCACCCTGCCATTGTCCAAGGCCGGGATTCTGGCCGGTTCCATGCTGGTGTTTATCCCGGCGGTGGGCGAATTCGTGATTCCGGAACTGCTGGGCGGGCCGGATACGCTGATGATCGGCAAGGTGTTGTGGGAGGAGTTCTTCAATAACCGCGACTGGCCGGTGGCGTCTGCCCTGGCGATCGTGATGCTGTTGTTGCTGCTGGTGCCGATTGTGCTGTTCCATCGGTTCCAGGCCCGGGAGATGGAAAAGCATGGTTAAGTCCCGTTCCTTCAGTTTCTCCAAAGTGATGCTGGTTCTCGGCCTGCTGTTCCTGTATCTGCCGATGTTCGTGCTGATTGTGTATTCGTTCAATGCGTCCCGGCTGGTGTCGGTGTGGGCCGGTTTCTCGACGCACTGGTATGGCGAGCTGTTCCGGGATGAGCAGATTCTGTCGGCGGTATGGATGAGCCTGCGGATTGCCTTCTACTCCGCCAGCATGGCGGTGTGCCTGGGCACGCTGTGTGCGTTCGTGATCACCCGCTTCAAGAAGATGCGCGGGCGCACGCTGCTGTCCAGCATGATTACCGCACCGCTGGTTATGCCGGAGGTGATCACCGGTTTGTCACTGTTGCTGCTGTTTGTCCAGATGGCCCAGACCATCGGCTGGCCGGTGGATCGTGGCATGGCTACCATCTGGATTGCCCACACCACCTTCTGCAGTGCCTATGTGGCAGTGGTGGTATCAGCCCGGTTGCAGGAAGTGGATCGCTCCATTGAGGAGGCGGCCATGGACCTGGGCTGCACGCCCCTGAAAACCTTCTTCGTGATTACCCTGCCCGTGATTGCCCCGGCGCTGGTATCCGGCTGGCTGCTGGCCTTCACCCTGTCGCTGGATGACCTGGTGATTGCCAGCTTCGTGTCCGGCCCGGGCGCCACAACGCTGCCGATGGTAGTGTTTTCATCCGTGCGGATGGGGGTTTCGCCGAAGATCAACGCGCTGGCCACACTGATCATCGTGGCGGTATCGCTGATTGCTTTTATTGCCTGGTACATGATGCGCCGGGCGGAACGGAAGCGGCTGCAGACACCGGACGGTTAGACGCCCGGACGCCTGGCCTGAGGTCTCAGAGGGCATCGGGAAAGGCAGAGACAAGGTAATCAACCAGCGCACGGACTTTGGGCGTAACGAACTTGCGGGTGGGATAGACGGCGTAGACGCCCAGCTCGGTGGATCGGTACTCCAGCATCAACTCCACCAGCCGCCCGGCTTCCAGGTCTTTATGAACCAGAAAGCCGGGCTGAAGCACGATGCCCTGGCCGGCCACGGCAGCACCGCAGCAGGTTTCACCGTTGTTGGCGTACATCCAGGGCCGCACACGGACGCTGGTGGCGCCGTCGGGGCCTTCAAAAGGCCAGTCGTTGCCGGTGGTGAAGTTGCTATAACCGATGATCCGGTGGCTGGTCAGATCTTCCGGTTTGACTGGGGAGCCATGGGTGGCGATGTAATCCGGCGAGGCGCAGGCAATGAGCCGGGTGGAGGTGATCCGTCTGCTGACCAGCGTGGAGCTTTGCAGTGTGGCAATCCGAATGGCCAGATCAAAGCCTTCCTCGACGATGTCCACCAGCCGGTCTGAAAGATCAATCGACAGCTCCACATCCGGGTAGCGGGCGTGAAACTCTCCCCACAAAGGCGCCAGGTGACTGATTCCGAAGCTGACCGGCGCATTCACCCGTAACGTGCCCTTTGCGACATCATTGCGGGAGGTAATTTCCGCTTCCGCCTCCTCAACGCCAGCCAGCAACTCTCGACACCTGACATAAAACACCTCGCCCTCCCCTGTCAGCGACAGGCGGCGGGTGGTCCGCTGCAGCAGCCGAACCCCGAGACGGGTTTCCAGCTCGCTGACATAACGCGAGACAGCGGCCTTGGACATCCCCAGATTCTCTGACGCCGCCACAAAGCTCCCAGCTTCAACCACAGTGCAGAACGTCTGCATCTCCAACAATCGATCCATTGTTTCACTTTCCGGAACAGTTAATTCA
>CAZFQI010000257.1:0-2116 GCA_964520755.1 uncultured Marinobacter sp. | reverse complement strand
GCTGCGTTTCAGTTCCACCGATTCGGACATACCGTCAAAGCTCCCTGCCGTTGCACCATGGCCATTAAACCCCGGAAATCACCGGGGTGGCTTGCGCTGCATCAAGGACGGGAAAGCTAATGGCCGGCCCGTCGTCCTATACGGCGGTTACGGACTCTACAGTACGATTGCCCTGTCCAGGCAACACCCTGCGGGAGGCAGTTCGGGCCGTATCAATCTGGTAATCCTTTGACTTGATTGTGTCCACGAAATACCAATCCGCCCGGGCTTCTTCAGCAGTGAAGGTAACCACCATGTAGCCTCGCTGATTCACATTCAGGTAATCCAGATCGTCCACCAGCAGACTAATCGCCTGTTCCGCACCCTGAATCATGTCATCCGGGATCCCCAGATACTCCTCCAGACCCGGTGATGTAACCGATGCTGAGGCGAATTCCACGCCAATCTGGTCTCCCAGCCTGTCTTTCAGATTATTGGCCCAGGCGTTGTGGGTATCACCCGCCAGCACCACCAGGTTCTTGTTTAGCGCCTTGGCGGTACCCAGAACCACTTCCCGTTCATATTGGTAGCCATCCCAGGCGTCCAGATTGTAGGGGGCAACTGTGTTGATGCGCTCCAGTTCCGTTTCAGTCAGGGTAGTATCGCCCTGAAGAGCTCGGCCTTTGAGCTGTGCCAGCTCTGCCAGTTTTTCCGGCAGGCCGTCAAACTGCTCAGTTGCAATGGCCACCAGCAGCTCCGCGGGCAGATTCATTCGACCCATCAGTACCTGCTGCCCCAACACCTGCCATGTTGCGGTGGAATAGTTCAGGGAAGACTGCAGCCAGAGCAGCTGCTCTGCGCCCAGCAGGGTGCGGTTCTGACTGCCAACATCCGCAGTAAAGCGGGCGGCATCCAGCCCCTCTCCCGTGAAGTAGTCCATATAGTCCAGTTGCTGGTCGCGCCCGATAATGCGGGTATCCAGCATGTGCAGGTCCACCAGATTTCCGAACCGGAACGTCCGGAAAATGGCTTCGTCGCTGCCCTCGATCACGGGACGGATCGGCATCCACTCGAAATAGGCCTTGAGGGCATTGAGCTTGCGCTCGGTGAAATCGCCTTCCCCATCATTATGGTTTTCGGCGCCCTCCTCCCAGGTGTCATTGGCCACCTCATGGTCGTCCCACACCACAATGAACGGCACTCTGGCATGCAGGGACTGGAGATCCGGGTCTGCCCGGTACGCAGCGTAACGCCTGCGATAATCCACCAGTTCAATCAGCTCAAGGTTGTTGTCCTCCGGGAAGGTACGGCCTAACGCCTGAGCATCTTGCGCAGCATAGCTGCTGCTGTCGGAGCTGTATTCGTAGATGTAATCACCCAGATGCACCACGGCATCGAGATCTGTCTGTTTACTGATTTCCCGGTAGACGTTGAAGTAACCGGCCGGGTAGTTCGAGCAGGACACCACGGCCAGGCGAACTGAGTCGATACTGCCCTCCGGAAGTGTCCTGGTTACACCCACCGGTGACTGCCGGTCGGTGGTCTGGAAGCGGAAATAGTAGGTCTGGCCAGGCATCAGCCCGCGAACATCCACCTTGACGGTGAAATCATGGGCTTCAGCGGCCTCTGCCGTGCCGGAATGCACCAGGTTTTCGAAATCCTCATCCGTCGACACCTCCCAGGCTACGCCAACAGGGGCCCCGCCCTTCGCAGGCGCTGCCCTGGTCCAGAGCATGACTCCGTCTGCAAGCGGATCGCCACTGGCCACGCCGTGCGTGAAGCTGATTGTTCGCTTATCGGAGCTGTCCAGCACACAGCCTGCCAGGCCGGTAGAGACCACCACCGCGCCCATGCCCATGGCTGATGCTTTCAGAAAATCCCGTCGAGTCAGTCGTTTCATTGTTATGTCTTCCCCTGCATTCGTCCTTTGTAGCCACGGCATGCTGCGACCTTTGCCGTTACTACTCCAACTGAAGAACCTAGTCGGGCTTCGTTAAGAACGCATTGCCAAATTACGACAGGGGGATGGCAAATCACGACAAGCGCGCGGTAAATGCGGGATACCATAAAACCAGAAACCATAAAAAAGGGGAGCTCATGGCTCCCCTTGGTGTTCCGTCTGGATCCTGTCTATCCG
>CAZFQI010000256.1:0-2148 GCA_964520755.1 uncultured Marinobacter sp. | reverse complement strand
CCCCAGTGAAAACAGGAACCCCCGTGGCCCGAATCAAACTCTCCTTCCCGGACGACGTCTTCTGCTTCGAAACCAGAATGCCCGTCAGAATCACCGACATCAACGGCGCCAACCACCTTGGCAACGACGCCCTGATCTCCATGCTCTCCGAAGCCCGGGCCCAGTTCCTGGTCAGCTACGGCATCCAGGAAGCGAGCAAAGACGGCACCGGCATTATCGTTACCGACCTGGCCACCATGTACCAGTCAGAATCCTTCTTCCCGGAAATGCTGCGTTTTGAAGTAGGCCTTATGGACTTCAACAAGTATGGCGGGGATTTCGTGTTCCGGGTCACCAAGGCCGAAAGCGGCCAGCCGGTGGCGCTGGCGAAATACGGCTTCGTCTTCTTCAACTACCGCCGCAAGGAAGTGGTGCCAGTACCCGAGAGCTTCCGCTCACGCTTTGCCTGAGGATACCTCGGCCTTCAAACGCGTCATGCCGGCCCGGTAGAAGCTGTAAGCCATGGCGCCGGCAAACAGATTGCCCACCAGCGCACCACTCATAAGGCCGAAGACCCCGTTGATCTGGCTACCGATCCAGAGCAGGGGCAGGAAGCACAGGAACAGGCGCAGGGTGGAAACCAGCAGGGCTCGCATCGCCATTCCAAGGGCATTGCACACCGACACCATCAGCATACACACGCCCAGACCGCTGTAGCTGAGCGGCACCCTCACGAGATAGCCGGCCAGCACCTCCTGCACATCCTGGTCGCTGGAGAACAGCTCAGACACCAATCCGGAAGCCACCACCCAGGTCAGGCCGATGGCCAGCTGCCAGACCACCACAAACCGGACCGCAAGGCGCACAAGTTTCCGGATCTGCTCGATATCCCCGGCACCCAGAAGCCGGCCAATCATTGGAGGCATCGACATGGTCAGGGCCAACACCACCACAATGGAGAAAAATTCCAGACGGGTGCCCAGACCCCAGGCGGCAACGGCGGCGGAGCCGAAGCCGGCGACAAGAGCCGTCGCCAGCATGGCCGAGACAGCCGGCATCAGTTGGCTCACCATGGCCGGGGCCATGATGCCGTTGAGCTGTTTCAGGGCCTTCCAGAGGGCAATCTCCTGCAGATCGAAACGGACCCATTGGCGTTTCAGGAGTTTCGGGTAGATCACCAGGCAACCGATACCGAAAGAGGTAACGGTGGCCCAGGCGGCGCCGGGTAGTCCCCAGCCGAAAACAAAGATGTAGAGCGGATCCAGGGCGATGTTGGTCAGGCTCGTGGCCACCATCATGTACCCCGGTAATTTGGTGTCACCGTGGGAGCGGCAAACGCTGTAGCCGAAGTAAAGGAACGCCCCGGTCCAGGCGGCCATCAGCCAGGGAACCCAGTATTGCCGGATCAGGGGTAGAAGTGAGTCTTCCGCGCCAAGCGCGGTCATGATGTGCCCCTGCAGAAACCACAGAGCCACGCAGATAACGAAAACCAGGCTGCCGCCAACGGTAATGATCAGGCCGCCAAGCCGGTAGGCGCGCAGTTCATCGCCGGCACCCAGTGTGCGGGAAACGATTGCCGTGGTCGCAATGCCCAGACCCACCTGAAGGCCGATGATCAGTTGCTGCATCGGCAGGGTAAAGCCCAGTGCTGCCAGCGGATCCCGGCCCAGCTGACCCACGAAAGCACTGTCGGCCAGCTGGAACGTCATCAGGGACAGTACCCCGAAGAGCATGGGCCAGGTCATGCTGTAGAGCTGGCGGGCCAGGGATGGGTTTTGGGTGGTGGTCTGCACGGGGTTTTGAGGCCTTGGGTTTGGCTTGGGGGCAAGATTCTAACAGGTCTGGCTTTTGGTGTTAGCAAAGGTGCCGGAACGACTTACCAGGAGACGCCGTGAACCCATCCCTGGGGGCTTGGCATTGCCATCCCTGGCAATGCACACTCCTGGTAAGTCGTTCCGGCACCTTTGCCCAGACCGTTGGTGGTGTTTCCAACTGCCAGGTTTTGAATTTGAGCGCTTAAAGCGCCTTCAAGGCCGCATCGTAATCCGGCTCGTCCTTGATCTCATCGACCAGCTGGCTGTGCAGAACCTTGTTGTTCTCGTCCAGTACAACCACCGCACGGGCGCAGAGGCCGGCCAGCGGGCCGTCCTGGATGGCAACGCCGTAGTC
>CAZFQI010000255.1:0-2175 GCA_964520755.1 uncultured Marinobacter sp. | reverse complement strand
ATGCATCAAGCTGGTGCCATTCTGTCAGCAGACGGTCACGCTCGGCCGTGCGCTCAGTCGCCAGGTCGCGTGCCTCGTTAAGCCGTTGACGCGTTTCCAAGGCGTCCGAAAGCGGTGACAGGGCAGCAGCGAAATCGCGGATTTTTTCATGTAACGACGGTGTTGGCGCGGGAAGCGACAGTAAAGGGCCACCTCCGCAGAGTGCTTCGCAGTGCTCGGCCAGAAGGGTCTGCTCAAATGACTGCAAGCGACTCGCCGACTGATCAACATTCTTGAAGTGCTCCATTGCAGGGTTGAAAATCGGATTCTCGGGTGACGAATTACATCTCACACCAAGGTCTTGCAGCTGCTGCAATAACCTAACCAGTGCGTTCGGGTCCGAGGCTATCTGCGCGTAGCTTATACAGACATGAGCTACGTCGTCGCGTAAAGAGGCCAGGGCAAAGCGGTTGTACTGCTCCCACAGAAGCAAGCCAAACGCCAGAGGAAACCCATGCCGTGCACGCAAGGATGTCGCGACTGCTAGCGGCTCACGATATACATAGACTGTAATCTGCTCATTCAGTGGCAGAAGGTTTCTCCATACCGGCCAGGTCAGACAAAGACGGGGATCCTTGATAAACCTATCGCCGCTATGTGGGTCACCGAACAGCTCCGTAAGTACGGACCTGCACTGCGTGATTATTTCTGGGCTGGACTCGAAAAGAGGCGATGGGGAGGGGGCGAACCAGGCACTGTTTGATGCATTGAGCAGTGCCTCATTCGCATTGACCAGGTCGCTACGCTCGTAAAAACCCAACGGGTTATCTGCCTGGCTTTCCAACATCACGCCAACATCCCCGCCAAAAATGTCGGCATTTTGGCAACAGCCTGCCAAAAGCGAGGTGCCGGATCGGTGCATACCGAGAATAGAAATCAGCGCCATCTTTGTGGCCCTGTGCGCACGATTTTCAGCTTCAATTCAAATCACGGCCTGCATTGGTGACCGCCGCATCCGCCGATACATCTGATTCCTTGTGGTCCACAGCCTCAACTTCCTCTGATTGTCGATTGTCAGGACTATAGGGGGCAAACAAGCGATCCATTACATCACCGTTAATGTAGGCCTCCTCAGATAGTAGATAACCCGCTCGGAACTCTTTTGCGGCAAGCTGTTTATACTCTTTTTCGAGATCCGCGATTATCGTATCTCGCACTCGTTCATACGGCTGATAGAATTCCGGGGCCAGAGCATCCATGCGAATGATGTGGAGACCAAAACGAGTGTCAGTCACCTCACTGTAACCACCCACTTTCTCAATTTCGAACAGCCCACCCACGAATTCAGGAATAAGCTTTGGATCACCCATCCGGATCCAGTCTTGCAGCTTTCCGTCGCGCGCCTTACTACCCGGATCCTCTGAGTACTCCGCGACCATCTTTTCAAAGTCAGCGCCATTCCGTAGCTCTTCCAACAACTCCTGAGCCTTCGGCCTGATTTCATTACGGTTGCAATTTGCAGCGATGCAACGAAGTAGAATATGACTGGCTTTCCGGTGCTCAGGCACCTTCGCATATTTATCCTTGTCTGTTTCATAGCGCTCGCGCGCCAAAGCCTCAAAATCCGGTATATCCAATTGTTTCAAGAATTGGTCAAACACATACCGCTGTTTGATATTAAGAATCTTGAACTGCATATCCCAATAGCCAGGATCATCAGGCGTCGCGGTTTCTGCTTCCTGTGCCATTTTCCGAGACATTATTGCAGACGTGAGGAGCTCAAAACGCTCGCCCTTGTCACGGGCTGCAGCACTTCTCATTTCATCCGTCCAAGCCTCTATCATCGCGGCCATCTCGGCTTCCGAAATTTCCACGCCGGCATCGCGGATCGCAACAGTGTCACTCGCGTTGGAGATCTTAGATGTTAGAACGCTAAGGACAGCCACAAAATAAACCAGTGTTTTCAATTTCTGCACACGGTGCTCCAACATTTCCAGATTGAACAAATCTTAGGACAAAAAAAACCGGCGCCTGTTCAGGCGCCGGTTTTCGAACAGCCTCTAATCTGAGTGATTAGGTGCCAGAGGTAGTGATGTAAGCGTGCTCTACGATGCGACCATAAGAAGCATCGGGGTTAGCAGCTACTTGACGTTCCCACGCAACAATACCGATGACAGGAACATTTCCAGTCACTGA
>CAZFQI010000254.1:0-2185 GCA_964520755.1 uncultured Marinobacter sp. | reverse complement strand
ATGCGGCTGGCGAAGGCTCGCGAGATACAGATGCTGGCTGAGTTTAAGGAGGAAAGTGCCCGGTAGGAATCAGCGTGTCCAGATTATTTCCAAGTGGCCTGGCGCTCAGTAATGGCTTTTTGATAAAGGGTCTCTGTCTGTTCAGCCATGGCTTTCACTGTGAGGGTTTCACGTGCAAACGCCATAGCGGACCGCTGGCTTTGTTTCAATGCTTCGAGATTGGCGAGCGCCCGGGCCATGAGATCGGCAAGGTCTCTGTCCTGATGTCCTGCGCTGAGAGACGAAGGCGGGAGAAGATCACGAGGCCCGGACACCGGAGTGGAAACAACCGGGCAGCCATAGATGAGCGACTCTGCCAGCACGTAGGGGAAACCTTCCCGCTCGGAGCTGATCACTGTCAATTCAGCTTTGCGGAAGACCGGCTCCAGGTTCTTGCTGAACCCTGCCAGAGTGATCGAATCTCCGAGATCTGAATGTTGAATTAGACGCGCAAGCCGTTCCCGCTGGCTTCCTTCGCCGAATATGGTCAAGTGGCAGTTGTCCGCAGAGGGGCCAAGTATGGCCCAGGCTCTGATCAGCGCATCAAAGCCTTTTACGGCTTCCAAGCGCCCCACGGCAATCACATTGGTGACACCTGCGGGAAGGCTGGGGCCTTCGTCCGTCGGAATTTGTTGGCATTCTGAATTTACGCCGTTGTAGATCAGGTGTTTGTGAGGGTGTCGCAGAGATCCCAGGATCCGTGGGCTTACTGCAACGATCTCGTCGAGGCGATCAAATGCCTTGTGGCTGGACTTGGTGCCGTGCACCGTACCGAAGCGCACACGGGCAAGTTTCCCGGTTTTACCGGCCAGTTGAGCAGCCTTATTGCCCTGAGCGTGCAGAATATGGGGCGATAATTCGCGAAGTCGTCGGCGAAGGGCCAGTTGGAGCCAAAGGTTCCGTCGCCCGAGTTGAACCGGCAGCGGATGAAAGTGGACACCGGCGGGGAAGTGATCCCGGTAGGTCTTGTGAGCAAGCACATGGACGCCATGCCCCCGTTCGGCAAGTGCAGTTGCCAGGTCGGCAGTGTGCTGCTCCATTCCGCCCCAGGTGGTGCCGGGGGTGGCGAGCAGAAGGGCAATGGTTAATCGGGTAGGTGAGGTCATGATTGGCCAGCGGCGCTCTTCAGCACATTCTCATACACCTTCAGGCTCGCTTCGGTTTGCGCTTCCAGTCGGAATCGATAGGGGATCTCGATGCTCGGCGGTTTGGCATCGAGTAGCCTGGAAACCGCGTGGGCAAATTCCTCCACGTTATCCGGTGTCACCAGCCCATCCCTGAAACAGGCCTGCAGGGTTTCTGCTGCCCCGCCACGATTGTAGGCCACCACCGGCGTTCCGGATGCGAGGGCTTCGGTCACCGTCCGGCCAAAGGGTTCCGGTTTGGTGCTCATATGGCAGACCACATCGGCGAGCAAGTACAGCGTGGTCATGTCATTGCGCTGGCCGAGAAAGCTGACCTTGTCGGTCAGATCCAGGCGCGCCCGTTCCTTTTCCAGTTCATCCAGGAAGTGCTCTTTGCCGGGCTCCGCACCACCGACAATGATCCCATGGCAATCGGGGCGCTCGCCCATCAACTGCGCCATCATGGCCAGGAAATCCAGTTGGCCTTTCCAGCGGGAAATCCGTCCGGGCATCATGATGATTTTCTTGCCGGCAAGCTGCGGATACTGACGGAACCAGCGGTCCAGCCATTGCTGGCTGAGTTCACGTTGGTGGAACGCATCCACATCGACTCCACGCTGAATAACCGTCAGCTTCTCCGCCGGAACGGTGTAGTTGTTCATCACGTAGTCCCGCACACACTGGGACACAGCAATGATGTGATCGGCGCGGGTCATGATGGCGCTGTAGGGTGTTACCGAATACATGCCGTGGAATGTGGACACAACCGCCGGGCGTTCCCGTTTCGGGATGCTTTTCAGGGCCAGGAAGATAATCCAGGCGGGCATGCGCGAGCGGACATGAACGATGTCCGGCTTCAGTTCAAGAAGCAGTTTTCGCATCGGCAGGATTTGCCCGAAGGACGCCGGATTTTTCCGGTGAATCGGCATGAAAATATGCTTTGAACCCTGTCCTCGCAGTTGTTCCGCCATGGGGCCGCCCTTGGAGACGACAAAGGATTCGTGGCCGCGTTTGACGAGGTC
>CAZFQI010000253.1:0-2266 GCA_964520755.1 uncultured Marinobacter sp. | reverse complement strand
TTCCACTCGGGGCAAGAATGTCACCCGCCGGCTATGAGAAGCGGGTAACCGCCATGCAAAGACTTACCACCTGGCTGTCAGTGCGGCACGCAGGGTCCGGCCAGGCTCATTAACTCTTACGGCTTCCGGATTAAATGGATCAGTATTGGCCCGGCTAACATGGGGCGCCCAGGTGTTATCAAACAGGTTATCCACCGCCCAGCTGACACTCAGGTAGTCTGCCAGCGGGTGGCTTCCGGACAGGTTCAGCACACCGTAGCCCGGTGACGTGCCGGCATCCTGGCCGGATTCCAGATCTACCCGGTCCTGGCGGCGGGCCAGCATCCACTCCAGCTCAAGGGCATGCCCCCTATGCTGCCAACCAAGGGTCTGAATAAACTGCACCGGCGGAATCTGCGGCAGGGGTTTATTGTCGTCCCGGTTTTCACCCCGCACGGATGCCAGGCTGCTGTTGGTGCTCCAGGTACCGTTGCTCCATCCGACCTGAGCCTCGACACCCATCAGCCGGGCATCGATGTTTCGGTAGACGCTGACCTGATCCGCATTTCGGGTGCGTAGGACAAAATCATCGACCTGGTCCACCCACACAGCCGGACGCCAGTGCCAGCCATTACTCCGGCCAGGCATTGCCAGCTCCAGTTTACGGTGCTGTTCCGGATCGAGGGCGGGGTTACCGACCCAGCGCTTTGCGGGGTCCATGTTGTTCCAGCTGGCAATGTAGCGTTCAGTCACACCCGGGCTGCGCACGCTATGGCTTGCCGTAACCACCAGCGACTGGATGGGAGAGAATCGCCAGTCGCTGGTGACAAAGCCACTGAAGTTGTCATCGGTAACGTCGGTATTGGTGGTGCCATAGATCGTCTGGTAGGCATCTGCAGCCGACATGGCCATCATGCCACTGCCAAACACCTTGTCGGCTGCCGCAGCGGACATTTCCACGCGGTCGTAACGCACGCCACCGCCGAGCTTTAACTCCGGGGTTACCCGGTAGAAGCGTTCGGCGAAGAGTCCGAAACGGTCCCTGTCCACGTCGGGCCAAAGCACCGAGGTAAGCATATCGAGGTTCGCTCCGCCGAACCGTTCGGCGTGCCAGTTATTGGTTTCAACATCGGCACCAATGGCCCAGTCTGTTCTGGCATCCGGACTCTGGTCCAGTGTCAGGCGAAGGCCGCGGGTTTCGGTCTCGGAATCGGTCAGCATTTTCATCATGGACTCCCGGAGACTGAAGTTATCCATGATGTGATCAACATTGGCCTGCCAGGCAAGCAGGTTCCAGTTGCCGTTGGCCACGGGCGAGCCCAGCTCCAGGCGCATGATGTCGGTATCGGTTTTCGGTGCATCCATGCCGGATCCGGCGTATTTCACATCCCGTTCTTCCTGCCGACTTACCAGCCCTTTGATATAAAACCCGTTCTCCGCCTGCCAGGCAGCATCGAGGCGAGCCTCGGAATTCTTGTAGGCGCTGCGGACCTCGTTGCCATCGCCGTCCTCGTAGTCATCTGCTTCGTCGTAGCCGCCCGCAAGACGTAACCACGCGTCGTCGCTGCCCACAGCCGCACTGCCATTAACCAGCTTGCCATTGCCGTTGTCTGCACCGCCGACGGTCATGTGACCGGTCGTCCCGGCGCCATCAAAAACCGGCGCTGCCGTGGTGGCAATAATCTGGCCACCGGTGATCGGGCCCCAGCGCAGGGTCTGGTTGGTGGTCCGCACCTCGAGCAAGGGCGCCAGTGCCGAACTCAGGCGACTGGTTGGGGGATCCATGCGATTCGGGCAGGCCCCTTCCACGCGAATACCGTCCAGAAGCACATCTACCCGTTCCTGGCTCTGGCCCCGAATGACCGGCTCCAGCCCTCGACCACCCATTCGGGAGAGCGATACCGACGGATCAGCGGACAAACGTTCAACGGGCTCTGAGGCCAACTTGCTCGAGGCCTCTTCAATGCTTTGCCCTTCGGTAACACGAATCACAGGCAAATCGGGAGAACTCTCCTGTGCCAAGACCCCGGCGGGCAGTGAAACCAATCCCGCAGCACACAATCCGATGAAACGCGTTCCAATTACCGTCGCCATACACCCTTATCCTGACCAGCTCTGATAGTTGGCGACAATCATAAAGATCAGCCGGCGCTTGCGCCTGAGACCAAATGCCGCATCCCCTCGGAGGTATTACTGCGTATCCGGACTGAAAAAACCGCTAGAATGCCCGTTATGGAATGGCTGACCCACTCACAGACTGGATTTCAACAGGCTGCCCGCTATCTGC
>CAZFQI010000252.1:0-2289 GCA_964520755.1 uncultured Marinobacter sp. | reverse complement strand
CCAAACAGGGCACCACCAACCCCTTCGTGATCTGGCCGGTGATTACAGAGGAACTTCTGAGTCTGGCGTTGGATTGTATTCCAGCGGAGGATCTGGAACGCCTGTTCCGTCGCCTGTTGTTGAATATCCGGGAGCATCGCAGTGGCTTCCCGGATCTGATTCGCTTTTTTCCGGGCGCCACCGACATGGCAAAGCGCTATGAAATGATCGAGGTGAAGGGGCCGGGTGACCGGCTGCAGGATCACCAGATTCGGTGGCTCGAATTTTTTGCTGTTGAAGGCATCCCCGCCAGCGTCTGCTACGTGCGCTGGCAAGTCGATGGGGTGATGGAATGACGGTGAAGGTTGCCGTCCGGACCCTTTGCGAGTTTGCCGCCCGAAAGGGTGATCTGGACTTCCGCTACACCCCGGCCCCCAGTGCCGAGGAAGGCATCGCCGGCCACCAGGCAATCCAGTCGAGACGCGGTTACGGCTACAAAAGCGAGTATTTACTGACCGGCGAATGTATGGGGTTATTGCTTTCCGGGCGCGCTGATATCTATAACCCGCACCGAGGCCGGCTGGAAGAGATCAAGACCCATCGGGGTGACCTGTCCCGGATACGGGAGCATCAGCGGGCGCTTCACCGTGCCCAGTTGCGAGCCTACGGCGCGCTGTTGTGCCGGCAGGAAAACCGGAAAACCCTGGAACTGGCGCTGATCTATTACGACACCGGCAGGGATAAGGAAACGCCGGTGGTGGAGACCGCCAGTGCCGAAGAACTCTGGCAGGAACTGGAAACCCTGTGTGGTCACTACAAGGCCTGGGCCGAACAGGAAGAGCATCACCGGGAGCAGCGCAACGCACTGCTCGCAGGCCTTGTGTTTCCTTTCGCCGAGTTTCGCCCAAAGCAGCGCCAGCTGGCGGAGACAGTTTACAAGAACGCGGTAAAGTCCGGCACCCTGCTCCTGGAAGCCCCCACCGGTCTGGGCAAGACCCTTGGCACCCTGTTTCCGGCGTTAATGGCGATGCCTGCCGCCGGGCAGGACCGGTTGTTCTACCTTACCTGCCGTAATACCGCGCGCCAGCTTGCCATGGATGCCGTGGCGCGTCTGCGTTCGGCCCAAGTGGCCCCGAACTGGCCCCTGAGGACCCTGGAGCTGGTGTCGAAAGACGACGCCTGCGAGCACCCGGACAAAGCCTGCCATGGCGAATCCTGCCCCCTGGCCAAAGGGTTTTTCGACCGGCTACCCGATGCCCGGGCGGAAGCGGCCCAGACCGAAGGCACACTGGATCAACAAAAATTGGCGAAGATCGCCGCCGGTCACGATATTTGCCCCTATTTTCTGGCCCAGGAAATGGCTCGCTGGAGCGATGTGGTGATCGGTGACGTGAATCGGCTGTTCGATCAATCCGCCCTGCTCCATGGTTTGATTCGTCAGAACAACTGGAAAACCAGCGTGCTGGTGGATGAGGCCCATAACCTTGTGGACCGTGGCCGGGGCATGTATTCGGTTCGGCTGGATCAGCAGCGTTTGCTGAGGATCAAAAAAACCGCACCGAAGCCGCTGAAATCCGCCATCGACCGGACAGCCCGTGCGTGGCAGAGCCTGATCAGGGATCACCAGGCTGATACAGAGAGCCCGGAGTTTCTGGAGACACTGCCCACGCAATTGCTGGGTGCCCTGCAGGCCATGGTCTCCAATCTGACCGATTATCTGGCCGACCATCCGCCGGATCTGGCCCTGCAGGAATTGTTGTTTGAAAGCGTCGCCTTCATGAAGCTGGCGGACACGTTCGGCGATCACTCCCTGTGTGAATTCCAGCGGGCCGGTCGGGGACGGGCCAGTCTGACGATCCAGAACCTGATCCCGGCGGATTTTCTGCGAGAGCGGTTTGAAGCCGCGCATTCGGTGCTGCTGTTCTCCGCCACCCTGAGCCCCGGTGTTTATTATCGGGACCTGCTGGGTTTGCCCGAGGATTCCCGTTTTACCTCCTTGCCCAGCCCGTTCAGCGCGGATCAACTGCAGGTGCACTTCACGCCCGGCATCAGTACCCGACAGGTTCACCGCGAGGCGTCCCTCCAGCCCATCGCCGACCTGATCGCCCGCCAGTTCCGGGATCGGCCCGGGCATTACCTGGCGTTTTTCAGCAGCTTCAAGTACGCGAAGCAGGCGAGCGACGCTCTGGCGAAGCAGGCCCCCGATGTCCCCCAGCGGGCGCAGGCGCCGGGTATGTCGCCGCGGCAACGGGCGGACTTTCTGGCAGGGTTCAGGGAACCGGAAGGCAGTGTGGCGTTCGCCGTTCTGGG
>CAZFQI010000251.1:0-2312 GCA_964520755.1 uncultured Marinobacter sp. | reverse complement strand
TCCTTCCGCCTGGACCTTTGAGCTGGATATCCGGCCGTTCGGGGAAACCTGGTAGATTTCTCTCTTGCCGGTGTTCCGTGTTTTACACAGGGTTGGTGGCAAGGATTTTCTTGAGAAAATCCTTCGTTCGCGGATCCTTCGGGTTATAGAAGATTTCGCTGGGCGGCCCCTGCTCCACAATCCGGCCGCCGTCGATGAAGATCACCCGGTCGGCCACATCCCGGGCGAAGGACATTTCATGGGTGACCACCATCATGGTTTGCCGCTCCGCCGCCAGCTGTTTCATCAGCCCGAGCACTTCTTCCACCCACTCCGGGTCGAGGGATGAGGTGGGCTCGTCGAACAGGATAACCTCGGCTCCAGTGGCCATGGCGCGGCCAATGCCCACCCGCTGCTGCTGGCCGCCGGACATGGCCGCCGGGTAAGCATCGGCCTTATCGCCAAGGCCGATCTGCTGCAGGATCTCCCGCGCTCTTTTGTTGGCCTTTTCCTTTGGCCATTTGTCCACCACCAGCAGACGCTCGGCGATATTTTGCAGTGCGGTCTTGTTGGCAAACAGGGCGTAGTTCTGGAACACGAAGGCGGTTCGCCGCCGCATGGACAGGATTTCAGCGCGGCTGGCGCGGTTTACATCCACCGTCAGATCACCCACGGTCATGGTGCCGGTGGTGGGCTGCTCCAGGAAATTGAGGCAGCGCAGCAAGGTGGATTTTCCGGTCCCTGACGGGCCGATGATCACCACAATTTCGCCCTTCTCGATGGTCAGATCGATGCCGTCGAGGACGATGGTCTTGCCAAAATGCTTGCTCAGGGATTCCAGTTTGATCATCGGCTATAGGCCTTGTTCAGGCGGATTTCCAGATAATGCTGAAGCTTGGACAGCATCTCTACCACGATCCAGTAGATCACGGCGGCGACAATGAACGCCTCGAAGTACAGGAAGCTGCCGGCGGCCTCTTTCTGGGTGGCGCCCATCAGTTCGGTGACGCCCAGGGTGAATGCCAGTGATGTGGCCTTGATCATGTCGATGAAGTAGTTCATCAGGGTCGGTAATGCGACCCGGGTGGCCTGGGGCAAAACGATCCGCCGCATCATCTGGCCGTTGGTCATGCCGATGGACAGGGCCGCTTCGGTCTGGCTGCGATCAACGCCCACAATGGCGGCACGGATCGATTCGGCCATATAGGCGGAAAAGTGCATGGTCAGGCCCATGATCGTCGCCGTGATGCCGTCGATTACCGTCAGTGCGCTGACCAGCTGGGGTAGCCCGTAGTAAAACAGGAAAAGCTGGACCAACAGCGGCGTACCCCTGAAAAAGGAGATGAATACGATGGTCAACTGGTTGAGCACCGGGATGCGCAGCACCCGGACCACGGCAAACAGGCAGGCAAGGATCAGTGCAAGCACCATCCCCGTTCCTGCCAGTTGCAGGGTGAGAGGTAGATACCCGAGCAGAACGGGTATCAGCCCCACCATGTATTCGACGTTTAACACGTCCATAGGCAGTCAGGCCTCGGTTGGGGCCCTCAGGGCCGGGTGATGTCGGTACCGAACCACTTCTCGGAGATGGTTTGCAGCTCACCTTTGTCCCGCAGAGCGGCCAGAGCCTTGTTCACTTGGTCGCGCAGTTCGCGGCCCGCCTCTGTATCCCGGAACGGATAGGCGTTGGTGATCTGTGAGAAGGTGGGGCCGGCAAGCTCAAGCGGCAGTGGCTTTTCCTTGATAATCTGGCTGGCGCTTACCCGGTCCATGACAAAGGCATCGACACGGCCCAGGGCGGTGTCCCGCTCCAGGTTGCTCTCGTAGGTCTTGATGTCGATCTGGTCCGAATAGGGAAGCTCCCGCAGCAGCTCGGCGAAATTGGAACCGAGGTTTACCGCGACTGTTTTACCCTTCAGATCTTCCACGCCCTGTATCTCGGTGTTGCCTTCTTTGGTTACCACCTGGGCGCCGTCATACACATAGGGCTCGGTGAAAATATAGGCTTTTTTGCGTTCTTCGGTGATGGTGATCTGGTTGGCCACGGTGTCTATGCGTCCGGATTCCAGCATGCCCATCAGCCCGGAGAAATTGGCGGTTTCAAACTGGATTTCACGGCCAAGCTCTTTGCCGATGGCTTTCATCACGTCCACGTCAAAGCCCTTGAGCTTATCCTGCTCCACAAAGGTGAACGGAAAATACTGGCCGGACATTCCGACTTTCAGCGGATCTTCCTGGGCCAGCAAAGGTGCGCTGGCGACCAGTGAAATCATCAGTAACATATTGATCAGCAGTGTTCTCATAAAGCCTCCTTTTGAATGCATCGTACCTGA
>CAZFQI010000250.1:0-2443 GCA_964520755.1 uncultured Marinobacter sp. | reverse complement strand
GAAGGCACCAATTGTTACACCGAAAGTCATCCTGTCTTCCTTGCGAACCTTTTGCCGGGCCAAATCGAGCCATGCTAGGCTGATATTCCATGAGTCAAGGCATTGTCACACCCCAGACCCAGGCGCTTGCAGAGGGCAAGCTGACCCGGGACGAGCTGAAGGCCCTGATGCAACGCTCCGACGGGCCCGCACTCCGGCATCTGGCGCTGTGGGTGCTGGTGCTAGCCGGCACCACGACGCTGATTACCCTTGCCTGGAACAGCTGGCTGATCTGGCCTGCTATGTTCCTGCAGGGAATCGTGCTGGTGCATCATTTCTCGCTGCAACATGAATGCGTGCATTACACCGTGTTCCGCACCCGCAAGCTGAACAATATCATCGGGCAAATCTGCGGATTCATCATCATGCTGCCGCACCGCTTCTTCCGCTATGAGCATTGCGATCACCACACCTATACGCAGCTGGACGGCAAGGACCCTGAGCTGATCCCCATGCCGAAAACCTATGGTGAATACCTGCTCTACCTGTCCGCAATACCCTACTGGAAGACCAAGTTCACCGAGGTTTCACGCCACGCCATGGGTCGGCTTTCAGACGACGAAAAACACTTCATCCCCAAAGAGGAACATGCCCACGTGTTCAGAGACGCACGCTTCATGCTCGGAATCTACGCGCTGATCTTCGCCGGCATGGCCGTCACCGGCTGGTGGGGCCTGATTTGGTACTGGATCATTCCGCTGTTCCTCGGCGAACCGGTGATGCGTTTTATCCGAATGACAGAACACGTGGGTCGCCCGACCGTGGCCAAAATGAGTGAGAACACCCGCAGCAACCTGGTCTCGGCCCCGTGGCGCTTCCTGTGCTGGAACATGAACTACCACGCCGAACATCACTATGTGCCCCTGGTTCCCTACCACACCCTGCCGCGCCTGCATGAAAAGCTGCGCAACCATGTTCATGTCGAGCCGCGCGGCTACCTCGGCGCCCACAGGGACATCGTGAGCCAGATTCAGGAGGCGCGGACATGAGCAACAAGTCCTGGCGCGACCTGATCGCGGTGGACGAACTGGAAAAGGACTGGGTCACACGAGTCGAGGTCGGACGGAAGACCATCGCCATCTACGACACGCCGACGGGAATCTATGCCTCGCTTGCGCTCTGCACTCATGGTGGTGCCGATCTGTGCGACGGCTATTTCGACGACCATGTCATCGAGTGCCCGCTGCATCAAGGGGCCTTTGACGTTCGCGACGGACAACCCATCGCCGCACCTGCGACGCGGGCAATGCGGACGCTTCAAGTGCGGGTGCGTGGCGGGCAGGTTCAGGTCCGGATCTGATTGAGCCTGTGACTGGAATCAGGCGTACACTTCCTGACATTCGACCAAGAACCCGACCAGCGAGGATTCCCAATGACCAGCAACAGAAAACCTACCATCATCGCCGCCCTGGCCGGCGGCTGGGTTGCGGATGCGGCCAGTCTGGGACTGCACTGGCTTTATAACAGCCCGCGGATTCTGGAGGTTGGCGGGCAGTCCCCGGAATTTCTTACACCCAGTGCTGACTATTTCAAAGGTGGTCTCGGTTATTTTGCCCATGAGGGCAAGCAGTCGGGGGATATCAGTCATTATGGGGCTGCCACAGGCGTGATAATCGACAGCCTGCTGGCAAGCGAAGGCAAGCTGGATATCCGCGACTACCAGCAGCGTTTCCGGAATTTTTTCGGGCCTGGTGGTCGCTGGTGTGGTTATCTCGACAACCCGACACGGGTGACCCTGAACAACCTCAATACCATTGAACAGGACGCCATCGGACAGGCGCTTACGACCACCACTGCGAACCTGACCGATCAGCAGAAGCGGATACTGGTGCAGAAAGTTCTGCCTTACACCCGGCGCCTCAGTGGTGATCAGCTGGCCGCCCCGGTCCGAAAGGCCATCGACCTGACCTATCATGAAACCGAGGTACAGGAAGCCGGGGTACACATTGCTGAAACCATCGACCAGCAGCTGCTTCCGGAAAGCGGCGCCGACGACATGCAACTGCCCGCCGTGTCCAAACTCCCGCCGCTGGTGGCCTGCTATTGCGGTAGTGACCGGCTACTGGAAGTTACCGAAGCCGCCGTACGAGTGACCAATCATAATGACGAAGCCGTTGCCTGGGCAAAATGCGCGGCGACGCTTCTGGACCAGCTTTTCCGGGGCCAAGCCCTATCGACAGCTCTTGAGGCGGCCAGAGCCGAAGCACCCGATTCAGGTAACCTGACCAGCGCCCAGTCTGGTTCATCGCTGGATGCAGTCAAAGCCGGTGACACTTTCGGCCGCACCTGCTACCTGCACGAAGCCATGCCGGTGATCTTTCATATCCTGAGCCATGCCACAAGCTACACAGAGGCGGTTCGCGCCAATATCCATTGCGGCGGCGATTCCTGTGGCCGCGCCTGG
>CAZFQI010000249.1:0-2467 GCA_964520755.1 uncultured Marinobacter sp. | reverse complement strand
TAATGCGCGAATCGCTTGCAAGCTAGTCTTGTAATCAGTCACCAGGCCAAGGGAGGTTCCAATGAGTTCGACCGTGGACCCCGTTGTTGTCCCCGACTCCCGTATGCTCACAGGGAAATCAGGCCGCGAATCAGCGCCGCCGTGCCCGCGATGGCCGCAATGGCCAGAATTACCGGTCGAAGCCCCTCGAAGGGCATGCGGTTGACGAGTTTGCCGGAGAGCCAGAAGCCCAGGAACACCCCCGGGAAGGTAACTGCGAACAGGAACAGCTCCCGGGTGCCCAGGTAGCCTGAGGCAAACAGACCTGACAGGCTGAGGACACTGGCCGCCAGAAAGAATGCGGACATATTGGCCCTGACCAGCGGTCCCTTTTCATTCTGGTAGATCAACGCGATCGGCGGTCCACCCACAGCGGTGATTGTGCCCATGTAGGTCGAGGCGGCTCCGGCCATCACGCTGTTCCGGGCGTTCAGCGCGGGCTTGAGTCCACCAATACTGAGCGCTACCCCAGCGAGAATAAGCACACCGAAGATCAGCTCAAATCCCGTGGTGGAGATCACCAGCAGTGTCAGAGCCGCCAGGATTGCGCCGGCTACGCCGCCGACGATGGCAAAGCGCACTTCCCGGACCTGCAGCGCACCGCGATTGCGTATCAGCATGAAGACGGTGAGCAGCGTGGCGTTCAGGATCAACGGTCCCGGGACCAACACCGGGCTGATCAGAAACAGCAACGGCGCAGCCAGCGTGCCAATGCCATAGCCGGCGACGCCCTGCAGACAGGCACCGGCAAGAATGGCAAGGTTGGCCAGAAAAATCTGTAACAGCGATACATCCGTCAAAGGAAATCACCAGGAAGTCAGTGGAGAAGGCCGGAGCAACACCGGTTTGATATTGATACACTGCCGGTCTACGAGCATAGCCGAAAAGATTGATCACCGATGACGCAGCAGCCTGAACACCAAAGTTGCCCTTGTGGCAGCTGCAAATCCTACCTTGAATGCTGCCGGCCCTTCCATCAGGGCGAACCGGCACCATCGCCGGAGGCACTGATGCGGTCGCGTTACGCAGCCTTCGTTCTCAATCTTCCTGATTATCTGCAGACCACGTGGCATCAGAGTACACGACCGGAGACGCTGACACTGGAGGACGCGCCGAACTGGACCGGTTTGCAGATCCTGGACACCAGTGAGTTGGGCGATCACGGGACGGTTCATTTCCGTGCGCTCTACCGCCTGGGCAAGGGCTGGGGTTTTCTCGAGGAAAACTCCGATTTCGTTCGGGAGCAGGGTCGCTGGTATTACCTTCGGGGAGACACCAGCGAGGGCCAGTTGAAGCCCGGTCGTAACGACCCCTGCCCCTGTGGCAGTGGCAGAAAGTACAAGGCCTGCTGCCTGTAGGCGCCAATTACTCGAACGAGGGCAATTCCGGCTTGGCCACGGGTTTGTGCGCCTCCTGCCAGGCGTCAAATCCGCCGGCGATAGACTGCACATGCATGTAGCCCATTTCCTTCAGGGCTTTGGCACTCAATGCGGCTCGCCCGGACGTCTTGCAGTAACAGACGATGTTCATGTCGCGGCTCTCGAACGCCGGATCATTGGTAAACTTGAACTCCAGCAGACCACGGGAAATGTTCACCGCGCCAGGTATATGACCAGCCCGGTACTCATCCGCATCACGCACATCCAGCAGAAGATCGGCATTCTTGATGGCATCGTCCGCCTGATCGAGGGGCACTTCCTGAATGTCTTTCTTGGCGGCTTCTACCAGGTCATGGGCAGTTTTCATGGGGGAACTCCTCAAACTGATGGAATAAGGTTATATCTCAGGATAAGGGTTTGGGCCGTCCGGCGTCACCCCGCATATGTACGAAGGAGGTCAAATGAAACAACCCATCACCGGCTATCACAAGGACGAAGAGGACCACTGGGTTGCCCAATTAGCGTGTGGGCACAATCAGCATGTGCGCCACACGCCGCCCTGGGTGAATCGCCCATGGGTGACGACGGAACAGGGCCGGGCATCAATGCTCGGGTTTGAGATTGATTGCCGGAAATGTGAGGAGGGCGCGCCGCCGGATGACCGGCCCTGAACTATACTGTGGTTAAAACCTGACCACTTGTGTGGCAAAGGAGTCTGCCATGGTGAAGCGCCTCGTTGTCTGTGCCGACGGCACATGGAATCGTCCTGAAGAAGACCTGCAGAAAGATGTTCCCACCAACGTTTTGAGAATGGCCAGGGCCATTCGCCCGATAGCCAGTGATGGCCGGCCCCAGCATGTGTTTTATGACTGGGGCATCGGCTCCTACCATAATGCGGTAGTCGGCGGCGTGACCGGGCAGGGCATCCACAAGAACATCATGGATGCCTACCGCTACATTGTTCAGAACTTCACGCCCGGCACCGACATTTACCTGTTTGGTTTCAGCCGCGGCGCCTACACCGTGCGTTCCCTGTGCGGGCTGATCAA
>CAZFQI010000248.1:0-2494 GCA_964520755.1 uncultured Marinobacter sp. | reverse complement strand
TGCCTGGTGCCGGTTCGCAGGTTGTGGAGGAGTCGGTTATCCGGCCCATTGAGCAACAGCTCAATGGTGTGGAGGGAATGATCTACATCGAGTCGACCGCATCCAGTGATGGTGCAGCCAAGATAACGCTGACCTTTGAAAGCGGCACTGATACAGATATCGCACAGGTAAACGTGCAGAACCGCGTTGCATTGGCCGAGCCCTTCTTGCCGGACGAAGTGCGGCGGCAGGGTGTGGTTGTCAGAAAGCAGGCTGGCAATATGTTGATGGGTATTAACCTGACCTCGGAGCGGCCGGATCTGGACGGTGTTTTTCTCAGTAATTTTGCGTCCAATAATCTCGTTGAGACCCTGGGACGTGTGCCGGGTGTTGGCTCCGCTGAGGTGATGGGCGCGAAAGATTACAGTATGCGGATCTGGCTGGACCCCCAGCGTATGTCTGCGCTTGATATCACCGTTGCCGAGGTAGCCGCAGCGTTGAGGGAACAGAACCAGATTGTGGCGGCCGGCAAGTTGGGGCAGTCGCCAGTGCCTGCTGGCCAGCAATTTGTGTACAGCATACAGAGTCGCGAGCGGCTCTCGGACCCGGACGAATTCGCTCAGACCATTCTGCGCGCAAGCCCCGACGGCGGATTTGTGCGTCTGCAGGATATCGGTCGCATCGAGCTGGGTTCTCGCTCCTACGCGTCAACGGCCAAGCTGAACAATCGTGATACCGCATTCGTCGTGATTTATCAGCTACCGGATGCCAACGCGCTGGACGTTGCAGAAAAGGTCAAGAAGGTTGTCAATGACGCAGCTCCCGCGTTTCCAGACGGTGTAAAGCACAGCATCCTGTTCGACAGCACCGATTTCATCAGCCGCTCCATCGACGAAGTCGTTATCACTCTGCTACAGGCCGTCGGGCTCGTCATACTGGTGGTGTTCCTGTTCCTGCAGAATTGGCGGGCCACTCTTATTCCCAGTATCGCCATTCCGGTCTCGCTCATTGGCACCTTTGCCGTCATGGCGGCACTCGGATATTCCATCAATACCATCACCTTGTTCGGGTTGGTGCTCGCCATCGGCATTGTGGTGGACGATGCCATCGTCGTCATCGAAAATGTTGAACGGCTGCTGAAAGAAGAGAAATTACCGATCCGAGAGGCGGTCACAAAAGCCATGGCCGAAGTGACTGGCCCGGTCATCGCCACCACTCTGGTTCTTTTGGCCGTGTTTGTACCGGTTGGTTTCATGCCTGGCATTACCGGCGAATTGTACAAACAGTTTTCCGTCACCATTTCCGTCGCGGTAATCATCTCATCCATTAACGCCTTGACCCTGAGCCCGGCGCTTTGTGTTGCTTTGTTAGGTCGCAGTGACAGCAATCCCATAAGGTGGTTAAGCCCGGTCGAGAAGGCGATTACCAGCAGCACCAGAGGCTACGACAGATTGGTAACGCAGCTGCTGCGCAAGGGCGCCCTGATGGGAGTGGCACTGGTTGCAATCCTGTTGGCAAGCGCGGGCCTGTTCAAGGCCGTACCCGCTGCATTCGTGCCACCGGAAGACCAGGGGTTTCTGTTTGTGGACGTGCAACTGCCGGATGCGGCAGCTCTGGAGCGCACGGATGCTGTTCTGGAAAAGGTGACGGAACTGGTTCTGCAAGACCCTGCGGTGACCGACTTTATTACGGTATCGGGGTTTTCCCTGTTGGGGGGCGCAAACTCGAACAATGGCCTCGGCATCGTCACTCTGAAAGACTGGGAGGAGCGTGAAGACGAAGCGCTTGGGCTGGGACAGGTTGTTCCTCGCCTTTCGTCGAGCCTGTGGTCAGTTGCGGAAGCGCAAGTCATGGTATTCAACCCGCCAGCCATACCCGGGCTCGGCACATCCTCAGGTTTCGACTTCCGGCTTCAGGATGATCAGGGGCGGGACGTAGCGGAGCTTTCGCAGGTGATGAACGGGCTGATTTTCGCGGCCAACGAACATGAGGCGCTTTCCCGGGTCTACAGCACCTACCGCGCCAACATTCCACAATACCTGCTGCACGTGGATCGAAATAAAGCCAAAGCAATGGGCATCCAGCTGTCAGACATTTTCTCCACCCTTCAAACACAGATGGGCTCTTTGTACGTGAATGACTTTACCCGTTTTGGTAAGAACTACCGGGTATTGTTACAGGCAGAGGGCCGCTATCGACAAGAGCCCGACGACCTTTCCTACTACAAGGTCCGCAATCAGCAGGGTGACATGGTGCCACTGACTACGCTGGCTTCTCTTGAACCTGTTCTCGGCCCATCTACTATCCAGCATTTCAATCTCAAACGCTCCGTAACCATTTCCGGTGAAGCGGCCCCCGGTTATGCCAGTGGTGATGCAATTCAGGCGATGGAGAGTCTGGCGGAAAGTTTGCCTCAGGGTTACGGGTTTAGCTGGGCAGGGCAAAGCCTGCAGGAGATACAGGCTGGCAGCCTGGCAGCGGTGATCTTCCTGCTGGCCATTGTGCTCGTCTATCT
>CAZFQI010000247.1:0-2514 GCA_964520755.1 uncultured Marinobacter sp. | reverse complement strand
CAGGTTAACGCAGCCCTGCTGCAATCAACGCCAGCCTACCCGATCAAAGATCTTGACCGCTTCCGGATTGTTGGTGCCCAGCACGCTGACATTGATGTCATCAATGTTCAGGTTGCCCCAGGAATCCAGTACCGGGTTTTTCAGCACACCTTCTACCGCCGGGAACTCATGGTTGCTTTCAGCGAAGATCTGCTGAGCGGTATCGGAAGACAGGAACTCCAGGAACCGGACCGCGTTGTCTTTGTTGGGCGCCGTTGCTACCACACCGGCCCCGCCGATGTTGGCATGCACGCCACGGCCTTCCTGGTTCGGGAAGATAATGCCGACTTCACGCGCCACCTCACGGTCGGCAACATCGTCGGAGTTCAGCAGGCGGGCATAGTAGTAGTGGTTGCCAACGGCCAGGTTACATTCACCGGCGGCTACGGCGCGAATCTGGTCGGTATCGCCACCCTGGGGATCACGGGCCATGTTATCGACAACGCCCTGGGCCCACTCTTCAGCGCCGTCTGCGCCGTGGTACTCAACCAGGCTGGCCAGCAGGGACTGGTTGTAGATATTGCTGGAGGAACGGATGCAGATCTCGCCCTTGAACTCGGGCTTTGCCAGATCTTCGTACTGACTGATCCGGGACGGATCGAAATCGGAACGGTCATAATAAATCACGCGCAGACGCTGGCTAAAGCCGAACCAGTGCCCTTCCGGATGGCGCAGAGAATCCGGCAGGCGGCTGTTCAGGGTTTCAGAATCGACCGGCTGGAAAATGCCCTCCTGGTCAGCACGCCAGAGGTTGCCAGCGTCGACCGTTATCAGGATATCCGCCGGGCTGGCGACACCTTCACGCTTGATCCGCTGGATCAATGCATCAGACTTGCCTTCGATCAGGTTCACCTTGATGCCGGTTTCCTCTGTGAAAGCGGTGTAAATGGCCTGATCGGAATCATAGTGGCGTGCGGAGTACAGGTTCACTTCACTCGCAGATACACTGGTTGCCGCCAGGGTGGTTGCCAGTACAGAAGCTGCCAATTTCGCTTTATGGGATACCACGGGATCAATCTCCTTGGTTGTTGAGCGTTATTAATGGTGATAACGATTTGTATTTACCTGCGATTAGACCCAACCTGCACGAATAAGTCAATAAATAGGAATCAGTCGCTTTTACGTAATCAATACACAATCAGACGCAACAAGATTACAATCTGAACTTCACTGGAGTTTGTACCGGAAGGTTGGATCGGCCAATGAGCATTTATCAGCAAAGCCCCGCCTACAATGACCAACTCGAGAATGGTCTGTCGGGCCCTTCACTCATGCTTGACCGTGTGCACTGCCAATTTCACGGCGATAGCGTTGTCAGGGACATCAACCTGCATCTGGAGGCAGGTGAGGTAGTTTGCCTGCTTGGGCCATCGGGCTGCGGGAAAACCACACTGCTGCGCATCGCAGCGGGGCTTCAGGTTCCTTCCAGTGGCAAGGTATTTCTGGGTCGATCGCTGGTCTCGGCACCCGGTGGCGTCCAGGTGCCACCCGAAAAACGCAACGTGGGCCTGGCCTTCCAGGAATCGGCACTCTTCCCGCACCTGACCGTGCTTGAAAACGTCTGCTTTGGCATCAACGCCCTGCCCAGGAAACAGAAACAGTCGCGAGCACTGGATCTATTGAAGCGCCTGGGCATGGCCGACTCCGCCAATGTGTACCCCCACACCCTGTCGGGTGGCCAGCAACAGAGGGTGGCCCTCGCCAGAGCCCTTGCCCCATCACCCAGGGTCATGCTGCTGGATGAGCCTTTCTCCAGCCTGGACGCCCGCCTGCGTGATCAAATCCGCGACGACACGCTGCATGTGCTCAAGGAGCTGAACACGGCGACCCTGCTGGTGACCCATGATCCCGAGGAAGCCATGTTCATGGCCGATCGCATCGCCCTGATGCGCGACGGCGAAATTGTGCAGACAGGTACCCCGACGGATCTCTACTGCAATCCGGCGGAGCCGTTCGTGGTGAACTTTTTCGGTCAGGTGAACGAACACCGGTGCACGGTAAGTGACGGCCGGGTGGCAACGCCGCTGGGCCGGTTGGATGCGTCACGATTCAAAGAGGGCGCGAGTGTCAGGATTCTGATTCGCCCGGAGGCCGTCAAAGTGGCGCTGCTGGCGGGGAAGGTCGGGGACGATCGCACCAGCCATGTTCTGATGTCGCGACTGCTGGGACCCACCAGCCTGTTGCACATTTGCGCCCACGGACCGGATGGCCAGGAAATGCACCTGCACGCCAAAGTACCGGGCGTGTTCCTGCCAGAGGAAGGCCAGGCTGTGTCGCTTGAACTGGATATGTCCCAGGTCTTCCTGTTTGAAGAGTAATCCGGAATTTAACCCGGCTTACTTCCCGGACGGGAACGGCGCATCGCCAGGCTGAGAATCACCACGGGGATGATTCCGACAACCACTATCGCAAGAGAAGACGTGGCGGATTCTGCCAGCCGTTCGTCGGAAGCCAGGCTGTAGGCACGAACAGCCA
>CAZFQI010000246.1:0-2602 GCA_964520755.1 uncultured Marinobacter sp. | reverse complement strand
TAAGGCCAGTCGATGGTGCTGAACAAGGAGCGCTGCCCTCGCATCTGATCCGGATCATACAGGGTCTCGAAATAGACGTATTTCGCGCGCGAGTTGGGTTCAAGCCGTTTAATGATGTCCGCCAATGGAATCCCGATCCAGGGGATCACCATCGACCAGGCCTCGACACAACGAAGCCGATACACCCGTTCCTGATACTCGTGAGGTTTCAGCAGATCTTCCAACGCATACTTACCGGGCCGATCACATTCGCCTTCAACAACCACGGACCAGGGATCAACGGTCATTTCATCGGCGTACTTCGCCGGGTCCCCTTTTCCAGTGCCGAACTCGTAAAAGTTGTTGTAGCGGGTTACGTCCTCAAAAGGGGTTTTTTCCTCGTCGGTGGAAAAGCCGGGCATCGGAACAAAATCCAGCGCTTCTCCCGGGACAGGAAGCTTCGCTGCCGACAACAGACCGGGCACTGAAAGACCAGCCGCCACAGCCACAGTGCCGGACATGAATTGTCGCCGATTGAGGTATATCGATTCGGGAGTAATTTCGGAGGAAGGCAAAGCCCAGGATGGGCGCTTCTTGATGAACATGAAAAGTCTCCGTCAGGGCATCAACCAGGTAAGGCGTTGACCGGAGACTGTAGTGTTAATTCCCGGGCCTCACTGAGGAGGCCCGGGAAGCGAGAGCTCAGTCAGCGGCGCCTGAAGCTTTCCGGGGTTTTCCACGGAACAGTGCACGAACAGGGCCGGACAACGCATATATAAGGAATCCAGTAAAGAGTACGGTGGCGGGATCCAGCGCGATCACCACAAACACCAGTACAACAAGCAGAATCGCCGCGAAAGGAACGCGACCACGCAAGTCCAGATCCTTGAAACTGCGATAGAGGATGTTGCTGACCATCAGCACGCCGGTGCCTGCAACCACCACCATGGTCAGCAAGGTGAGCCAGGCAGCGGGTTCAAAGAGATGAAAACACCAGACCAGGCCAGCAACGCACGCTGCGGCAGCCGGGCTGGGCAAACCAACAAAGAACTTCTTGTCGACCGAACCGATCTGGGTGTTGAAGCGGGCCAGACGAAGCGCAGCGCCAGCCACGTAGATGAACGTAACGGCCCAACCGACCTTATCGAAGGCGTTCAGCGACCAGAAAAAAGCGACAAGTCCGGGGGCAACACCAAAGGCCACCATGTCGGCCAGGCTGTCGTACTCTTCACCAAATTTGCTCTGGGTATTGGTCATCCGGGCAACACGGCCATCAAGACCATCCAGGATCATTGAGACAAAAATGGCAATCGCGGCATTATCGAAGACGCCGTTCGCGGCAGAGACTATGGCGTAGAACCCTGAAAACAGAGAGGCGGTTGTAAGCGCATTGGGGAGCAGGTAAATACCTTTGCGGCGGACCGGCGCACCTTCCACCAGCTCTTCTTCAACCACTTCCCCGGCCTCTACTTCATAGTCCAGGTTCTGCTTGCCGTCGGCGGTTTTTCTTTCTTCAGTCATTCCCATTACTCCGGAAAGCGTTTGGGCGGAGTATATACGAAAAACGCGGCCACCCGGGCCGCGTTTTTGAAAACCAGGCGGAATTCCGCTTAGTTTTTGTCCTTATCCACGATCTTGTTCGCGGAGATCCACGGCATCATGCCGCGCAGCTTCTCACCTACGACCTCGATCTGATGCTCCGCGTTCTGACGACGACGCGCAGTCATGGACGGGTAGTTCAAAGCACCTTCAGAGATGAACATCTTTGCATACTCACCGCTTTGAATCCGCTTCAGCGCATTGCGCATGGCTTCACGGGACTGCTCGTTGATGATCTCCGGGCCAGTTACATACTCGCCGTACTCCGCGTTGTTGGAGATGGAGTAGTTCATGTTGGCGATACCGCCTTCGTACATGAGATCCACGATCAGCTTCAACTCGTGCAGACACTCGAAATACGCCATTTCCGGCTCGTAACCGCCGTCCACCAGCGTTTCGAACGCAGCCTTCACCAGCTCAACCGTACCACCACACAGAACCGCCTGTTCACCGAACAGATCGGTTTCAGTCTCGTCCTTGAAGGAGGTTTCGATGATGCCGGTACGCCCACCACCAATGCCGCTGGCATAGGACAGAGCCAGATTCTTGGCGTTACCAGAGGAGTCCTGGAAGATGGCGATCAGGTCCGGAATACCACCACCATTGGCAAACTCGGTACGAACTGTGTGGCCCGGCGCTTTCGGTGCAACCATGATCACATCCAGATCCTTGCGGGGCACGATCTGGTTGTAGTGGATGGCAAAACCGTGAGCGAAGGCCAGGGTCGCACCCTGCTTCAGGTTCGGCTCGATCTCGGCGGCATACAGCTGAGCCTGGTACTCGTCCGGGGTCAGAACCATGACGACGTCAGCGGCGGCAACGGCAGAAGGCACGTCGCTGGTCTTCAGACCATAGGCTTCTGCCTTGGCGATGGAAGAAGAACCCGGGCGCAGACCCACGGTAACGTCGACGCCGGACTCTTTCAGGTTGCACGCGTGCGCGTGGCCCTGGGAGCCGAAGCCGATGATGGCAACTTTCTTGCCCTGGATGATGGAAAGATCGCAATCCTTATCGTAATAAACCT
>CAZFQI010000245.1:0-2629 GCA_964520755.1 uncultured Marinobacter sp. | reverse complement strand
TTAACCAAAGTCACAACATCGAGCTCATTAATGAGGCTGGGGGTCAAATACCTGTAAGTCCACCGATAATCGAACCCGTTTTCTGCCGCCTCATATCGATCCAACAAGATACGGACATGCCCAATGCCGGCCATACGGATCGCCATGTAACAGAGAGCGCAAGGCTCTCCTGAGGCAATCAACGTCGTCCCTTTTAAAGAGACGCTATTTTCATTCCGTGAAGCGTCCCTTATCGCCTGTATTTCTGCGTGTGCGGTACAATCCAGATGCTCGGCAACCTGATTTACCCCCTTGCCGACAACGTCTCCATTTTGATTGACGATCACAGCGGAAAACGGCAAACCACCGGCTTTTACATTGCTAATAGCCAGATCAATGGCACTTTCGCCACAGGTTGCTAGACGCTCTTCATCAATTCGGTCACGCATCGGTGACCTCATTTCTTGACGATAGCGCCGGGGCTGAAAGGCTCAGCTCTGAAGCAAGGCTCTCGGCTCGAGCTTTGGCGTTGGCTACTGACACTCGGTGCCTCTCGTCGCCAAATTCCTGATATTCAGCGGCGACCTCATAAATGGTGTCCACACCGAGGTATTTGCTCAACGTTCTGAGGTGCGGCACCAGGTGGCCAGACTCTTCTCTTATTCCGCCTTTTTCAAAGCCAAACTCTCCGCTGGAGGTCACAATGATCAATGTCTTACCTGAGAGCAGAGGCTGCAGCGGGAAGTCCCCTCGTTCGAGATCGAAATCAAACGTTTTGCCAATGCGAACGATCTGATCGAACCAGGCTTTTAGCTGAGCCGGCATACCGTAGTTGTACATGGGTGAGGAGATCACAATAACGTCGGCTGCTGAGACCTCAGCGATAAGTGTATCGGAGAGTGCCAGTGTCTCCTGCTGCGCCGGGGTCCTATTTTCCTCAGGGGTAAACACCGCGCCAATCCAATCCTGGGTAATGAAAGCGGGTGGGTTCACGCCAACGTCACGATAGATATATTCATCCTCAGGCCGGTTCTGTTTCCAGGTATCAATGAATCGGCGGGCGACATTTTTCGATATGGAATCGTGATCCGGGTTCGGGTTTGTCGCCGCTCTGACGCTTGAATCAATGTGTAATAGTGTGCTCATGTTCATTTCCTTAGCTGATTGATGACAGGAGCTAGTTTGTGGCGCTGGATGGACTTGCACAAACGGAAAAATTACACTTGCAGATGAATTAAACTCATCCAAACGTTCATGAACTCGTGATTGACCTGGAGATTCACATTGCAGGTGTCATTACAGGCGCTGAAAGCCTTTGAGTCGGCTGCCCGCCGGGGAAGTTTCAAGTTGGCGGCAGAAGAACTTTCGCTGACGCCGACAGCCATCTCACACCACATTGGCAACCTGGAAAGCCGATTGAATGTGAGCCTGTTTCATCGGCAGGGAAGACGGATATCCTTGACAGGAACGGGTATCCGATTAGCCAAAGCGACCTCGGAAGGGTTTCGGAAAATCGACAGCGCTTTGGAAGAGGTGGTGAAGGCAGGCAATACGGTCAGGGTGACGACGACATCATCCTTGGCAGCGATGGTGCTGATCCCTTCCCAGCACGATTTCGAACAAGCCAACCCCGAGATTTCTGTGGAAATATCGACCGGCGAGTCGGTCGACAGCCAATCCTACATCATTCCCATTCGATTCGGGGATGTCTCAGTTGCTGAGCATTCTGATGTCATTCGATTTGAGTCATTCAATGTATTTGGTGCCTATGGAATGACGCCTCCCTCCTGGGCAAATGCCCCGTTAACCCTTTTTACCACGGAGTGGAAAAACAAAGCGTTACCGGCCCCTCCCCTCACCGATTGGTTAGAAAAAAATGGACTGGAGGGGGCAAATATTCAACTCAAAACGTTTGATCAGGAGCTTTTCGGGATCCAACAGGCTATGGCAGGCAACGGGCTGGTGTTCTGCTCGACAACGCTCGTCGAAAGGCTGTTGAAGGCCAACGTTCTGCAGCACTTCGACACTCAATCGGTAACATCAGATTTGTGCTATTACGTTCCAGGTAGGGATAGCTTCGAAACGAGGAGTGCGGCCAAATTCCTGAATTGGATCGAAGATCTTTTAAATCAATAGCTATCGGCATCGCACTGGCGCCTATACTGGACAGCAAACCAACAGAGAAGCGCCATGGAAAACAATTCAACAAGCCTGAGCATGACCGTTCTGATGACGCCGGACAAAGCCAATTTCTCCGGCAATGTGCACGGCGGCACCCTGCTGAAGTACCTGGATGAGGTTGCCTATGCCTGCGCCAGCCGCTACGCGGGGACCTATGTTGTTACCCTGTCCGTCGACCAGGTGATGTTCCTACAGCCCATCCAGATTGGCGAGCTGGTGACCTTTCTGGCCAGCGTGAACTACACCGGCCGTACCTCCATGGAGATCGGCATCAAGGTGGTTACCGAGAACATCCGCGACAAGTTGGTTCGCCATAGCAACAGCTGCTTCTTTACCATGGTGGCGGTTGATGACAACGGCAAAGCCGTCGCCGTACCGCAGCTGGTCCCGAGCACCGATGATCAGATACGGCGATTTGCCAACGGCAAGGAGCGCAGGGCCATTCGTGCCGAACTGGAGGAACGCTACA
>CAZFQI010000244.1:0-2692 GCA_964520755.1 uncultured Marinobacter sp. | reverse complement strand
GAAAATTTGCCGACTGCGCCAACTGCTCGGCCTTTTCGCGAGCGCTGCGCTCATCATCGGACATCAATAATATGTAAGGCGTATTATCAACAAAGACACCCCAGTACTCAGCCGTAATTGCTTCGGGTTTCGGGTAGTACGCGCCAGCTGTCAAGGTCGAGTGCTTTTTCCTTCGAGCCAGGACCGCCCCATTTTTTTCACAATCCAATTCTTTGCCTCGGTCTTTTCCGGTTTTCACTTCTTTCACGCGTATTTGAGGGCCAGCGACTAGACAGTGAGTGCCAGACCTATCAACGCATCATTTCGTGGACGCCGAAATATGGTGATTGCGGAAAGCTTTTACAAACCAGAAGCCAGGCGAATCCTGTCAGGAAACCATTTCTGCTCACTGGACAGCTCATACACGTCGGAACTCCTGGAAACATCCCGGAATGACGAAATAATGATTAACGAACCTCCGATCCCGGCCGATATAAAAAAGATCGCAATGGTTTGCGTGCCCCAATAGTCCGTCAAAGTTATAGATTCTGAGGAATCAGCATGTCTATCAGAAAACTGTTCATCGTCTCGATTGCCGTTGTTCTGCTGGTCATCGCATTGCTTGCAAGCATTGTGATCGCGTTGAACACGCAGAAAACAATCACGTCGGAAGTCGTTGAAAGGCAGAGTGACCTTGTCGAGGAGGTCACCGGAATGCTCTCCATCACCGACGAGCTCATGTCAAAGCGGGTAAAGAATTCACTGAATCTACTAATTGAACGCGGCCAGCAACTCGGAGCGCCCAGGGTTCAGGGAAGCGAACCGGTCGCAGGCAAACCCGCGCCGGCACTGTTTCTCGGCGACACCATGATCAACAACAACTTTGATCTGGTGGACGGCATTACCGAAGTCATGGACGGGACAGCCACCCTCTTCGTCCGGGATGGGCAGGACTTTGTCAGGGTTTCCACGAACGTAAAGAAGGCCGATGGATCACGTGCCATCGGTACCAAACTGAACATGGCAGGCGCGGCCGGGCAGGCGATCAGCCGAGGCCAAGCTTACTTCGGCCAGGTGGATATCCTCGGCAACCCCTATCTCACCGCTTACAGTCCGATCCGTAACGCCTCAAACCAGATTATTGGCATCTGGTACGTGGGCTATTCAGCGGATCTTGAAGAACTTAGAGCAGCCATCACCTCATCCAGGCTGCTGGAGACGGGGTTTCTCGCCCTGGTGGACGACAAGGGCCGGCTCCGCATGCACTCCAACACAATTGAATCCGATCCACTGCAAAATCTACTGGAAACCGTGCCTGAGGGTTGGGATCTTGAACGCGCTGCGTTCGGTCCCTGGGGATACCAGATTGTAACCGGCTATTCAGAGGATGAAGTGTCTACGATGGTTCGCAACCAGACCATCAAGACGATCATTGCCATTTTGATCGGCGGACTGGTGCTCATCGGCTGCCTGAGTGCACTGACCCAACTCGTGGTAGCCCGACCTCTCCAAAAAATGATCGACGCCATCAACGATATTGCCAGCGGGGAAGGCGACCTGACTGTGCGGTTCAACGCAACGGGCAAAAGCGAACTGGACGTCATGGCCCAGGGATTCGATCGCTTGCTTGACCGGTTACAAACCACAATTTCAGAGACCAAAGGATCCTCGGAAAGCCTGCTTGAGGCCTCATCCCGTCTCCGGGGCATTGCGTCGGATTCAGCAACCGTCGTCTCGCAACAAACCGGAGAGACCGAGCAGGTTGCAACCGCCATGAATGAAATGACAGCAACCGCTCAGAATGTTGCCGAAAGTGCATCCAGGGCCGAAAACATTGCCAAAGAGGCGGACGGTCTTGCCGAAAGTGGGCAATCGCTCATTGCCAAAACCACCGCAAAAATACAGAGCCAGCTCGAAAACAATCAGAGTTCGGTGCAAACCAGCGCTTCACTCAGAGCTGCATCGGATAACATCGGCAATATTCTTTCTGTCATCGAAAACATTTCGGAACAGACAAATCTTCTTGCACTTAACGCAGCGATTGAGGCAGCCCGAGCCGGGGAACACGGCAGAGGGTTTGCGGTGGTCTCCGACGAAGTCAGAAACCTGGCACGTCGAACCCAGGAATCCATCAAGGAGATCCAGGACCAGATCAATCACCTTCAGGAGGGAGTTGCCGGTGTAACCGACGTGATAGAGGTTGGCAGTCAGTTAGCTACTGAAACCAACGACATGATCCGCGAAACCGGCAACGCGATCGAGGCACTGCGCGAGAGCGTTCGAACCATTCGGGACACCAACATTGAAATGGCAAGCGCCGCCGAGCAGCAGAGCCAGGTTTCCGAAGACATCAACCAGCGCCTTGAGCATATTCGCCAAATGGCTGGCAGCAGTCAGGAGAACGCCGCATCAACCAATGACGCGGCAGAAACATTGAGGCAACTGGCTGAAAAACTGCAGTCTCAACTGGACTCTTACCGGACCTGAGTCAGCCTCTGCCTTTACCGCCTTCTCATTTACCACTAGCGCAGCCGAGACCGTCCGCTGCGCCAGTGCGTGGGTGGCTTACAGCCTTCTAGTGTTTTTCAGTCGACCAAGCATTCTTTAAAAGCGAACGGATTGATCGGATATATATATTTTTGTTCACAGCAGAACCCTCGGATACTACGCGTACTAAATACTTCTGATTCCGAGGTCCTCGCATGTTCGATGT
>CAZFQI010000243.1:0-2693 GCA_964520755.1 uncultured Marinobacter sp. | reverse complement strand
CCGATGAAAAGATGCGGAAGATCCAGGCGCGGAAAGCCGAAGTCGAGGCGGAAGAGAGCGCTGAAGACAGAGAGTCGTAACGACCTGCACTTACCTGCCCCATGAATCTTTGGTGACGATTCGAATCCCGTTGACGTGTGTCACTCTGAATTCCTGCCCGCCCCGCATACTGTAAGGATCGTTACCTCTCAGGAAAGGAGATCCCTGAATGGCCAGATCCAACCTCACCAGAAAGCTCGGCTCAAAACTCACGCCTCATATTGAAGCCCTGAGAACGCAGAGCGTCGATGTGACACCCGACGCCACATCGAGACACCTGCACAACGGGATAGACACTCCCCTGCCACCGGCAGACCTGCACGGCAGCTATACCAACAACCGGCCACTTCCAACAGAGGGTGTTGCGGAGCGCCGGGCATGGATTATCGGTGGCGGCATTGCGGGCCTGTCTGCTGCCTTTTTTCTTATTCGCGACGGGCACATGCCTGCGGGCAACATCACCTTTCTCGAGGAGCAGGACATAGAGGGTGGTTCGCTGGATGGCGCCGGTAACGCCGAGGACGGATATATCGTCCGTGGAGGTCGTGAAATGGAGATGACCTACCAGAACTTCTGGGATGTTTTCTCAGAAATACCTGCGCTCGAACTGCCTGCCCCATTCACCGTGCTGGATGAGTACCGCATCGTGAACGATGCCGACAAGAACTGGTCGAAAGCCCGGCTCCTGGAAAACCAGGGACAGATCAAAGACTTCTCGACCATGGATCTAACCAGGCGCCAGCAGCTCGAGATCATCAGGCTGCTATTGGCCCGGAAAGAGGATCTGGACGACATCACGGTTGAGCAATGGTTCAGTGAGGGTTTTCTGGGCACTAATTTCTACATTTTCTGGCGCACCATGTTTGCGTTTCAGAACTGGCACTCGGTGCTTGAAATGAAGCTCTACATGCATCGTTTCCTGCATCTTATGGACGGACTGAACGACATGACGTCACTGGTTTTCCCGAAATATAACCAGTACGACAGCTTTGTCAGACCGCTCATGAAATGGCTCAAAGATCAGGGCGTTAATATCCAGTACGACATGACCGTTACGGACCTGGATATGGAGAGCGGGGATGGCACCAGAACCGTCAAGACCATCCAATGCCACGGCGCAGAAGGGGACAAGACCTTCAATGTCGGCGCACGTGATCTGGTGTTCGTCACAACCGGATCCATGACCGAGGATACCGCCTACGGCGACGACGATAACGCTCCGAGGTTGAAAGATAGTGACAAGCCGGGCCAAGGATCCGGCTGGCAACTCTGGAGGGATCTGGCCGAGAAATCCGACGTCTTCGGCCGGCCAGACAAATTCTGCGGAGACATACCCCGCTCAACCTGGGAATCAGTGACGCTTACCTGCAAACCCTCACCTTTGATGGAAAAGCTCAAAGAGCTGTCGGTTAATGACCCTTATTCCGGATTCACGGCTACTGGCGGAATTGTCACCTTTACAGATTCCGCCTGGCTGATGAGCTTCACCTGCAACCGCCAGCCACACTTCCCCGATCAGCCCGACGACGTGATTGTGTTGTGGACCTATGCTTTGTTGATGGATAAACCCGGCGATTACGTCAACAAGACGATGCCCGAGTGTACCGGCAAAGAAGTGTTGATTGAGTTGTGCTACCACCTGGGCCTGAAGGACCACCTAGACGAAATACTGGCTGCCACAAAAACCCGCATCGCGCTGATGCCCTACATCACGTCTCAGTTCATGCCAAGGGCCAAAGGCGACCGTCCTCAAGTAGTCCCTGAAGGCTGCACCAATCTCGCTTGCATCGGGCAGTTCGTGGAGACTCATAACGACGTTGTGTTCACACTGGAAAGCTCGGTGCGGACCGCCCGCATTGCGGCTTACAGTCTACTTGGGATCAAAAAACAGGTGCCCGATATCTATCCGGGACAATACGACATACGGCGTTTGCTGCGGGCAACCAGAACCCTTAACAGCAACGACGCGTTTCTGGGTGAGGGTATTCTACGCCGACTGTTGGGCGGCACTTACTTTGAAAATATTCTGCCACTTGGTCCTGATGAAGACCCGGCCGATCTGCACAAAGCGGGGCTGTTCGAAAACCAGTTACAGGCTATCCGCCAACTGGTGGAAGAAAACCACACCCTCGACGATGCCAAAGGGTGGGTTCAGGGCGTCCTCGACAAACTTCGCGGACGAAACTGAGT
Organism: uncultured Marinobacter sp.; assembly: GCA_964520755.1. Classification (GTDB taxonomy): domain Bacteria; phylum Pseudomonadota; class Gammaproteobacteria; order Pseudomonadales; family Oleiphilaceae; genus Marinobacter. The sequence continues at coordinate 464 of CAZFQI010000243.1, read as the reverse complement.
CGACGCTCAGTGGCCGCTGTGATCCATGGAATGACCAGAATGATTCTCCTTCTGGTCGTTCATCATGGTTTGCCCGTCCAGCGGCGCAACATTCAGTTCAACTTGCATATCTTCCGCGCCATCAAAACTCAGGGTCAGCGGAATGCTCTCACCCTCGCGCAACGGGCTTTTCAGTTTTTCCAGCATCAGATGAAAACTGTGAGGCTTCAACTCCACGGTAGTTCCCGCCGGAATCGGGAGCCCGCCCTTGACCGGCGCCATGCGCATCACACCATCGTGCATGCTGGTCTCGTGAATCGATACGCGGCCTGCCCTGGGGGTTGCGGCACCAACCAGGGTGATATCACTGCTGCCGCTGTTGGAGATATTCAGGTACCCCACTCCCATGGGAGTGCCAGGCGGTGTGGGTCGGCTCCAGGGATGATCGACCTTGACCGGACCCTGGCTGTACTGGGCCAGAGTCG
>CAZFQI010000242.1:0-2699 GCA_964520755.1 uncultured Marinobacter sp. | reverse complement strand
GAGTGCTCCAACCGGTAGAAGGGTTCGAAAACCCGCTCCCGTTCAGCTTCGGGTATACCCGGCCCCTGATCAACAATCGTGACAACCGCTTCTGTGTCTGTGGTTGCCAGCGTAACTTCTGCCTGTTCGCCATAATTAACCGCGTTCTCAATCAGATTACGCAGAGCGCGTTTGACGGCCTCGGGCTGCCCCTGGAGCACACATCTCGGACTGTCATCACAGTGCACCGCCAGACCCATTTCCTGGAGATCACCACACAGGCTGTCCAGCAGGGTGGCCAGATCATAACGGCGGTGCTGCTCGGTAGTGGTGCCCCGGATGAAATCGAGGGTGGCTTCGGCCAGGTGCTGCATTTCCCTGAGGGAATCGAGAAGGCGATCCCTGTCCTCGCCTTCCGGCAGCATTTCCACCCGCAGTCGCATGGAGGTGATGGGTGTCCTGAGGTCATGGGCCAGGGCAGCCAGCAGCCTTGCCCGGTCTTCCTGGGCGCGGCCAACCTGATCCTGCATCTGGTTGAAGGCGCGGGTAACCTCACGAACATCCTCCGGCCCCTTTTCCGGAATCCGGACTTTCTCACCCCGCCCGAACGCGTGGGCCGCCTGGCTCAACTCATTCATTGGCCGCAGGATTCGACGGACCGCCAGCAACAAGGTCAGCGTGAGCAGCACAGCGGTAATCCCAACGCTGGTGAGTGTCGCCTTCAACCACAACCAGGAGGGCGCTGGCGGCCGGGCACGGGCGTTGAACCATTGGCCGGACGACAAAGCCAGGGAAACACCCAGGACCGGGGGGCATTCGTGTCGTTCATCGTGATGGTCGTCATCATCACGGTGCTCTTCATACTCGTGGTGCTCATCATCCTCGTCGTCATGCCGCTCACGGTCCCGATGATCATCGCGATCCGGCAGGCAGTCGTCTTCGTCAGCTTCCATGGCCGTTCGAACCTGCTCCACGGACAGACCCAATTCCTCGGCCAGCCGGCGCGTCATGCCGGAGGCCCGATCCTCGGTCAGATAGGGCGCAGGATCGATGGAAAGCCGCAGGCTCGGGCTGGACAGTGCTCGCAGTATACGCTCCTGTCGTTCCGGGTCCGTGGTGTCCGCAAGGGTATAACCATCGGACACCCGCTGGAGAACGTGCTCCAGACTGGCACTGCGTAACGCACCCTGACGTTCGCCAGCCAGAATAACGATGGTGATAATCTGGGCCACCAGCAGCACCAGAATCAGCAACAGCGCCAGCTGCCCACCGGCGCGCCGGGGCCACAGTCTCATTGTTCAGCCCCTTCGACCGCCGCAATCCACTGGTAGCCACCGCCCCAGATCGTCTTGATCAGCCTGGGACTGCGGGCATCCGGGTCGATCTTTCGGCGCAGGCGGCTGACATGATTATCAATGCTGCGATCGAAGGCATCCGCCTCTCTGCCGAGGGTCAGATCCATCAGTTGATCACGGGACAACACGCGGCCGGCGTGCTCGAGGAAGGCGAGCAGCAGCTTGTACTCGGCGGTACTCAACGACACCTCGACACCTTCCGGATCGACGAGTTGATGGCGGTCCACGTCCAACTTCCAGCCCTCGAACGTCAGAGACTGCCCGGCCATGGGGCTGCGTTGGGGTGGCAGCGCTGTGGTACGACGCAGAACCGCTTTTATGCGGGCCAACAACTCCCGGGGGTTGAAGGGTTTGGTGAGGTAATCGTCGGCCCCCATTTCCAGGCCGACAATGCGATCGGTTTCCTCGCTCATGGCAGTGAGCAAAATCACCGGCAATTCGGTGTGCTCGCGAAGGTAACGGCAGAGGGTAAGGCCATCGTCGCCGGGCATCATGATGTCCAGCACAACCAGATCGATGGTCTGCTGTCGCAGCTGGCGCCTCATGGCATCGCCGCCATCCGCCAGCAGCACCCGCAGACCATGCTCTTGCAGATAGCGGCCAACCAGATCTCGAATGTCCCGGTGATCATCGACGACCAGGATGGTGGGAGAGTCGCTCACTCGTTACTCCGTTAAATTACCGTCTGCCCTGATTATAGGGGAGTCGACTTCCCGCTTGGGCGCGATCTTGTCAAAAACCGTCGCAATTCCCGGTCTTGCGACAAGTTGCGACAAAGTCGGCGTATTACCGAGACAATTCTGCGACGTTTCCTTGGTGCAATAACTCCCGACCAACGATGACATTCCGTCATGGGTTTCACCAACCAAGGAGTTCGACCATGAAGAAAACCACCACCATTGCTGCTCTTTCCATCGCTGCACTGCTCAGCGCCACGCCACTGCTTGCGTCTGCCGATGACGACTACGGGCGAGGTGACTGTGACGATCGTTACGAGAATCGCCACCACGGCAAGTCCATGGGTTCTGACCTGAAGCAATACAGCACCGACGAAATGCGCATCATGGCCTATGGCCAGGCGCTGAGACGCTTCGGCCCGGGCGTTGATGTGTCCGTTGAGGAAACGCCGGATGGCACCTACCGGGTTCAGCTGCGAGATGCGGAGCAGAATTTGATCCGGGAGCAGGAATTCAATCAATACGGTGCCCCGGTTCGCGGTGGACACCGGAGCTGATTACCGGCAGCCAGCGCGGGGGGCCTGTTCAGGTCCCCCGCCACCATTTGATCAAGGAGAATCAAGATGACATTGATGGACGCTGACAACCGTTATGGTGCCGTTTCCCGGGCTGTGCACTGGATAATGGC
>CAZFQI010000241.1:0-2728 GCA_964520755.1 uncultured Marinobacter sp. | reverse complement strand
CCCTGCTGGGCCATGGTGTTCGAAAGCACCATCGCCATGCCCTGGGTCTGCAGCGAATCGCTGGACAGGATCACCAGCACTTCTTCAACACCACCTTTATGACTGTCGGCGTGAACGCTGAAAGGTACGGCTGCAATCAGCGCAGCGGCGGCGATGGCTTTGATTGATTTGATCATGGGAGAAACTCCTTTTTGGTTGATCGAAAGACTTCAAAACCAATGTATCTGGCCAGGCAGTGACCTTCAGTGACAAAGTCACTTAACTCTGCCCACCAATCCCCCACCCACAAAAAAGCCGGGCGTTCTCGGCCCGGCAAAGGGGTTGTGTGCGTGCCCTCCAGGGTTATTCCCAGGCAGCACCTTCAAGTGCATCCAACGGAATCTTCAGATACCGTTTGCCGTTGGCTTCCGGCTCGGGAAGGCGTCCACCCCGGGTGTTGACCTGCAGCGCATGCAGAATCAATTTCGGCATCGGCAGTTCGCTGTCACGGGTGTTTCGAAGCTCGACATACTCAGCTTCGGATGTTTGAGCCAGATGCTTGTTCGCCTGCTTCTGCTCGCCAACTGTGCTTTCCCATTCAGGTTCACGGCCACCGGGCATATAGTCGTGACCGGTGAACAGCCGCGTCTCATCTGGCAGAGCCAGAATGGCCTGGATGGAGTCCCACAGTTGATGGGCGTCGCCCCCGGGGAAGTCCGCTCGGGCGGTGCCGAAATCCGGCTGGAAAATGGTGTCATGGACAAACGCCGCATCACCGATCACATAAGTGACAGAGGCCAGCGTGTGGCCCGGCGAAAACATCACACGACCATCAAGATTGCCTATCCGGAACTCGTCGCCGGCCCGGAACAGATGGTCCCACTGTGAGCCGTCGGCCGGAAAATCAGGCCAGTTGTAGATGCCCTTCCACAGGTCCTGCACCCCGGTGACATAGCCACCGATCGCAGTCGGAGCGCCGGTCTTTTCCTTAAGATACTGGGCGGCCGAGAAGTGATCGGCGTGGGGGTGTGTATCCAGGATCCACTGAACTTTGAAGCCCTGTTCGCGCACGTAATCCAGTAGTTCGTCGGCATGGTGCGTCGCCGTTGCGCCGGACTTTTCATCGTAATCCAGCACTGGATCAATGATGGCACACTGCTTTGTTTCCGAATCGCTGACCACGTACTGAACACTGAACGTCCTCGGATCGAAAAAACCGGCCACATTCGGTGTGTCGGGATGTTTTGCCGGTGATTGCTGGAAAGTCCTCATAAGTGCGTCCTCCTCAAGTTTGAAAACGCGTGATTGCTTAACTTGGTTATTAGCATATAGCTATAGGATTTAACGATCCAATTAAGACGGCCCATAGCGTCAATGCCCAAAACCTAACGGAGCAGGTTTTTTGATTAGAATTATCTAAGTTTATAGCTCTGCACTTGAGCCTCTCCTCATCATATTCTTATTTAATCTAACGATAGAACCTATTGTTTGGTACGCTTTGATATATCTCAAGCTCACTCGCACACAGCAAACAAAGACAAGAGGTTCGAGGCATGATTACCAGCACCACCGCCACAGGCAACGTTAAAACTCACACCGTCGTAATCGTGGGCGGCGGGGCAGCCGGTATATCGGTGGCATCGAGTATCCACAAACGGGATAGCACTATCGACATCGCCATCGTCGAGCCAGCTACCCGACACCACTACCAGCCCGGCTGGACCATGGTGGGTGGGGGCGTGTTCCGGCCCGAGGTTACCTCCAAGCCCATGTCAGACGTGATGCCCGGTTTCGTGTCCTGGTATAAGCAACCGGTGACCGCCATCGATCAGGACAACAACCAGGTTACTCTGGGAGACGGCTCTTCGGTGGGATACAAAGCCCTGGTGCTCGCCCCTGGCCTCGAGTTGAACTGGGGCGGCATTGAGGGCCTGGAAGAAGCTCTCGGTTCCAACGGCGTCACCTCCAACTACCGGGAGGGCATGGCCAGCTACACCTGGGACATGGTCCAGAACCTCAAGAAAGGTCGCGCCCTGTTCAGCCAGCCGCCGATGCCGATCAAGTGTGCCGGCGCGCCCCAGAAAGCGATGTATCTGTCCGCCGACTACTGGCTCAAACACGGCGTTCTGAACGACGTGGATATCCAGTTCCATAACGCCGGCGCCGTTCTGTTTGGTGTGGCCGATTACGTCCCGGCCCTGGAAGCGTACATCGAGAAATACGGCATTGACCTGAATTTCCAGAGCACTCTGGTAGCCGTGAACGGGCCTTCGAAAACTGCCGTTTTCCGCTCGACGGATGGCGAGGGCAACAGCCAGGATCGCGAAGTAAGCTTTGACATGCTGCACGCCGTGCCACCCCAGAGGGCACCGAAGCTGATCCGGGAGTCAGCCCTGGCGAACGAAGCCGGCTGGCTGGACCTGGAAGACGATACCCTGCGCCATAAAACCTACGCCAACATCTTTGGCCTTGGCGATGTGAGCGGAACCGGCAACGCAAAAACCGCCGCTGCGGTGCGCAAACAGGCGCCGGTGGTGGCCGAAAACCTGGTGGCCACGCTCCGAAACCAGCCCCTTGAGGCCGCCTACCTGGGCTATGGCTCCTGCCCGCTGACGGTGGAAAACGGCAAGATCGTACTGGCGGAATTCGGCTATGGCGGCGTGCTCCAGCCCAGCTTCCCGACATGGATCAACGACGGCACCAAGGCCACCCGGGCCGCCTGGTGGTTGAAGGCCAAGCAGCTGCCAAC
>CAZFQI010000240.1:0-2771 GCA_964520755.1 uncultured Marinobacter sp. | reverse complement strand
TTGTGATTGAAAAACTTCGTAATATCGCCATCATCGCCCACGTTGACCATGGTAAGACCACCCTCGTAGACCAGCTTTTGCGCCAATCCGGCACGTTGGATCGGAAAGAGCTGGATAGCGAGCGTGTCATGGATTCCAATGACCAGGAAAAAGAGCGGGGCATTACCATTCTGGCGAAAAACACCGCCCTGAAATGGAATGGCTACGACATCAATATTGTTGACACCCCGGGCCACGCCGATTTTGGCGGTGAGGTTGAACGGGTAATGAGCATGGTGGATTGCGTGCTGCTGGTGGTTGATTCCATCGACGGCCCTATGCCCCAGACCCGCTTTGTTACCCAGAAGGCATTTGCTGCGGGCCTCCGCCCGATTGTGGTCGTTAACAAGATCGACCGCCCCGGTGCGCGTCCTGACTGGGTGGTGGATCAGGTATTCGATCTGTTCGACAACCTGGGAGCCACCGATGAGCAGTTGGACTTCCCAATTGTGTTTGCCAGTGCGCTGAACGGCATTGCCGGAATGGATCACGAAAACCTGGATGACAACATGGATGCCGTGTTCCAGGCGATTGTTGACCACGTGCCGGCGCCGAACGTGGATCCGGATGGCCCGTTCCAGATGCAGATCTCCCAGCTGGACTACAACAGCTTCCTGGGTGTAATCGGCATTGGTCGTATCACGCGCGGCAAGGTCAAGACCAATTCGCCGGTCACCGCGATTGGCGCCAACGGTAAAAAGCGTAACGGTCGTATCCTGAAGATCATGGGGCACTCCGGTCTTCAGCGTGTTGAAGTCGACGAAGCCCAGGCTGGCGATATTGTCTGTGTCAGCGGCATGGACGAGCTGCTCATTTCCGACACGCTTTGTGATCAGGCGAACGTTGAGGCGCTGCCGGCGCTGACGGTGGATGAGCCGACTGTATCCATGACTTTCCAGGTGAACGATTCGCCGTTCGCTGGCAAGGAAGGCAAGTACGTTACCAGCCGGAACATCAAGGAGCGCCTGGAAAAGGAGCTGCTGCACAACGTTGCGTTGCGCGTTGAAGAAGGCGAGTCGGCTGACAAGTTCAAGGTGTCTGGCCGTGGCGAGTTACATCTGTCTGTACTGATTGAAAATATGCGTCGCGAGAACTTTGAGCTGGCGGTTGGCCGTCCGGAAGTTGTTATCCGCGAAGTTGACGGTGTGAAGCAGGAGCCTTACGAGAACGTCATTGTTGATATCGAGGAGCAGCATCAGGGCGCCGTCATGGAGCAAATGGGGCTGCGCAAGGGCGACCTGACCAACATGGTTCCGGATGGCAAGGGCCGGATGCGCTTGGACTATACCATTCCAGCCCGGGGCCTGATTGGTTTCCGGAATACCTTCCTGACCATGACTTCAGGCACTGGCATCCTGACTTCGACTTTCAGCCACTACGGCCCGATCAAAGTTGGCGATGTAACCAGTCGCCAGAACGGTGTCATCGTGTCCATGGCGACAGGTACCGCTTTTACCTACTCTCTGGAAACGCTGCAGAGCCGTGGCAAGCTGTTCCTGGATCCGGGGCAGGAAATCTATGAGGGGCAGTTGTGTGGTATTCACAGCCGGGACAACGACTTGGTGGTCAACCCCACCAAGGCCAAAAAGCTCGACAACATGCGCGCCTCTGGCAAGGATGAAGTCATTGGTCTCGTGCCGCCGATCAAGTTCACCCTTGAGCAGGCGCTCGAGTTTATTGATGACGACGAGCTGGTGGAGGTGACACCGAAGTCCATCAGACTGCGCAAGAAGCTTCTGACCGAAAACGAGCGCAAGCGCGCCAATAAGAAATAATCGTCCGGCTCTTATTGAGCTTGGGGATACAAGGGCTGGATGAACGTTTCATCTGGCCCTTTTTTTATGGGCTGAGCTAAACTCCGGTTAAATCCTCTACGCGGAGCGCTTCATGCTCACCCTGTACCCGGAAATCAAACCCAATGCCCAGCATCGCATAGCCGTTGATCCTCCCCACGAACTTTATGTCGAAGAAAGCGGGAACCCTGACGGGATACCGGTTCTGGTGGTTCACGGCGGCCCGGGTGGCGGGTGTGAAGATTACCACCGACGCTTTTTCGACGCCGAGAGGTTCCGGATCATCCTGATGGATCAACGCGGTGCCGGGCGATCTACCCCACTGGCAGAGCTTAAGGGCAACAGCACGGACAAGCTGGTTGCGGATATGGAAACGGTGCGTTCGTTCCTTGGGATCGATAAGTGGCTTCTGTTCGGCGGCAGTTGGGGATCAACTCTAAGCCTGGTCTACGCCCAAACGCACCCGGAGCGAGTCTCTGGCCTTGTGCTACGAGGTATTTTCCTCTGCCGTCCCAGGGATATTCACTGGTTTTACCAGGACGGTGCCAGCCGGGTATTCCCGGATTATTGGGAAGACTTTGAAGCGCAGATTCCGGAAGCTGAACGGGATAATTTGGTTGCAGCCTACTACCGCAAACTGACCAGCACCAATGAGCTGGAGCAGATCCAGGCTGCCAAGGCCTGGTCGGTCTGGGAGGGTCGGTGTGCGACGTTGCACCCGAACCCCAGGGTGATAGAGCACTTTGGCCACCCCCATGTCGCCATCGCTCTCGCTCGTATCGAATGCCATTATTTCATGAATTCCTCGTTTCTCGAGCCAGACCAGATTCTGCGCGATGCCCACCGCCTGGCGGACATTCCCGCAATGATCGTCCACGGCAGATACGATATGGTCTGCCCTCTGGAGAATGCTCTGGCACTCAGCAAGGCCTGGCCGGA
>CAZFQI010000239.1:0-2774 GCA_964520755.1 uncultured Marinobacter sp. | reverse complement strand
CCGAGAAGGTTGGGTTCCACCATACCGATGGCGTCGATGGTCAGAACACCGTCCTGCACCAGGGCGATACCTCGCAGCTCCACACCCATCAGGTCCTGAGAAAGAGCCGCGTTGGGCTGGGCATTTTCGGTATTCATGGAAACATCCATAAACAGCGTGATGTGCCGTGGAGCGTTCAGGTCGTCGGTATAGGGATTGGGGCTGAGATAGCCGGAGGCATCTGACAACATGGTGACTTTGATGTTACCGGTTGTCTGGAGTTGTCCGGTGGCGGCATCCAGAACCGGAACTTCGCCACCCACGAGGACGTCAAGGCTGGTGCTGTTCAATACGCTGCCACGGGCAATTCGCAATGGCAGTGCTTCATCGGCCTCGAACGCTGGTGCATAGGCCAGCTCTGCAAACAGGTCGCCGCTCTGCTGGGAAGGGCCGGCGTTGCCCTGAAGAACCGATTTAAGGGTAACGCCGTTGATGATCTGGCCGTTCAGCACGGATCGCGTCGCGTCTTCTTCCGCAGTGCCTGCGGCCAGGCCTGAATCAACAGCAGATTGCTGCAATACGACTGTAGGGCCTGTGTCGCGGGGAGTAAACGCGATCTCTTCACTGAACCGTTCCGCTTCCGGCGCTGTCAGGCTGGCCAGGTTTTCGAGCTGCAGTATGTAAGTCTGGTTGGTATCCAGAACGTCATTCTTGCTGCCACATTCCCTGGGATCCTCGACCAGACAGGGGTCCACGGTTATCCGGTTGCCTTTTACCAGAACCGTCGCCGGGACTTCATCGCCGTTGCCATCCAGAAGCTGGATCGACCCGCCAAGAGCCTTCCAATCGGGGTGGACGGGATGGGTCATGGCCAGTCGGAAGGTGGAGAAGTTCATCGCCTCGAAGGGACTGTTGTTTGCCGGCACCTGCCAGGCAATACCAAACTCGGCCGCCGAGTTGGTTGTGCTCGCTGGCCCGGAGATGCTACCCCGGGTTTCGAACTGGATACCGGCTTCACCCACCGCGTTGGGGGTGTCGATCTGCCGACCACCCTCGGCAATCAGTGGCTCACTGAAGCTCACCGCATAGGCTCCGAGCTTGTTCAGTTCCGAGGAGGGCGACAGTTTCAGGCTCTTGCCCCCATCCACCCTGCTGATCGCGAAAGGCACGGACTGGCCCTGGGATTCCACCAGGATCTTGTTCTGCAGAACCGCATCCTCATCGGTCACGGCATGGCTGAAACGCAAAACAATGTCAGCCTTCGGGCTCACATCCGGCTGCCCGTCTGCCGGATAGGAATAAACCACTGAGCCGGGAGAAACCTTTTCGTTCATTTTCTGTTCGCTGCCGCCACAAGCGGCCAGTAACAGGGCGGGAACCAGTGCCAGCGTTTTGTTGTACTTCATGGCATGCCCTCCTTAAAACTTCAGGGTGATGGAGCCGCTGACAACGTGAACGTCGCCGTCTGCCGTAACCGGTGTTTCGTTGCCGTCAAAATCCACCAGCGTGAAATCCCGCTCCTGTAGCTGCTGGTACTGGTAACCAATATCCAGACGGACGGGGTAGGCCAGCAGACGGGTGCGGTCGTAGGTGGCACTCAGGCCGAGGCCGACGACAATCTTGTCGGTATCGAGATAATTGATCTCCGGATTGCGGGTAGACTTGAGCGGAGACTCCTCATAGGCAACGCCGCCGCGCACAGAAAAGTTCTTGTTGAGTGCGTACTCTGCGCCAATCCGTGGAATCAGCACGTCATCGAATTGAATTCGGCTACCCGCTGGCACAGACTGCTGATCCTTGATGGTGTCTGAAGAAAACTCGTTCTCCAGCTCTGACCAGTTCTGCTGCTCCACGCTGCCACCAACCCGCCAGTTTTCGCCCTTGTACTGAGCGCCAAAGCCGAAGGTTTCCGGCTGGAAGGAATCAATGGTGGAGACTGCCAGACTCAGGCCGGGATCCGGAATGGTCTGGGTGACAATGATGTTGGAATCAACCGACGTGGAGGCCGCTGATTTGGTTCGATAAGTGAGTGCGGTTTCCCAGCCGTTGAGGAAGCAGTCACTGTCCGGGCAGAACGTGCTGCCCAGATCAATGGTGGTGCCCAGAATGGTTTTCAGTGAAGGCTCGGCATTTACTGCAAGCCGCTCGCGGCTGGTCTCGCCCCCCAGAGTAGAGACCGCATCGAGGTTAGCCTGGGCGTCCAGGGTGACACGCACCGACGCCCCGGCGGAGATGCCTCGCCAGAGTGGCGTAGCGCCACCGATGTTCAGGAACAGGGGCTCTTTACCGTACTGCAGGAACTGGCCGTTCTCCGTGGTCTGCGAATCGAACGCCAGCATTTCCTTACCGTATTTCTCGACGCCCGCAATAAAGCCCAGATAAATTGGATGCTTGAAGCGAGTCAGCGAACCCAGATTGGTTTTCATGCCAATCAGCACATGCTGGCTCGGCGTGTTGGCCAGGATATCGCCATTGGCATTCGGGTTGGCAGAACGCAGTTCCTGTTCGGCATGAAGAATGCCAGCCGTCAGCTCCCCGCGCTCATCCTTGGTGAGATAGGCAGGGTTGTAATAGGTGGCTGACACCTGATCATTGAACATGGATAAGGATTGGGCTGTAGCGACATCCACCGGCATGACGCCATAAGTGGTGCCCAGGTTGCCCATGCTGGCACTGACCGAAACAGAGAAACCGACAGATGCGGTGGTGATGGCAAGAGAAAGTGCCCTTGACCGGGAACGGGAGGAAAAAGCCATTGATACACTCCATTACTTCGTTGTTTTTATACTCGGGCC
>CAZFQI010000238.1:0-2777 GCA_964520755.1 uncultured Marinobacter sp. | reverse complement strand
TTCCCCTGGTATCCGGCCCGCGTGGTGTGTCACGACATCCTCGGCCAGACCGCCCTGGTGGACCTGGCCGGCCTGCGTGACGCCATTGCCGAGAAGGGCGGCGACCCCGCCAAAGTTAACCCGGTGGTTCCCACCCAGCTGATCGTGGATCATTCCCTGGCCGTTGAGCACGCCGGTTTCGAGAAAGACGCGTTCGAGAAGAACCGCCAGATCGAAGACCGCCGCAACGACGACCGTTTCCACTTCATCAACTGGACCAAGACCGCGTTCAAGAACGTGGACGTGATTCCTCCCGGCAACGGCATCATGCACCAGATCAACCTGGAGAAGATGTCGCCGGTGGTTCAGAACCGCGATGGCGTAGCTTTTCCGGATACCTGTGTCGGCACCGACAGCCACACCCCGATGGTTGACGCCCTGGGTGTCATCTCTGTCGGCGTTGGTGGCCTGGAAGCCGAGAGCGTTATGCTGGGCCGCGCCTCCATGATGCGCCTGCCGGATATCGTGGGCGTTGAGCTCACTGGCAAGCTGCAGCCGGGCATCACCAGTACCGATATGGTCCTCGCTATCACCGAATTCCTGCGCAAGGAAAGAGTGGTAGGCGCGTACCTGGAATTCTATGGCGAAGGCGCCGACAGCCTCAGCGTGGGCGACCGTGCCACCATCTCCAACATGACTCCGGAGTATGGTGCTACCGCAGCGATGTTCTACATCGACGGCCAGACCATTGATTACCTGAAACTGACCGGTCGTGAAGACGATCAGGTGGCCCTGGTTGAGACCTTCGCCAAGGAAACCGGCCTCTGGGCAGACAGCATGAAAAACGCCGAGTACGAGCGCGTGCTGAAGTTTGACCTGTCCAAAGTAGCCCGCACCCTGGCTGGCCCCTCAAACCCCCATGCCCACCTGCCCACATCCGAGTTGGCAGAGCGCGGCATTGCCGGTGAATGGGAACAGGAAGAAGGCAAGATGCCGGATGGCGCGTGCATCATCGCCGCCATCACCAGCTGTACCAACACCAGTAACCCCCGCAACATGGTGGCTGCAGGCCTGATCGCCCGCAACGCCAACAAGCTGGGCCTGACCCGCAAGCCCTGGGTGAAAACCTCCCTGGCGCCGGGCTCCAAAACCGTCAAGATGTACCTGGAAGAGGCCAAACTGCTGCCCGAGCTGGAACAACTCGGCTTCGGCGTCGTGGCCTTTGCCTGCACAACCTGTAACGGTATGAGCGGCGCCCTGGATCCGGAAATCGCAAAGGAAATCATGGATCGCGACCTGTTCTCGACAGCTGTGCTTTCCGGCAACCGGAACTTTGATGGCCGGATTCATCCCTACGCCAAACAAGCGTTCCTGGCCTCGCCGCCGCTGGTTGTGGCCTATGCCATTGCAGGCACCATCCGCTTCGACATCGAGAAAGATGCCCTGGGCTACGACCAGGACGGCAACCCCGTCACCCTGAAGGACATCTGGCCGGACGATGCGGAAATCGATGCCATCGTGAAATCCAGCGTGAAGCCGGAACAGTTCCGCAGCACCTATATCCCGATGTTCGACATCACCCGCGATGCCCAGGCCAACACCAACCCGCTGTACGAGTGGCGCCCGCAGAGCACCTACATCCGTCGTCCGCCGTACTGGGAAGGCGGCATGGTGGGTGAGAAAACCCTCAAGGGCATGCGTCCGCTGGCGGTGTTGCCAGACAACATCACCACCGACCATCTGTCGCCCTCCAACGCGATCATGATGAACAGCGCCGCCGGTGAATACCTGCACAAAATGGGCGTGCCGGAGGAAGACTTCAACTCCTACGCCACCCATCGGGGCGATCACCTGACCGCCCAGCGTGCCACGTTTGCCAACCCGAAACTGTTCAACGAAATGGTCCGGGACGAAAACGACAACGTGAAGCAGGGCTCCCTGGCCCGCATCGAGCCGGAAGGCAAGGTTGTCCGCATGTGGGAAGCCATCGAAACCTACATGGATCGCAAACAGCCGCTGATCATCATCGCCGGTGCTGATTACGGGCAGGGCTCTTCTCGTGACTGGGCCGCCAAGGGCGTAGCACTGGCGGGTGTAGAAGCCATCGTGGCCGAAGGCTTCGAGCGGATTCACCGCACCAACCTGATCGGCATGGGCGTGATGCCCTTGCAGTTCGAAGAGGGCACCACCCGTAAAACCCTGGGCATCGACGGCACTGAGACCTACGACGTAGAAGGCACCCCGGCGCCCCGCGCCGAGCTCACCCTGGTGATCCATCGCAAAAACGGCAGCACCGAACGCATTCCGGTCGTCTGCCGCCTGGATACCGCCGAAGAAGTGTCTATCTACAGCGCAGGTGGTGTGTTGCAGCGGTTTGCAGAGGATTTCCTGCAATCGGAAGGTGCGGCGTAACGTGAAAAAATGTCGGATTACGGCCCTTTGGGCCTAATCCGACCTACGCCATAGCTATCGCCAAACCCCGTAGGTCGGATTAGCAAAGCGTAATCCGACAATGCAACCACCCCAAGTAGGTCGGATTAGGCGAAGCCGTAATCCGACAATGAAGCCAAAAGGTACCCCATGCCTAACAAACCCCAAATCAAAATCCCCGCCACGTATATGCGTGGCGGCACCAGCAAAGGCGTCTTCTTCCGGCTGAAGGATCTGCCGGAACCCTGCCAGACCCCAGGCGAAGCCCGGGACAAACTCCTGCTTCGCGTAATAGGCAGCCCCGACCCCTACCAGAAGCAAATCGACGGTATGGGCGGCGCTACCTCCAGCACCAGCAAAACCGTGAT
>CAZFQI010000237.1:0-2852 GCA_964520755.1 uncultured Marinobacter sp. | reverse complement strand
CGGGTTGATGAAGGAAACAAGCATTGCCATCCGAGGTCTTTCATTACGGGCCCGTTGCGTATTCCGGCGAACGTGAACACCTATGCCGGATGAACGTGAACACCTTTTTTCTTAACGCATCACCCACCGGAGTTTGTACTCCGGGTGTTCACGTTCAGTCAATTTCCTGAAGTCGTTTTCTCATCGATTCTCCTTTCAGAGCCCAGCGGTGAGCGTTGTGCATGAGCCGATCCAGGATGGCGTCAGCCAGGGTGTTATCGCCGATGGCGGCGTACCACTGATCGGTGGGCAGTTGGCTGATGATCATGGTTGAGTGCGTGCCGTGACGGTCATCCATAATCTCCATCAGGTCGTTCCTGTGTGCTGGTTTCAGAGCCTCCAGCCCCCAGTCATCCAGGATCAGCAGCTTTACTTTGGCCAGCTGGTTCAGCGTCTTCTGGTAGGTGCCGTCGGCTTTGGCCTGAGTCAGTTCCAGCAGTAACCGGGAGATCCGGTAATACCGGGTACTGAGGCCGTTCAGGCAGGCCTGATGCCCCAGTGCACAGCCCAGGTAGGTTTTCCCGCTGCCGCAGGGGCCGGTGATCAGCAGGTTCTGGCCACGCTCTAGCCAGTCGGTCTGAGCCAGCTGGGCCACCTGAGCTTTCTTCAGGTTGCGCGGGTGCTGGTAGTCGATGTCCTGAACCGAGGCCCGGAGCTTGAAGCGGGCCTGGCGTACCAGGCGATCCTGTTTGCGGTGCTCCCGGGTCTGGAACTCTCGGTCCAGCAGCAGTTCCAGGCGCTCGGTGAACGGCAGTTCGTCATAGGTGCCCAATTGGCTCTGTTGGTGTTCCAGGGCGGCAGCCATGCCGCCCAGCTTCAGGTCTTTCAGTCTTGCCAGGGTTTGTGTCGTGCTCATGGTTGATGTCCTAGTGGAAGCTCTTCGGGCCACGGATGTTCTCGTGGTGCTGAGGGAGTTCGGCGTTCAGGGGCAACTGCTCCGGCAGCTTGTCCCGATTGCTTCGGAGGATGGCTTTGATGTGCTTCAGGCGGTTCAGACCTTCCCGATTGGCGATGCGGCAGCCGGCATTCAGGCGTTGGCTGGGGTACTCCCGAGTCAGGTTGAGCAACCCGAGACAGACCCGGTAGGCCTGCTCTGGGTGTTCCCGCTCAGTCAGTCGATCATTGACCCAGATCAGCGTGTCTGGCCCGATGTCCCGGGCCCAGTTCTTGAGACGCCCCGGGGTCCATTGCTGCTGTTTTCGATGCCGGGCAGGCATATGACCGGCTTCGGTGGTGGTGCCCGGCCTGTGACGCCGTGGGTGACTTGCCACCTGGCGTTGCCGGAAGTGGACCTGCACCAGATGATCGCTGGCCTGGACTTCCACCTGCTCGCCCACGTACTGGTGCGGTACCGAGTAATGATGCTGGTCGAACTCGATGTGGTAATCGATATTGACCCGGCAACGCCGGATCTCGACGTACTCATAGGGCTGTTTCGGTAAGGGGCGCAGGGCGGGCTGATCCAGTGTCTCGAAGGCTGTTTGCCGGTTACCCGGCAGCCGCCGGAACGGGCGGCTGTTCAGCTCTTCAAGCAGTGACCGGATGCACTGGTTGGCTTCGGCGAGCGTGAAGAAGGTGTGGTGACGCAACCGGGCCAGGATCCAACGCTCCACGATTTGCACGCCGACCTCAGCCTTCGATTTGTCCTTGGGCTTGTAGGGCCTGGCCGGGAGGATGGCCACCTGATAGTGCTCGGCCAGTTGCTGGTAGCTGGGGTTTAGTTCCGGGTCGTACCGACAGGCCTTGCTGACACCGCTGCGCAGGTTGTCCGGCACAACCATCTCCGGAAGGCCGCCGAAGAACTCGAAGGTACGCACGTGACTGGATAGCCAGTCTCGTAACCCCTGGCTCCAGGTGGCTTCCGCGTAGGTGTAGTTGGAGGCACCCAGCACCGCCACGAACACCTGAGCGGTGCGCACTTCACCGGTCTGCGGGTTGATGATCGGCACGGTTGGACCACAGTAATCCACGAAGCACTTCTCACCGGCCTTATGGGTCTGGCGCATGGAGCGCTTCTGCTGCTTCAGCCAGTGTCGGTATCGGTCACAATATTGGGAGTAACTGTAACAGCGATTGGGATATTGGGCTGTGTACTCCTCCCACAACAGCTGCTTGGTCATCCCTTTACGCTTGAGTTCCTGATGAACGGTGGCCCAGTCAGGCACCTGGTAGCGAGTCGATGTGGTGGGATCGGCACCGGGATAGAACAGGGCCGCCAGGCGGCCATCGTCCAGATCCTCGGGCAAGGGCCAGTTGAGGTTCAGGGCATCGGCCCGGGCCAACAGCTTCTGGATGGCCCCGACGCTGGTCTTGGTGCTGGCGCTGATCTGCCGGATCGAGAGCCCGGCTTCCAGCCTCAGGCGAAGCACCTCTCTGATTTTACGCATTGGAATTCTCTTTGCTGGCACAACTCCGCTCCCCAGAAAAAAGGAGACAGAGTAGCAAACGGTCGAATAAACAATGCGTTAAGAAGGATTCCGGTTGAACGTGAACACCGTTACCGGGAATGTGAACGGTGATTCCGGCATCGTGAACACCGATTCCGGAAAATCCGGAAAAGTGTTCACCTTCAACCAGAATGGCTGTTCACGTTGAACCAGAATCGGTGTTCACGTTCGTCCGGAATGGGTGTTCATGATGGGCCGGAATATGCACCTGTACAACTCTTACTCGCAGTTTCTCGATTCACGCGGCTATTTTAAGGTCTATGGAAGCGTAATACTGCCGACTTATTTTGAGTTTCATATCGCTGCCCCAACGAATTTATCCCAGGAGGATTTCGAGAATAACCGATCAAAAACGATTGATATGGA
>CAZFQI010000236.1:0-2967 GCA_964520755.1 uncultured Marinobacter sp. | reverse complement strand
CGCCTGGTGATGATCAATCATCAGCTCGGCGATGACGACTTTCATCTTGAGCGTTTCGCAGAGTTGTTGCAGTGAAGGTGGGTACGGCCGCGATACAGGAACTTCGATGCCTCACTTCCCAACAATCGGATGCTCCAAGGAGGTTTGAGTAGAAAAACAGAATGGATTCTTCGCACCGAGATGCCCTGCCTGATTCATCGTCGGGCAGGTAGCTTTGCTCTCCTCCACTCTTCACATCAATATTCGACTCCAAATCCCGCCCCACATATATATAAATATTCACAGGTCGCATATTTATTTATGCATTTTATTTTCAATGAAAACTCGACAATAAAAACAAAACAAAGCCTCGACTTAAAATTATAAAAGCTTTAGTGTCAGAAATTATCGAAATCAAAAAGCACTGGAGTAATTCGATATTTAATTGCATAAACAATAGGTTAAATTCTATCGGCGATTATCTGACCCTATTAAAGGCAATTAAAATGAGGCACCTTTCATTAATTTCTATTCCCGACCTTTTCTTTCATTCCGCGTGCCAGCACCACTTCAAGTGGAATAAACAGATTGTGAATATTTTACTGGACATCTATGCATGAATCACCGGACATCGGAGTCCCAAACAGATAAAGCTTCCCAACCACCATCACCGCTGATCGCCGTGATGGTGGATCCGATAAACGGGATGTCGTTCCAGGAACATTTGACGAGTTATAGCTGCGTCGAGACAGATATCCAGGCACTTAGCCACACGCCATTCAATCTTGCCATCTTTGATATTACCACGCTGGCGAGATACGAAAACGAGGTACGCGACATCAGGCTCAGAACAGAGCCACTTCCCGTACCTATTCTACTTCTCGTGTCCAATAAAGAGCTAACAACGGCTGAGCGCTTCATCGGAAGCCTTGCGGACGATGTCATTCGAACTCCCATGTCGACTGTTGAGCTGAAGGCTCGGATCGACAGCCTGGTGCGACTGGCCCACCTTGCGGCCAACTCAGGGCAGATTAACAGGCTGCCTCTTGCCCATGAAACCACCCGAACCACAAGCGCGCTGCAGGCATTGATCGCCTGCAACGAGCGTATTGTGAGCGCTTTCACCGAACAGGACGTTTTCTCCGGTATCTGCAAAAGTCTGACGCGAGAGGGCGGTTACCCACTGGCCTGGGTTGGCAGGAAAACCGATAAGGAAGACGGATTCATCAGGCCAATGGCCATTTCCGGTATAGCCGACAGGACGGGCCCCATCCCGGGGAATGACACCTGTGGGAGGTTGACGGAGCAGACCTTCGAACACGGCAAACGCTTTCTGGACAATCGACAGCCAGCCATCAATCAGATGGAATCCGGGAGTGTTTCCTTAGACCCTCATGCCGTGCTTGCGTTTCCTCTCAGCAGGAAGGGAGAGAGCGCTGATACCTGCCTGGCAGTTTACTCACTCGAACCGGGCGGTTTTCACGACCGTGAGATCGACCTGCTACAGCAGATGGTGGATTACACCGTTTATGCCATCGAGGCCCTCCGCGAGAAATCACGCAGAATAAAGAGCGAGCAGGAAGTCCAAAAGGTGGCATATCGAGACATGCTGACAGGGCTCGCAAACCGCAGGGCCGCGATAGAAACCCTGAATCACCATCTGAGATCAAGTGGCCCCCATGCACCTGCTACTGGCCTACTGTGTCTTGATCTGGACGGCTTCAAACTCATCAATGACACACTGGGACACGACACCGGGGACCAGGTTCTCAAGGAAGTTGCCTGCCGACTCCAGGCAGCCGTACGGGAGATGGATCTGGTCGCACGCCAGGGCGGTGATGAATTTATTATTGTCGCGCTTCATGACGAGGGCTTCAGCAAGCCGGCTCACCTGAGATCAACCATGTCCAAGCTGGCCCATCGGGTCCTTGAATCCATTGCAATGCCGATACCGATCCGGGGCCGTGATTATCGCATTGAGGCCAGCATCGGCATCAGCCTTTGCCCCCTGCACGGCAAAGACGCCTTGGCGTTACTGATGAAAGCGGACAGCGCAATGTATGAGGCCAAGAAACTCGGCGGCAACAGTTTCCAGTTCTTTTCCTGTGAGCATTCAGAGCGTCAACAGCACCGCCTGGAACTCGGAAATCGTTTGTACAGGGCTAATGAAGCCAAGGCCTTTGAGCTCGCATTCCAGCCAATCGTTGATCTGGCGAACGGACAAATTACCGGTGCAGAAGTTCTTCTCCGGTGGCCGCAGTCCGACGGATCCAGCATATCGCCGGCGGAGTTCATACCCGTTGCCGAGGAGACCGGGCTCATCCTGAGCATCGGCGAGTGGGTCATTGACGAGTCATTAAACGCCGTCAAACGATTGCGGCGCCAAGGATTCCAGGATTTCAGAGTAGCGATCAACCTGGCCATCAGCCAACTATGGCAAAGTCAGCTTGTGGAGAATATTGCAACTCGCCTGGATTCCCTGGATCTTCCCCCAACCGCTTTAACCGTGGAACTCACAGAAAGCTCGCTGATGAGTGACGTCAGCCGAATGGAAGGTGTTGTAAACGCGTTCCGCAATGCCGGAATAGGCGTGGCGATCGATGATTTTGGAACCGGTTTTTCGTCCCTCGCGAGACTCCGATCATTGCCGATTAACACCCTCAAGATTGATCGAAGCTTCCTGATGGGGACACCCGGTAACGAGAACGCGGTGAATATGGTCCGTGCCATCGCCCATATGGCCGCGAGCTTTGGTATTCCCTGTGTGGCGGAGGGCATTGAAACCGAAGAACAATGGCGTCTGCTGCGGGAACTTGGTTGCCAGTTCGGGCAGGGCTTCTATTTCGCCCGACCCATGCCTGAAACCGACCTGCTTGCCTTGTTGGCTAGACAGACAAAGGCGGACTGCGGATTTTCCTGACCCCTCGTGGGAAGAGGAAAACAGGTTACAACCTGAGGGGATAGGAATAGGATAATAAATGACCACTG
>CAZFQI010000235.1:0-2975 GCA_964520755.1 uncultured Marinobacter sp. | reverse complement strand
GGGTGGCCCTGGGCGCAGGCGCCGCCGTGGATGTTGACTTTTTCAGGGTCGAGACCGAGTTCGCGGATGGGCATCATGGCGACCATGGCGAAGGCTTCGTTGATTTCGAAGAGGTCGACGTCGTCTTTGCTCCAGCCGGTTTTGCCAAACAGGGTTTCGATGGCGCCAACCGGGGCACAGGTGAACTCGGACGGATGCTGGGACTGGGTGCTGTGGCCGACGATGCGGGCCAGAGGCTTGAGGCCGCGCTTTTCGGCCTCGGATTCGCGCATCAGGAGCAATGCAGAGGCACCGTCGGAGATGGAAGAGGCGTTGGCGGCCGTAACCGTGCCGTCTTTGGCAAAGGCCGGGCGCAGGCTCGGGATTTTTTCGATATTGGCGTTGTGGGGTTGCTCGTCGTCCTCGACAACGACTTCGCCTTTGCGGCTTTTCACGGTTACCGGGACGATCTCGTCTTTCAGCAGGCCTTCTTCGATGGCTTTTTTGGCCCGGGTCAGAGAGGTGATGGCGTACTCGTCCATTTCTTCCCGGGTATAGCCTTTCTTGTCCGCCATTTCCTGGGCGAAGGCGCCCATCAGGCGACCGGTTTCGGCGTCTTCCAGGCCATCCAGGAACATGTGATCCTGGGGAGCCTGACCCGGGCCCATGCGGTAACCGCTGCGGACGCCCTGCAGGATATAAGGGGCGTTGGACATGCTCTCCATACCACCGGCCACCATGATGTCATTGCTACCGGCCTTGATCAGGTCGTGGGCAAACATGGCGGCTTTCATGCCGGAGCCGCAGAGTTTGTTGATAGTGGTGGCGCCGGTGTTATCAGGCAGCCCCGCCTTGCGCATGGCCTGGCGTGCCGGGCCCTGTTTGAGGCCGGCGGGCAGAACGTTGCCCATGATGACTTCCTGCACATCCACAGGCTGCAGGCCGGCGCGTTTCACGGCTTCGGCGATGGTAAGGGCGCCCAGATCGGTGGCGCTGACGCTGGCCAGGCTGCCCTGGAATCCGCCCATGGGGGTGCGGACACCGCTTACGATGACGACGTTGTCTGTGCTCATTTCTGAATCTCTCTGTTGGTTGGCTGGTAGGTTTTTGTCGGCTTACGCTTTGCTAATCCGACCTACTCTCAGGTGTTTTCTTTCCGCTTGGGTTTGTCGGGTTACGCTTTGCTAACCCGACCTACAAGGTTTCGCTTCAGGTAGGTCGGATTAGCGAAGCGTAATCCGACGCGACCTATGGTTTATGGGGGGCTTCGAGGTATTCCCTGGACTGCATCTCCAGCAGGCGGGATTCAGTGCGCTCGAATTCGAAGCCCAGGCGGCCGCCGGTGTAGAGCTCTGTAATCGGGGCGGCTGCCGAGATAATGACTTTGACGTTGCGGTCGTAAAATTCGTCGATCATATTAATGAACCGGCGGGCCTGGTCATCTTTTTCCTTTCCCAAAACCGGCACATTGCTGACGATAATGGCGTGGAACTGGCGGGCCATTTCGATGTAATCGTTCTGGCTTCGGGGGCCGTCGCAGACGTCTTTGAAATCAAACCAGACCACATCGTCGGCGTGGGCCTGGGCCGGAATTTTGCGGCCGTTGATTTCCATGGTTTTGCTGTGTTTACCGGCCTCAACTGCCAGGGCATCAAAGCTCTTGCGAAGGCTGACGTCCGCTTCTTCATCCAGTGGAGAGTGAAAGAGCTCCGCCTGTTCCAGTGTTCTCAACCGGTAGTCCACTCCGCCATCCACGTTGACCACATCGGTGTGCTTCTTGACCAGCTCGATAGCCGGCAGGAACCGGGCCCGCTGAAGGCCATCCTTGTACAAACCGTCCGGGACGATGTTGGAGGTGCACACCAGGGTGACGCCGCGGCTGAACAGACCATCCATCAGGGTGGCCAGGATCATCGCGTCGCCGATGTCGGACACGAAGAACTCGTCAAAACAGATAACCCGGGTTTCATCGGCGAATTTTTTTGAGACCAGCTCCAGGGGGTTTTTCTCGCCCTTGAGGGACCTGAGTTCGCTATGGACCCGCTGCATGAAGCGGTGGAAGTGGACCCGCATCTTGCGATCGAAGGGTAGCGACTCGTAGAAGGTGTCCATCAGGTAAGTTTTGCCCCGGCCTACCCCGCCCCAGAAATACAGACCCTTGACCGGCTCTTCCTTGCCTTTCTTGAGCTTGCGCAAAAGTTTGGCCTTGGGCTTGCTGCGATCCCTTTCGGCCTCCACCAGTTTGTCGTACAGTGACTGAAGGCGTTTTACGGCATCCTCCTGGGCAGAGTCCCTCTGGAAATCCGGGCGTTCAAGATCCTGCTGGTAACGTTGCCAAGGGGTCATGGTCGCACTGGTTTCGGAGGACATCGCAGCTGTCATCAAGGTATTCCCGAAGGTTGATCGTAAATTTGGGCGCCGTATTGTCTCGCATTTGGCGATTTTTCGCCACGTTGGCCGCCTCGGCAGCAATACGACGATTGGCGCAGGCGACAATCATGGGATGATGAAGCCCGGGGCGTTATACTCGTGTAACAGGGGCTTGGCTCACTTCTAGGTAAAAGGACGACACAGCATATGACAAACCTGATTCTGGCAGCGATTGCCGCATTGGTTGTTGGCATTGTCATCGGGGTATTTGTTGGCCGTTCCGGGCAGGGAACGTCGCTTCGGCAGCGCCGGGCGGAACAGCAGATTGAGGAACTGAGAAGCGAATACACCCGCTACCAGGCCCAGGTGAATGAGCATTTCATGGAGTCGGCCCATTTGCTGCGCCGCTTCAATGATGCCTACCGCGATGTGAACCAGCACATGGCCCGTGGTGCCAATCGTCTTTGCAATGACGAGGACTGGATGGAGGAGTTGGCGCAGGAGACTTCGAAGAAGCGCCTGGAGGAGGTCCGCGAGGACGCTTCCGAGCCGCCACGGGATTATGCGCCGAAGACGGATCCGAAGGATTCCGGCACGCTTGCTGAGGACTTTGGGCTCAAGAAGGG
>CAZFQI010000234.1:0-3021 GCA_964520755.1 uncultured Marinobacter sp. | reverse complement strand
AGTTCTGAAAGACTGTTGATCACTGCAGACGGTTGAATACCCCAGTCTTCAAACACTTTATCTGGATCCCTCTGTACCCAGATTGCGAGTAATCCTGCAGCTCGGGCTCCGATAACATCCCAGGCGTTACTGGACACAAGACACAAGGGCTTTTCCCAGGAACCTGTGGCTCTCCGGGCATAGGTGTAAACGGCAGGATCCGGTTTGAAGCTTTTGATGTCATCCACCGAGACCAGACCTTCAAAATGCTCCAACAGGTCGTTGTGCCCCAACACCTTTTCCAACGCCGGGTAGCCTCCATTGGAAAACGCGAACAGCGGATACTGCCCTTTCAGTGTTTTCAGCGCCGGTAAGGCATCGTCAAACGCGGGCAGAGACAGGTAGGCCGCCATCAGGGCGTTTTCGCGTTCTTCGGACAGGGTCAGTTTGTGGGTGGCCATGGCGTAGCGCAGGGCTTGCCGGGTGCAGGCACCGAAGTCTTCGTAGACTTTCATCAGGCCCTTGCGAAACGAGAACTCCAGTTGCTTTTCTCTCCAGAGTGAGGCCACGGCTTCTGCCCTGTCGCCCGCGTCTTCCGCCAGCAGGCGGGACATGCCCATGGGGTCAACCAGGGTTCCGTAGACGTCGAAAGCGAGGGTCATGCTCATCTGTGGGGCTCCTCATCCGGAAGGCGGTTCTGGGTCGTATACTGGGGTCACACTATCGGGATTTGAACGATCACTCAACACCGTCAGCGATAATGACAGTATTGACCAAAGGAGCGAAACCCACTCGCCGGCTATGACTATCCTCAGGACTTTGCTTGTTTTACTGGCGCTGGCCGCCACCGCCGCCTGCGCCACCAGCACTCAACTCTACAGTCCCGGGCCATCAACCCTGGGCGCAGAGCCGGTCACTGACTTCGACCGCTACCTGGAATCTGTACGAACCTATGTCGATGGCAACCTGGTGCCGGTGGAAGGGTTTAATCGGGAGCAGCAGGTGCAGTGGAACCTGCCGTACCGGCTGGCACCGGCGGCAGGTTGCAGCTCCGGGGATCATACCGGGATCTTATTGGTTCACGGCCTGAGCGATTCACCCTTTGTGTTCCGGGATCTGGCCCGCTACCTGGCGGATCAGTGCGTTGAGGTCCGGACCCTGTTGCTGCAGGGGCACGGCACCCGGCCCGGCGATATGGTGACGGCCAGCGCCGACGTCTGGCGCGATCAGGTACGCAATCACTTTGTCGCCCTGTCACAGGACGTGGATCGGGCGTTTATTGGCGGATTTTCACTGGGCGGGGCATTGGCCACCGAATACGCGTTGGGGGAAACCGGTCCGCGACCGGTGGGTCTGATTGCGGTTGCACCGGCCTGGCAGCTAAACGGCTTGCGGGACTACCTTTGGCTGGCGCCCATCGCCGACGTGTTTGCTGATTTTGTAGAGAAGGAGCCCGAGCTTAATCCAGTGAAGTACGAGTCGTTCTCCTTTAACGCCGGCAGTCAGATCGGCGACGTCATATCGGCGGCCCAGGGCCGGATAATTCAGCAAGAAAGTATCGATATGCCTTTGTTCCTGGCTGCCACGGAGGCCGACTCGGTAATCAATCTCGACTATCTCGTCACGCAGTTCCGGGAACGGTTCAGCAACTCCGGGAACGCCATGGTGATCTTTCGGGATACCCGCACACCCTGGCCAGACGCGCAGGCCGATGAGCGCATCCGTTTCCTGAACAGCTATCTGCCTGACGCCAATATTCTGGAATTCTCTCACCAGTCCCTGCTGGTTGCGCCAGACAACGAACTTTATGGCCTGGGCGCGCCACTGCAGCGATGCCTGGAACCGAATAACATCTCCCTGGAAGCTTGCCGGCAGTTGCCGGAAGAAGATCTCTGGTTCAGTGCCTGGCACGACACGGAGCGTCCGGTGTATACCAGCCGGCTGACCTACAACCCCTGGTTCGACGATCTGGCACAGGCTGTTGGCACATTCATTCAGGCAAACGAATCACGAGAGGCGCCGTAGCGCCACCGAAGGCATCGGGTTACACTGCCATTCATGAACCCGATTGATACATTCAACCTGGATTTCCGGGCCCTGAGTACGTTCCTGGCGGTGCTTGATGAAGGCAGCGTTTCCCGTGCTGCAGTGCGGCTGGGTGTTACCCAGTCGGCGGTGAGCCATACGTTGGAGCGCCTGCGCCAGGCTTTGGGTGATCCCCTATTCGTGAAGTCCGGGCGCGGCATTGTACCTACCCGCTACGCGCTGCAGGCCGGACCGCATATTCGACAGATTCTGGATGACCTGCAGTCTCTGTCCTCGGGCCCGCCGTTCAGCCCCGCCACGGCCGAGTTTACGTTCACGATTGCTGCCAATGACTACCAGCGGGATCTGCTTTTGCCGGGCCTGGTGCGAACGTTGCGGCAGGAGGCTCCGGGCATCAGCCTTCAGGTGATTCCTTCCGGCATTCCCCGGGCCGATCTTTTGCGAAAGGATGTCTGTGATCTGGTGATTTCTCCGCACGCGCCGGAGGCGACGGACATTATGCAGCGGGGCCTGATGGCCGATCGAATGGTGGTTTTCTACGATCCCGAATACCGGAAACCGCCAGCGGATCTGCCGGAGTACCTGAAGGCGGACCACATTGCCCTGTTGTTTGCCACTGGCGAGAAGCCAACGGTGGAAACCGCCATGGATACCCGTGGCCTGGTTCGTCGTAATGTGGTGACGGTTTCCAACTTCTCGGGCCTGCCGGAGTTCCTTCGGGGCACCGATATGCTTGCCACGGCCCCGGAGGGCATGAGCAAACACTTACTCCGCGACTTCGCGTGGGTTCCCCTGCCCTTTGATTTCAAACCCTTTACCCTGCTGATGTTGTGGCACCGCCGCAACCAGAACGACCCCGCCCACAAGTGGCTGCGTAATCAGGTGAATGCCGTTGCCGCTACGCTTAATGGCCTGAAAAGTTAATCAATTAGTTTTTCTCATAGGTTGTATGAGCTTTGCTGGCGTTATCTTCTGACTTCCTCTCACCTAGACTGC
>CAZFQI010000233.1:0-3030 GCA_964520755.1 uncultured Marinobacter sp. | reverse complement strand
TGGAGTTTTTATGTTTTACCGTGTTGTACCTTTCGTGTTGATTCCTCTGATTGGAATCAACACCGGCGTTTCTGCCAACGAGCTCAACCCAGATGTAAGCGTAACGCTGGACGGCTATTACAAGCAGAACGACACAGCCCTGTCTCACCGGGAAGAGGGGTTCGGCCTCGGCCACACCGAGCTTTCCCTGTCTTCGCCGATCGACGATCTTTTCTCGGGACGACTGACCGCTGTTTTCGAGGAGCACGACGGTGAGAGTGAAGTTCTTATCGAGGAAGCCTATCTGCAGACCAACGGCCTGCCGGCAGGGCTGGGTGTCCGGGCAGGGCGATTCCTTTCCCAGGTGGGGTATCTCAACGGCCGACACATGCACGAGGACGATTTTGTTGAGCGTCCGGCCGTGTATCGCGCGCTGTTGGGCAGTCACTACTACGACACCGGTGTACGACTGAACGCCGTTCTGCCCACGCCGTTTTTCTGGCAGGTGGGGGCTGAGGCCTTCAGTGGGGATCAGCTATCCGAAGGGGATGAGGATATCGGGGTCTATACCCTGAATACCCGTATCGGTGGCGACCTCTCTGTCTCCCAGAGCTGGCAGGCGGGGCTGTCCTGGCTGCGCAACCGCCAGGTCAGTGCCGAGGTTGGCGAAGGGGGGCATGGCGGCGAGCATGATCATGACCATGAGGGCGGTCACGATCACAGCCATGGCGCGTCCTACACCGGCGAAAACCTTTATGTGGCCGACGCGGTCTGGAAATGGTCGCCCAACGGCAATACCCGCAAACAACAGATTACGCTCAGTGGTGAATATCTCTACGCCGATGATCTGAACGAGTTCGCAACCTCGGATGACGTCCACGAAGGCTGGTATGTGTCCGGTGTTTATCAGTTTGCCCCACAATGGTCGGCGGGTGTTCGCTATGGTGAGGTGGATCTTCGGGAGCCCCATGGTGATCATTTCCACAGCCAGAGCCTGGAGGAGACGGACGTCATGCTGTCGTGGTCCCGGTCTCACTTCTCGACGCTTCGATTGCAGTATACCCATCAGTCGGCAACGGGTTTCAGCAAAGCGGATAACACCGTTATGGTTCAATACGTGATGTCGCTGGGTGCCCACGGCGCCCATGGGTATTGATATGCGGTTTGGCCAATGCTTGATGATTGCGGTTCTGTTCGGGCTGGCCTCAATGCCGGCCCGGGCAGACTTCCAGGTCTTTGCCTGTGAGCCCGAATGGACGGCCCTGGTTCGGGCGTTTATGCCGGACGCGCGCTTTACCACGGCCACCAGCTACCTGCAGGACCCTCACTACATCGAGGCCAGGCCGAGCCTGATTGCGGCCATGCGCCGGGCCGACATTGCCGTATGTACCGGGGCGTCACTGGAGGCAGGCTGGTTGCCGACCCTGCTGCAGCGCGCTGGTAATCCGAAGGTTCAGTCGGGACGGCCGGGACTGTTCTTCGCTGCAGACCATGCCCGCTTGCATGCTCCCCATGAACATGTGGATCGCAGCATGGGAGACGTCCACCCCGAGGGCAATCCCCATGTGCACCTGTCACCTGATCAGCTGCCGCGGGTTGCCGAGGCGCTGGCCGAACGGCTTGGCGAGCTGAGGCCGGAGGCTGCTGCTGACATCAAGACGCGCTATATACAGTGGCGTGGTCGGTGGAACAGCCATCGTGCGGACTGGCAGGAGGCGGCGACCGAGTTACAGGGGCAGGCCGTTGTTGTCCAGCACACCAGCTTCAGTTACCTCTTGAGGTGGCTCGGCGTTGAGGCAACGATTGATCTGGAACCAAAACCGGGCCTGCCGCCTAGCGCCAGTCATTTGAGTGCGCTGTTATCCGAGCCGGGCCTCGAAGGTGCCAGGGCCATCCTGATTGCCAGTCACCAGGACCGCCAACCCGCGGAGTGGCTTGCGGAGCGGACGGGAAAGCCAGTGCTTGTGTTTCCCGGCACCGTGACCGACGAAGCGCCCCCACAGACCCTTGCAGGGCTGATTACAACCATCGTGAATGGCCTTGAGGAAACCATGGCAGGCGCTTCTGATGGCAGCCTATGAGTGGATGCTCCTGCCGGTAATGGCCAGTGCGCTGCTCTGCCTGCTGCTGGTCCCCCTGGGGTACCAGGTGATTGCCCGGGGGGTGATCTTTGCGGATCTGGCCATTGCCCAGTGGGCCGCGCTGGGCTCGCTGGCGGGGCTTTACCTGCTGCCAAACCATACCCTTGCCGGCGCACCGGTGAGCAGTCTGATGTTTGCGCTGCTCGCCGCCTTGGCGGTGCATCTGATTTTCCGGCGGCTGGGCGAGGCAAAAGAGGCGTGGATCGGTATTCTTTACGTGGTGGGTGCCAGCCTGGCCGTGCTGTTGGTGAGTGGCGACCCTCACGGTGCCCAGGCGCTGCAAAGGGCTGCTTCGGGTGATCTACTGTGGTCGAGCCGGGACCTTGTGATCGCCGCGGCAATACTGACCGTGCTCGTCTGGCTGCTTGGTCTCTGGCGGCCGGAGTGGCTTTCGGGAGCTGCGTTCATGCCGGTCTTTGCAGTTGCAGTGACCTATTCCGTCTCACTGGCCGGAATCTACGTGGTGTTTGCGACGCTTATTATCACGCCGCTGATTCTCGGCTTCCTTCAGGGACAAGCGTCTCTTGTGGC
This sequence comes from uncultured Marinobacter sp., assembly GCA_964520755.1. Taxonomy (GTDB): domain Bacteria; phylum Pseudomonadota; class Gammaproteobacteria; order Pseudomonadales; family Oleiphilaceae; genus Marinobacter. Next base: position 379 of record CAZFQI010000233.1, on the reverse strand, counting down.
GGCGTTGTGCGCAATCGCAGGGCATCTGAGTGCCATCGCGTATTCGGTTGTTTCGGATGTGCCGGTGGGGCCGACCATTGTTGTCGCAACGTTGGTCATGGCGTTGCTCTGGCTGGCGTGCCTACGCTGGTTTGCTGGCAAGTATTTTCGTGCGTTGCGGCCGGAAGCCAGCGGTCGCTAGCAAAGCGAGGGTAACTGTCACGCCGGCGGTAATCCCGTAAGCCATCGGATTCCACTCCAGGTACAGTGAAAACCGGATCGCCTCCACCGCATGGGTGAACGGATTGAACTGGCAGATCCAGTACAGCCAGGGACTGGCCTCGTTCATGCGCCAGAGCGGATAGAGCGCCGAGGACATGAAGAACATCGGGAAGATGAC
>CAZFQI010000232.1:0-3031 GCA_964520755.1 uncultured Marinobacter sp. | reverse complement strand
CGTAATCCGACAACCAAGACACAAAAAAAGGGCCGATCCTTGCGGATCGGCCCTTTTCGAAATTCTGGTGGGTGGTGCAGGGATCGAACCTGCGACCCTCGCCTTGTAAGGGCGATGCTCTCCCAGCTGAGCTAACCACCCGGGAATACGTCATACATAAAAAGTGGCGGAGCGGACGGGACTCGAACCCGCGACCCCCGGCGTGACAGGCCGGTATTCTAACCAACTGAACTACCGCTCCGCATCAATCCCGGCCCTTGGGCCCGAACCTGAAACCGGATGGGGTGATCCGGTGATGCAACTGAAAGTGGTGGGTGGTACTGGGATCGAACCAGTGACCCTCGCCTTGTAAGGGCGATGCTCTCCCAGCTGAGCTAACCACCCACTTTCAAGCCTTTCCAACCAATCTAAAAAGGCAATCACTTGCTTGTCAGCCACGCTGTCTCAATCAAGTGAGAGGCGCATTTTAAGCATTTGGCTGACGGTGTCAAATATTTTCCGGTAATTTTATAAAAAAACCTGCAAGCCATTCAAAAGCGTACAGTTTTTAAGCAAATTCAGTTTTTACCCGAGGTCTTGCCCGCGGTTTTGACTGCCCGTATGGCCGGGCGATTCTGGCCCGCCTGCTGAGCCTTCTCCTGCAGGGACAATTCACTGACACGACTGCGTCTGTCTTCCGGAACCGCCCGATTGGCCAGGGAGCAGTTCAGGTCATCAAGCCGTTTCTGGAGATCGCCCCAGCTATCGAGTAGTTGGGGGACCACATCATCTGCCAGTTTTTCAAATCTGAGTCGAAGAGAATCCTTGAAAGCCATTGTTCTAATTTCCCGAGTCCTTCACCTGCCGTCAGTGTAGTCAGCACTCAGAAAATCCACCAGCCACCACCGGATTCTGCTTCTTCCCGACGCTCACGTTCCTGCTCCAACTCCGCGTATTCACGCTCCAACCTGTCGATTTTCCGATCCGTTTCCAGGGGAACCGTGGGACCACCGCCGAACGGCCAGAACCAGGAGGCAGATTCGTACTTACCCTCCTCCTCCAGGCGCTCGATCTCAAGCTCCCTTTCCTCTTCCAGCAGCACCAATTGCCGCTCGTAATCGAGGTCTTCGTTCACCTCCACAATGGAGGTAGCCGCATGGTTCGGCGCCAACAGATCACTGTTCAGAAAACGGGTGGAAACAATCTCCTCTGCCTGCATGGCATATTCCCGCGTCACCAGTTGGAGGTCGCCCTGAGTCAGCGGGTGATCCGGATCCAGGTCCGGGTGCCGTTGGCCCGGCTCCGAAAGCTCGTTATAACGCAGGTAATAGATCTGGCCTGGCTCAACTTTCAGCGTGGCATCGGCGATCAGACTCAGACTGAAAGAGTTCATGCCCTCCAGCCCCAGCAGCGGCCGTCGCATGGCTATATGACGCTCCCCGGGGCTTACCTCCAGCCAGGTAAAGCTGTCGTTTCGGATGTTGAAATAGTGGGCGTCGTCTATATAAACGCTTGGCGCTTCGATCTCGTCGGCCGCCCACTGGGAATGGGTCCGGTAGAAATACAGCACGGCGTTGCGCCGGTCCCAGCTGTCGTTGTCAATGTGCACGAAATCATGGCCGGAAACCGGATGCAGGAACGAACCGACGCTCTTGCCAATGGACTGGTAAACCGTGCAACCCGACAACGCCAGCAACAGAAACACCGCCACCAGCGGTCGGAGAAAGGGAAAAACAGAAGGCACTCGGGTTTTCATTGTTGTTAACTCTTCATCCTGATTGCGAGTTGCCTGATCATAACAACTGCAAATCGCCAGAAATGAGAGCTACCGCAAGGGATGGCTACAAACCGTTACAAAACCCGAAATGCCGAAGACCAAAATGCTCTGCGGGCCAGTTACTGCCCGCTGACCTGACTTCGCAGCTGATTCACTTCCTCAGACAGCCGAACCAGACGGGACGTCAGCTGTGAACGGGAAGCATCAATGGACTCAACGGTTCGCTTGAGGCTGGCCACATCATTCCGCAGTGCCTGAACCCGGCCATCGCCGGCCAGCTCATCCGTCTCCCGCTCAAGAGCCGAAATCCGCCCTTCCATGCCACTGATACCGAGCTTCTGCTCCTGCTCAAACCGCCGGATACGGCTCTCGATGACCTGATCCACATCCGCCAGCTGCTTGCTGAGCTTCGTCAACTGATCCGTCGCCTGTCGATTGGCATCCTGCAGCGCCGTAATCGACGTCTCGGTCTGCTGCTTAAGAGCTGCAATATCCGCTGAAAGCGATGACCGGACTTTCTCAACCGACGCCTCAAGAGAACCAATGGCCTTCTTCCCCTCCGCGAGACCGGATTCCAACGCAGCGATCCGCTCCTGCTGCTCATCCAGACGTTTCTTGTTGCGCTCATTAGCTATCGCCCAAAGCTTCCGGATCTCACTGTCCGCAGTATCCAGACGCTTGGTGTGCGCCGCTATCTGCTCCTCCAGAGTCGCTCCCCGCTCCTGCAGGTTCTCCCCCGTCTCCGAAAGCTCCCCCTCAAACCGGGCCAGCGCCAGCTTGCTCTGCCGGGCCCAGTAATCAGCCTCCTCGAGCTGCCCTTCCAACGCCTGAACCCGCTGCTCCTGTGAATACCAACCAGCCCCGGCTGCCACGGCCAGCACAATCAACAGCACCCACAGCATCGACGTGCTGCCACGACCATTGCCGCTGCTACCCCCGTTACCACGTTTGCCACCTTTGGGGGACTTCGGCGGCGTCGATGGTTCGCCATTCCCACCGGCAGATGGCCTGGACTTTCTCTCGGCCGGCTTCTTCGGCTCGGCACTACCAATCGGTCGTTCGGCCCTCAGGTCATCATCATCTGGACGGATGGGTTCCATTACAGCTCCTGACTATGGACGGTTAAAACAATAGGGACCGATAATACCTGTACTTAGGCGCAGGTAAAAATGAAGCGGTGGTCATGCCGACTCTTCCAGAGGGTTTTGGGCGGAGTTGAGAGGCCTTTTCCGGAAATGTCTGAAGCCAAGGATGGCTTCAGTCAAGCGCACATGG
>CAZFQI010000231.1:0-3162 GCA_964520755.1 uncultured Marinobacter sp. | reverse complement strand
CTGCAACTCCGTGTACGCCGGTTCGATTCCGACCCGCGCCTCCATTTTTACCTCCCGTCATCCAGACGATAGATCTTGAGCCTCCAACTGGCGTTGTTCTGCGTCCTGAAAAGAGGTTTCCATTCGGTCGAGATCGAGACTTTTGCTTGTGTGAAAACGATCGACTTCACTGAATTTTTCAGTATCAAGGATGAAATTTTTCCTGATTTGGTCGATATTGTGGAGAAGTCGTGACCCGCCACCTCAGGCTGTTTTTTATGCATTCCACGCGCAAAATCGACGAACTGTAACGATGACGACCATCTTGATACTGGCGTTCGGTCTGGTGGCTGCAACCGTGCTTATCCATACTACGTTCCTCGCCCTGTCGATACGTTGGCTCTCGGTCCGCAATGACGGATCCGCCTATGATTTCCACTTCTGGCCGCTCACCTGGCTCTTTGTCAGATTGGTATGGATTCTGCTCATCAGCCACACGGTTCAGATCGCCATATGGGCTTGCTTCTATTACTGGGGGGCTGCGCTGCCGGATTTTGAGTCTGCTGTTTACTTCTCCGGTATAACCTACACAACCATCGGTTACGGCGACGTTCTGGTCAGCCCTCCCTGGCGTATCATTGCGACGGTTGAGGGTTTGACCGGTATTGTTATGTGTAGTCTTTCCGCAGCTTTTTTCTTCTCGGTGATGACCCGTTTATTCCTCAGTCGTCAGCACTGATTCACGCTGATCAAAGTGTTGCCGAGTCGCGGTTTATCAGCGCATCCAAATCGCTTTTCATCGTCTGGCGTAAACCCGGCCCGATATGCTTCAATGATCAGTAAGTAAACAAGCCAGCTATCAAGGCTGTTTTTGGACCCTCGGCGCCTGGTCAAAAACAATGAGCACAGATGGAAAGATGGTCAAACGCCGGCGCTCTGCTCTACGTGGTCGTCAACTGGAAACGGCTGTACTGTCGGAGCTGCGGGACCTGATCGGTGACGAACGTGTCGATTTGTCATTGCGCCATCGCGATCGCCTGATCGAGCACCTGCATCTCGTTCAGGATGCCTACGGTTACCTCTCCATGCCCAACCTCCGGGCCCTGGCATCTTTCATGAATCTGCCCATGGCCGCCATTTACGAAACGGCCACCTTCTACGCCCATTTCGACGTGATTCACGACGAACAAGCGCCACCTCCTGAGATAACCCTGCGGGTGTGTGACTCGCTTTCCTGTCAACTGGCCGGAGCGGAGGCGCTGCATGAGGCCCTGGTTGCGGGAGCCGATCCCGAGACGGTGAGGGTACGGCGCGCACCCTGCATGGGCCGCTGCGATACAGCGCCGGTGGTGGAAGTTGGTCATCATCACGTTTGCCATGCCAATGCCCAGAACGTGAATGCGGCGGTTGCAAACGGCCAGATTCACCCGGAAGAAATCCAGTGGCAAGGCCTGGCGGATTATCGTTCGACCGGCGGTTACGGACTGCTGACCGATTGCCATGAAGGCCGGGTGAGTGTTGAATCACTGGCCAGGGAACTCGAGCACGCCGGCCTGCGCGGTCTCGGCGGCGCTGGATTCCCCACCTATCGCAAATGGCAGGCGGTTCGAGCCGAACCGGGGCCACGGTACGCGGTGATCAACGCCGACGAAGGCGAACCGGGCACTTTCAAGGACCGTTATTTCCTGGAACGGGAACCCCATGGATTCCTGGAGGGCGCGCTGGTCAGTGCCTGGGCCGTCGAGGCGCAGGCCCTCTACATCTATTTACGGGATGAGTACCCCGGTCTGCACCGGGTTCTGAAAGAGGCCGTTGTCGAACTTGAGGCCGCCGGAATCGTCGAGCCGGGTTTCGTTATCCTGCGCCGTGGCGCGGGCGCCTATATCTGCGGTGAGGAATCCGCCCTTATCGAATCCCTGGAGGGCAAACCCGGCAAGCCCCGCCATCGCCCGCCGTTCGTTGCCCAGAAAGGGCTGTTTGGCCAGCCCACCCTCGTCAACAACGTCGAGACGGTTTACTGGATCCCGCGCATTCACGCCCAGGGCGCGGAGTGGTTCGCCAGCCAGGGGCGGCATGGTCGTAAAGGGCTTCGCAGCTTCTCGGTCTCCGGGCGAGTGGCAAAGCCCGGCGTTCACCTTGCCCCTGCAGGCATCACCCTCAATGAGCTGATCGACGAATACTGCGGCGGCATGGCGGAAGGGCATCGCCTCCTCGCTTACTTGCCTGGCGGGGCCTCGGGCGGGATATTGCCGGCCAGCAAAGCCGACATTCCCCTGGATTTCGACACCCTGCAGGAGCACGGCTGTTTTATAGGTTCTGCCGCGGTGATCGTTCTGTCTGATCAGGACGATTTGCAAGCCGCAGCCGCCAACCTTTTGGGCTTTTTCGCCGATGAATCCTGCGGGCAGTGCACCCCTTGCCGTGTCGGCACCGAGAAAATGCTGACACTGCTGGAGCGGGATACCTGGGATGAGGAAACGCTCCAGCAGCTGGCCAGTGTGATGGCGGATGCCTCCATCTGCGGCCTGGGCCAGGCTGCACCCAACCCGGTGCTGAGCCTGCTGCGAGACTTCCGCAGCGAACTCGCCAGCCAAAATCTGATCGCCAAAGGGTAGGGAGGCAGCCATGAGCCATTCAAAAAGAGCCATGAGCAACACCAACACAAGCTTCACCCTGACCCTGGACGATGTCGAAGTTCAGGCCTACCCCGGCGAAACCCTGTGGCAAGTCGCCAAGCGCGCCGGCGAGACCATCCCACACCTGTGCTTCAAAGACGCCCCGGGTTACCGCTCGGATGGCAATTGCCGGGCCTGCATGGTGGAAGTGGAGGGCGAGCGGGTGCTCGCCGCAAGCTGCATTCGCGAGGCGGCGCCCGGTATGGTGGTTCGCAGCGCAGGCTCGTCACGGGTTCAGACGGCCCGCAAAGGCGTGCTCGAATTGCTGCTGGCGGATCAGCCCGAGCGAGCGCAAAGCCCGGATAGGTCCAGCCATCTGTGGCAAACGGCGGATCAACTGGCCATTGATGCCAGTGCCGTGCGCCAGCGCCTCCCGGCTCATTCAGAACGTAATGAGCCTACGGTTCACCATGTCGAGCCGCGGTCCGATGCGCTGCCCCACGCCGCAGGTCATGACGCCACCCATTCGGCCATGAACGTCAACCTGGACGCCTGCATCACCTGCGGC
>CAZFQI010000230.1:0-3169 GCA_964520755.1 uncultured Marinobacter sp. | reverse complement strand
GGATCTGATTATTGATGCGGCATTGTCCGGCCAGACCTCGGGTGTTGTTACCGACTATTCAGGTAAAAAGTGGATCTACGCCACGCAGCATCTTGACCGCGTGGGCTGGATGTTTCTCAGGGCAGTGCCCTACCAACAGGCAACACAACCGGCGCGGGCCTCTTTCGATCAGTTCCTTGCCGCGAGTGCCGTGGCTCTTTTGTTACTTGCAGCCATAGCCTGGTTACTCGCCCGGGCAACAACCCGCCCATTGGAAATAATGTCGCTCAGAATACGGGAAATGGCCAGGGAGGATTTTGCCGCAAAGCGACTGTCTCCTCGAGGCCCGCCAGAAGTCCGAAACGTAGCCAGCGCCTTTAACAAGCTTATGAAAGAACGGGAGGCACTGGATATTATGAAAGACGATTTCGTATCGACCGTAAGCCATGAGCTGCGCACGCCTCTGACCTCGATCAACGGCTCACTGAAACTTCTGCGCTCGGGCGCTGCGGGCAAACTTCCGGATAAAGCTGACTCGATGGTCGACGTTGCTTTCCGGAATAGCGAACAGTTGCAACGCCTGATATCCGACCTTCTGGACTTCAATAAGGCCGTGGGAGGGAAGATGCCCATCGATCTGGAGGCGGTTGATCCTGCAAAAGCGATCAGGGATGCCTCCGATGGCAACGAGGCCATGGCGAGGCACTACCGCATACCCTTGAGGCAGGAAAGTTGCGCAAAAGAGTTCGTCATCGCAGACCCATTCAGGCTTAGACAAATTCTGGATAATTTCATCAGTAATGCCATCAAGTTTTCTCCCGTAAATGGTTCGGTAAAGATCTGGTCAGAATCAACCAACGACGGGATGGTTCGAATTACGGTATCGGACGAGGGCCCGGGCGTTCCGGAGGGTTTCCTGCCCCGGCTTTTCAAGCGATTCGCTCAAGCCGAATCGGGGTCCACGAGAGCAAAGGCGGGAACCGGTCTTGGGCTTGCCATTACCCGAGAACTGGCCGCTCTTATGGGTGGAAAAGTCGGCTACGACTATCATAATGGCGCCCACTTCTGGGTAGAGTTACCTGCCACCGAGACAAAAACACCTCAAACCGGAGGCGACCATGAAGAGCCCTGATTTTCCACGAGACGAGGCTCACCGGATAACCGCCCTGGATGAGCTGAACCTGTTGGATACCCCTCCAGAAGAGCGTTTTGATCGTCTTACCAGGCTCGCTGCCCGAACGTTCGATATTCCGATGGCACTGGTATCACTCATTGACCGTGACCGGCAATGGTTCAAATCCCGGCACGGGCTTGAAGCACCAGAAACAGCCCGGGACATTTCCTTTTGCGGCCATGCCATTCTGCGCGAGGAACCCCTGGTTATTGAAAATGCCCTCAACGATGAACGCTTTGCCGATAATCCCCTGGTAACCGGCGGCCCCAATATTCGCTTCTACGCGGGCGCGCCTCTGCACGACCGTCACGGACACCGGGTGGGCACCCTTTGTGTAATTGATAGCAAGCCCAGACAGTTCTCGGATGACGATAAGACCACTCTGAGAGACCTGGCCGACCTTGTTGAGCGGGAGTTTGGTTTCGGCGAACTCGGCAGTTACTACGATGAAAGAAACCAGGCAATGAACCTGCTAACCGAGATCGCACTGGATAATGACGGCGATGCAGGCCAGAGGGCAACGCGCGCACTGGAAGCAGCCTGTAACTACCTTGGAGTCGACACCGGCATTATCAGCCGGATTACCGGCGATGCGTATACGGTTCACTGGCATTTTACAAAGCTCAAGGGAACGCTTGAGAACGGGGCCACCCTGCCGCTCCGGCGCACCTATTGCTCTTTGATGCTGAACAACGGAAAGGTGTTCGCCATAGAGAACATGGGGCAATCCAGTTACCGAAGCCATGAGTGCTATGAGGCGTTCGGTCTCGAGAGCTATCTGGCTGCGCCAGTCTGGGTGGATGACCGGATTTTTGGCACCATCAACTTTTCTTCCCCAACTCCGCGTACCCGCCCCTTCACAGCAACCGACAAAATGTTCGTCACCCTGCTGGCGAGGTGGGTTGCAGATATTGTTTACCAACAGGAACATACCGAAACCCTGAACAAGCTGATGAGCCAGGTTCCCGGCATGCTTTATCAATATCAACTATGGCCGGACGGCAGCAGTGCGTTCCCCTACGCCAGCCCGGGAATTCAGGACGTATATGGTTTGTCTGTCGAAGAGGCGGCAAAAGATGCCTCAGGTGCGTTTTCCCGCATTCATCCAGAGGACGTGGCGGCGGCGGCTAACTCTATCCAGGTGTCCGCCCAAACGCTTGAAACCTGGCAACACAAATATCGCGTTCGACGGCGGGACGACACCTGGCGCTGGGTAGAAGGACATGCCAATCCGGAGGCATTACCAGACGGGAGCGTATTGTGGCATGGCTATATTTCCGATATCCACGAACGCCAGATGGTCGATGAAATGAAGAACCAGTTCATTTCTACCGTGAGCCATGAGTTACGGACACCACTCACGTCCATTTCCGGCTCCCTGGATCTTCTCTTGGGCGGCACTACCGGCACGTTATCGGAAAAGGCGACCAGAATGCTGGAAATCGCGAAGAGAAACAGCGAACACCTGAAACACTTAATCGGTGACCTGCTTGACATTGAGAAACTGGTCAGCGGCAACATGCCCATTGAAGCGACCAAACAAAACGCGCTAACGGTGGTTGAAGAGGCTCTGGAAGAGATGCAGCCGATGACCCACCGTTATGGCGTGTCAGTCGAGTTGGATAATCCGGATCAGGCCTTTTACGCTTTCGTTGACCGAAGCCGCCTGTCCCAGGCTATTAACAACCTGGTTTCCAACGCCATCAAGTTCTCGCCCGAGCGCGGACTTGTCAATGTCAGCATCAAACAGCTGGATCAGCACATCCGAATTGAAGTTCAAGATGAGGGGCCCGGTGTGCCCGAAAGTTTTCGGGACCGGATATTCCAAAAGTTTGCCCAGGCAAACGCTTCATCGTCACGCAGCAAGGAAGGGACCGGGCTGGGTCTGGCAATTACGCGGGAGATAATGCATGCCATGGGGGGAGAAGTCGGCTTCGACTCTGAAGAGGGCAAAGGCGCGTGCTTCTGGCTAAGCCTGCCAACGGCCGAGCCAAACGGTAAAAGCGCCACCTGACA
>CAZFQI010000229.1:0-3181 GCA_964520755.1 uncultured Marinobacter sp. | reverse complement strand
CAGCTAATTATACGAACGCGTTCGTATATCACCCGTTCGTAAAACTCCATTCAAACGCGCTCAAATAACAGTAGCTTCTTCAATAGAAACAACCGCTTGAGCACCAACAACCACGGCTACCGCAGGAGTTATACGCCCTCTTTTGAGCGCCCCCTGCTCCCACCGTGGGCGTATAATTACACCCTTCCTTTTCCAACTTTCCAACCCTATCAAATAGTTACCTTCATTTCTCATCCTGCATTTCGGAGTTTTGCGAACGCGTTCGTATAACTCCGGCATGCACTCCCAGCTTAGTGCAGTTTCCCTTTTCTGCAGTCACCCTGTGAGGCAGCGCTGTGGGCTGGTATTGTCTGCTTCCCAATTTCGTGCGGTACTGGAGATTCACTGTGAAAAGTTGGTTATTTCTGGGCATTGCCATTGTTGCGGAAGTGGTGGCGACCAGCGGCCTGAAAGCCAGTGAAGGCTTCACCAAACTCTGGCCCAGCCTGCTGGTGATTGCGGGCTATGCCGTTGCCTTTTACTTCCTCTCGATCACACTGAAGGAAATTCCCGTGGGCGTGGCCTATGCCATCTGGGCGGGGATGGGCGTTGTGCTGGTGGCACTGATCGGCTGGCTGATTTACGGGCAGGCTCTGGATGCCGCCACTGTGATTGGTATGGCGCTGATCATCACCGGTGTTGCGGTGATTAATCTGTTTTCCAAGTCAGTCGCTCACTAACCTGTCAGTAAAACCGGAGCCCCCCGATGCATCTCCCTTTCTGGCTGACCACCGCCCTGCTCTTTCCGGTGCTGCTTTACCAGGGCAAGCGGGCCCGCCGCACAACGCCCAGGCTGCCGGAGGCCGGAGGCTCTCCGTGCGGTCAATATGGGGAAGGTACTCCGGCCAGGCGGATCCTGGTGATTGGCGAATCCACGGCGGCGGGCGTCGGCGTTGAAACCCACGATCAGGGCCTGGCCAGCCAGTTGGCAAGGGAGATTCACGAACGCACCGGCCAGACGATTGGCTGGCACACCTTCGGAGTTAACGGCATTCGCCTTGGGGCGCTGATTCAGGAATTGAAAACCACCGAGTTGCCAGAGGCGGATGTGGTGCTGTTGAGCATGGGGGTGAACGACACCACGGGGTTCACTCCCCGTTTTCGTTTCCGGCGGCATTTGCGGGAATTGCGCCAGTTGCTCGCACCTCGGTATTCCGGGCCCATTCTGCTTCTCAGCGTGCCGCCCATGCACCTGTTCACGGCGCTGCCGTCACCGCTTCGGTACGTGGTGGGTTGGCGGGCGCGGCAGCTGGATAACCTCTATATCCGCCTCGCACGCCAGTTTCCCCGGGACTTCCGCTACGTGAACTACCCGGTGGTTACCGACCCTGAGCTCCTCGCCAGTGACGGTTATCATCCCGGCAAGCGGGGCTATCAATACATTGCCGAGGCGCTGGCCGATGGCGACTCGCTGGGTGGCGGAACTCCCTAGCTTCGAGCGGATGTCCAGCCGTCAGATGGCGCGGCGCAGGTAACGCCGGTAACGGGGTCGCCAGAAATTGCGCTCGATGGATCGGCGGATGGTGTCTTCATCGGATCTCAGAGCCACGCCCTCTTCCTGGGCCTGCCTGGCCACATCGAAAGCAATTCGGCGGCTGAGGTCCTGGATGCCGGCCAAGTCGGGCAACAGCCCTTCCCCGGTGCCCTGCACAATGGGGGCCTGCGTCGCCAGGGCGTTGGAGGCGGCTGTGAGCATGGTGTCCGTTACCCGGGAAGCGCCGGCGGCCACCACACCCAGGCCAACGCCCGGAAAGATGTAGGCATTGTTGCACTGGGCGATGGGGTAGGTTTTGCCATCAAGCTCCACCGGCTTGAAGGGACTACCGGCAGCGACCAGAGCCTTTCCGCCGGTCCACTTCAGGATATCCTCGGGTGTGGCCTCTACCCGGGACGTGGGGTTGGACAGGGGCATTACCACGGGTTGGTCACAATTGGCGTGCATGGTTTTGATCACGTCCTCGGTGAACAGGCCGGGTTGGCCGGAGACACCAATGAGCACCGATGGCTTGGCCTGTTTGACCACATCGATCAGTTCCCGACCTGACCAGCCCTTTACTCGCTCGGGGTCCTGAGCCAGTTCTTTCTGGAAATCCTGGAGACCATCCTGATCGTTGGTCAGCAGCCCGTCCCGGTCGACCATGTAAACCCGCTGGCGCGCCTCATGCTCGGACAACCCCTCGTTGGTCATAGCAACGATAATCTGCTCGGCAATGCCGCAGCCGGCGGAACCGGCGCCCAAAAATGCCACGGTCTGATCACTGACCTTTTCGTTCTTCGTTTTGCAGGCGGCCAGCAAGGTAGCCAGGCACACTGAAGCCGTGCCCTGGATATCGTCGTTGAAGCAACAGGCCTGGTCCCGGTACTTGTTCAGTAACCGCATGGCGTTGTTCTGCGCGAAGTCCTCAAACTGCACCAGCACGTTGGGCCAGCGGCGCTTCACCGCCGTGAGGAAGTCGGCCACGAAGTCGTCGTATTCTTTCTGGCCGATACGCTTGTGCCGCCAGCCCATGTACATGGGATCATCCAGCAGTTGCTGGTTATTGGTTCCCACGTCCAGCATGATCGGCAGGGTATTGGCCGGGCTGATGCCGCCACAGGCGGTGTACAGGGACAGTTTGCCAATGGGAATGCCCATGCCACCGATGCCCTGGTCCCCCAACCCGAGAATGCGTTCACCGTCGGTCACCACAATCACTTTCACCCGTTCCTTGGTGGCGCTGCGCAGAAGGTAGTCCAGGTGTTCACGGTCTGGATAGGAGACAAACAAACCGCGATGGTTGCGGTAAATGTTGGAAAACTCCTGGCAGGCATCCCCCACGGTCGGGGTGTAGATGATCGGGAGCATTTCCTCCAGATGGTCTTCCAGCAGTCGGTAAAACAGGGTTTCGTTGTCGTCCTGGATCGCCCGCAGTGTGATGTGGCGGTCGAGATCGTTCTGGCAGAGTTTGTACTGCTTGTAGGCCCTCTCGGCCTGCTCCTCGATGGTTTCCACATGCTGTGGCAGCAAGCCGACCAGGTTGAAATCCATGCGCTCCCGGTTGGTGAAGGCGCTTCCCTTGTTCAGCAAAGGCATTTCCAGCAATGAGGGGCCGGCGTAGGGGATGTACAGCGGGCGTTTTTCTGGATCAGTCATGATCACCTC
>CAZFQI010000228.1:2043-3206 GCA_964520755.1 uncultured Marinobacter sp. | reverse complement strand
TGGATGCTGGAGTGGCGTCTGAAAGCCTACCGTCGCTGGCTCGAGATGGACGAGCCGGACTGGGCCCACGTGGGCTACCCGAAAATCGACTACAACTCGATTTCGTACTATTCCGCGCCCAAGCGTCCGGAAGACATGCCCCAGAGCCTGGACGAAGTGGATCCGGAGCTGCTGAAAACCTACGAAAAGCTGGGCATCCCCCTGCACGAGCGTGAAAAGCTCGCGGGCGTGGCTGTTGATGCAGTATTCGATTCGGTTTCCGTTGCTACCACGTTCAAGGAACCACTGGCCAAAGCCGGCGTGATCTTCTGCTCTATTTCCGAAGCGATTCAGGATTACCCGGAGCTGGTCAAAAAATACCTGGGATCGGTAGTGCCCGCTGGTGACAACTTCTTCGCCGGCCTGAACTCCGCAGTCTTTTCCGACGGTACCTTTGTGTACGTGCCCAAGGGCGTTCGCTGCCCCATGGAGCTGTCCACCTACTTCCGCATCAACGCGGCCAACACCGGACAGTTCGAGCGCACCCTGATCATTGCTGAAGACAGCAGCTACGTGAGCTATCTTGAAGGCTGTACCGCCCCCATGCGGGACGAAAACCAGCTCCACGCCGCCGTGGTTGAACTGGTTGCACTGGACGATGCGCAGATCAAATACTCCACCGTCCAGAACTGGTACCCGGGCGACGAGAACGGCAAAGGCGGTATCTTCAACTTCGTTACCAAGCGCGGCGCTGCCATTGGCAAGAACTCCAAGATCTCCTGGACCCAGGTCGAAACCGGCTCTGCGGTTACCTGGAAGTATCCGAGCTGCGTCCTGCGGGGCGAGAACAGCGTTGGTGAGTTCTATTCCGTAGCGCTGACCAACAACTACCAGCAGGCCGACACCGGCACCAAGATGATCCACCTGGGCAAGAACACCTCCAGCACGATCATCTCGAAGGGTATTTCCGCCGGCAAGAGCTCCAACGCCTACCGCGGCCTGGTTAAATTCGGTCCGGGAGCGGAAGGTGCACGTAACTTTACCCAGTGTGATTCGCTGCTTATCGGCGACCGCTGCGGCGCGCACACCTTCCCGTACATCGAGAGCAAGAACAAGTCGGCCATTGTCGAGCACGAGGCAACTACCTCGAAGGTCAGCGACGAGCAGATGTTCCTCTGCCGCCA
>CAZFQI010000228.1:0-1943 GCA_964520755.1 uncultured Marinobacter sp. | reverse complement strand
CTACAAATGCTGAGCATCAAGAACCTGCACGCATCCGTTGAGGGCAAAGAAATCCTCAAGGGCATCAACCTGGAAATCAAGGCCGGGGAAGTTCACGCCATCATGGGCCCCAACGGCTCCGGTAAGAGCACCCTGTCGCAGGTGCTTGCAGGCAACGACGCATTTGAAGTCACCGAGGGTGAAATTACCCTGAATGGCGACAACCTGCTGGAACTTGAAACCGAAGAACGTGCCCGTGAAGGCATCTTCCTGGCGTTCCAGTACCCGGTGGAAATTCCCGGTGTGAGCAACCTCCAGTTCCTGCGCACTGCGGTGAACGCCATGCGCCAGCACAAGGGCCAGGACGAGATGAACGCGGCCGAGTTCATGAAGCTCGCACGAGAAGTGTCCAAACAGGTGGATCTGGATCCAGCGTTCCTGAAGCGCGGCGTCAACGAAGGCTTCTCGGGTGGTGAGAAGAAGCGTAACGAGATCCTGCAGGCACTGCTGCTGCAGCCGAAGCTGGCGATTCTGGACGAGACCGATTCAGGCCTCGACATCGACGCCCTGAAGGTTGTTTCTGACGGGGTAAATGCACTGCGTGCGGAAGACCGTGCCATTCTGATGGTGACCCACTACCAGCGTCTGCTGAACCACATCGTGCCGGATTACGTGCACGTGCTGGCCGGCGGCAAGATCATCAAATCCGGCGGCCGCGAGCTGGCCCTGGAGCTGGAAGAACGCGGCTACGGCTGGCTGGGCATCAAGGATGAAGAAACTGCCGACAGTTCAGCCAACTAAGGAGGTCGCGGAATGAAACCAGCACCCACGCTTTCCACCGCGTTCCTGCATCCGGCCGGTCAGTCACTGCCTGAGCCCCTGCTCGCCCTTCGCAAGCAACGGGGAACCGCACTGGTCGACATGCCATTGCCGACCCGGAAAACCGAAAACTGGAAGTACTCCAGCAAGTACCTGAAGCTGACCGACGACATGGCCATTTCCCTGCCGGCGGAGGGCAAGACCGGCAGCAGCCTGGCGGTACCCGGCTACAAGGTAGCGTTTCTCAACGGCGTGATGATGCCGGAAGCCTGCGAGTACCCGGATCTGGACGGCATCAGCATCAAGAGCTTCGGTGACCTGAGCGACGAGGAAGCCAGTGATCTGGCAGACCGGCTGGACAGCACTCTGGATAACAAGGCGGTCCAGATGGCCAGGCTGAACTCTGCCCGGTTTGAAGACGGCCTTCTGATCCGCCTCAAACCTGAAGCCGTACTCGACCAGCCTCTGTTTATTGTTCACGAAGTGACCGCTGAGGCCAGCGGCTCTGCTTTCCCACGCATTTTCGTGGATGCCGGTCGACACAGCCAGATTACCCTCGTGGAGGAGTACATCTCCAGTGGCTCGGCCCAGGTCATGGTGAATACCGTTACCGAATTCAACGTGGCCGACGGCGCCAACATCACCAGTATCCGCCTCAACATGGAAGGCGAGAATGTCCAGCACATTGGCTCTACCGGTGTCCTGCAGCAACGCAGCTCCCGCTTTGAAAGCCATACGGTTGGTTTTGGTGGCCCCCTTCGCCGGCACGATTTGCAGGTTCGGCTTGAGGGTGAGGGCGCCGAGTGCAAGCTCAACGGGGTGGTTGTTACCCAGGGCACACAGCACTACGACAACCACACCACCATTGAGCATGTGGCGCCCCACTGCAATAGCGAAGAGACCTATCGCAATATTGCAGCCGACAAATCCCATGCGGTCTTCAATGGCCGGATTCATATCCATCAGGACGCCCAGAAGTCCAATGCGGATATGAACAACAAGAATCTGCTGCTGTCCAACGGGGCAGAGATTGATACCAAACCGGAGCTGGAAATCTACGCCGATGACGTCAAGTGTGCCCACGGCGCAACTATCGGCCAGCTTGATGAGATTTCGTTGTTCTATCTGGTTTCACGGGGTATCGG
>CAZFQI010000227.1:0-3232 GCA_964520755.1 uncultured Marinobacter sp. | reverse complement strand
TGCGAAGAGGGCTGAGACCAGAGAAAGGCGATTTGATAAGTTCATTGACATGCTTGTGCGCCAGGAAAGGCCTTGATGAGAATAGTGTTGCGCTCATGCTGGCTTTTCTCCCGATGTTTCAGTGACCAAACAGACGGAATATGAAATCAACCGTCCGCTTGGTCGCTGGTGCTCTTCAGGCGGTCTGGGGTTCAGAGGCAAAGGCACTCAATACATGTTCAAGCTTTTCAACCAGATCGGTATTCGTCAGCTCGCCGCGATCGGCATCAAAGTTATCGAAAAAGCTTGGAATGCTGAGGCTGCCGACGACCTTGCCATTAAAAAAGGGAGCAGCTGCTTCAGCAAGCTTCAACACGGTACTTCCCCCACCGGGCCCCGGAGACGTCGCGAGCATTACGATCGGCTTGTCACGGTAGACGTTTCGGCCAATTCGGCTCATCCAATCGAAGAGGTTTTTAAAGGCTACAGTGAAGTTGCCATTGTGTTCGGCAAAGGAAACAAGAATCACGTCCGCCTGTTCGATTCTTGTCTGGAAGGCTTGGGCGCACTTTGGAATGCCGTACTGCTCTTCCAGGTCGATGCTGTAGATCGGCAAGTCAAAATCATTAATCTCAACATAATCGATCTCCGCATTCGCCAGCTTGGTCGCGGCGTATTTCACGAGTTGTCTATTGATGGATTTGCGACTGTTGGTCGCGGCAAACGTTAAAACTTTCATACAAGGCTCCCCAATTCTCCCGCATTATAACGAGCAACCACCTCATCGATTTCTTGTTGAGTGCTCATTGCAAACGGTCCGTGTTGAACGAAATTTTCATTGATTGTCTCACCCGAGAGCACTGCAAAATGGCTGCTTGATGCAGACTTTCCGCGTACTGTGACTGCCTCGCCCTCTGCACCATCAATCGCGCTGGACTCTCCCTGGCGAAGAGTGAACCATTTGCCGCGCACCTGATATTCGATGTCGCCTTCAACGGAATAGATCCAGGCATTAAAGCCCGTTTGAATGCGGTGTTCGAATACGGACGTTTTGTCTACAAAACCATCAAGAATAGTGGCTGGCCATACCGACGCTGCGTCTGTCTCTACCCCATTGCTTTGACCAAGAACCAGCCGCACACGGTAGCCCTGGCCCTTCAAGGTCGGCATGTCTTCTCGCTTCACGTGCAGGGAGCTCGGCGCCTGGTGCTTCATGCGGGCGGGCAAGTTAACGAAAATCTGCAGTCCGTGAATCGTGGCGCCTTTTCGCGGTGCCTCGTCGTGAATGGCACCACTGCCCGCATTCAGCCAGTAGAGGTCGCCAGAGTTAATGTCGAAGTCATTCCCCAGCGAATCGCGGTTGTTGAATTTACCTTCCGTATCTTCAAACAAAACGGTGACCGCCGAGAGGCCCGCGTGAGGGTGGGCACCAAAGGTCGGTGCCGTCATGGTGTAGTGATCCACCATGATGAAGGGATCCATGGCCCCATAGAACTGCCCGTGACGAAAACCCATACCCGTGAACCCTGAGCCCACACTCAGTGAGGTTCCTGTTACCGGGGCAAGAGCTGTCATCGAGTCATGTTTTTGAGCAACTTGAAGAGTCATTGTTTTTCTCCGTTCCATATCTGGTCTTAATAAAAGTTAGCAGCTTGGTATTTCAATAAAAATGGCTAAAATCTGAACTATTCGTTCCATATTTAGGACGCAAATATGAGCATTGACCTGAACGACTACTTCTATTTCGTGCATGTAGTTGAAAAGAAGGGCTACACCACAGCGGCAAAGGCATTGGACATGCCCAAGTCGCGATTGAGCCGTCATGTTGCCCAGTTGGAAGAACGCCTTGGTGTGAGGCTACTTCAGAGAAGTTCCCGTAACGTCGCGGTAACCGAAGAAGGGAAGAGCTTCTACCAGCATGCTCGAAAGCTGGTTGATCACTTCGAACTGGCGGAAGCAGCAATGGACAATAAAAGTGGAAACCTTTCAGGGAAAGTCGTGATCGGCTGTTCGATAGGTGTGGCGCAATTTGTTCTGCTTGATATCGTGACTGATTTCACCAGGCAGCACCCCAAAGTGCTTATCGAACAACGTGTCTCCAACACCATGGTCGACTTGATTGCTGAAGGGATAGACATCGCCATTCGAGGGCACAGTGGCGAATTGCCTGATTCGAGCTTGATCCAGCGGTTTATCGCCAATGTGGAATGGCAGTTTTATTGCTCGCCGGGCTATCTGGAACAGCTAGAGCAACTGGAAACACCCTATGATTTAGCGAGTTGTCGTTTTTTAAAGGTGGGAAGAGCTGGCGCGAAAGAGGCGATTCCCTTACAGCACAAAGATGGTCTTCGTACCCACCAGAATACCCATGTCGCGCTTTGCTCAGAGGATATGTCGACAATTAGGCAAGCCGCGATCGATGGCCTGGGCGTTACCGCATTGCCTGATTATGTCTGCAGAGCAGCCGTTCAAGCCGGCCAGCTCGTTCGGGTTCTGCCAGACTGGGTATCCCAGTACGCAAGCCTCAGCCTGTTGATGCCTTCACGGGTGGGTGTGCCACCGCATACAAAAGCCTTAGCCGAGTTCATTCGAGAGCGGGTGCCATCGGCTGTGGGGCCACGATAGTCGGTTTGAAGTTGTCGCCCTCTGCACAAACTTTGGCATGCTGCGGCAATAACATCCGACATGGTTCCACGAAAATTGGCTTGTACCTAAACCAACTAAAGTTCATTGCCCGTCTGACAGGAGCCATATTATGACTTTGCTTGAACTCGCACTGATCGTGGCTACGTTGCTATCTGCCTTAACGGCTGGGTTTGTCTTTTCCTTTGCATCGGTTGTTATGCCAGGAATTGGAAACTTAACGGACAAGGAATTCATCCGCGCATTTCAGGCTATCGACGGCGTGATCCAGGCCGGTCATCCCGTCTTTGGTCTTGTATGGATAGGATCCGTCTTTGCTTTAGTGGCGGCGGCGATTCTGGCAGTCCTGCACCACGAGGGCCTAGTGCCAACCTTGGTGGTTGCCAGTGCGGTTGTCTATACCCTTGGGGTCCAACTACCAACGTTTCGAATTAATGTTCCGCTCAATAACGCCCTGCAAACTTTGAATGTGGACGACATGGATGAACTCATGCTCGACTCAGAACGGCGGTCTTTCGAAAATCGCTGGGTACGATGGAATCTGGTCAGGACTGTATTCGCTTCCGTGGTTAGCGTCTTATTGATGTTTGTTCTGCTGTGGCTTTGAAAC
>CAZFQI010000226.1:0-3291 GCA_964520755.1 uncultured Marinobacter sp. | reverse complement strand
TCCTGGCCTACGGCTGGGCGAGGCTCTGGAAAGTACGCCATTGCATCGCAGCGCCTGGCGCCATGATTGGTGCCAGCAACTTCTTCGAGCTGGCCGTGGCTGCGGCCATCGCCCTATTCGGTCTGCAATCCGGCGCAGCGCTGGCCACAGTTGTTGGTGTGCTGGTGGAAGTACCGCTCATGCTGATGCTGGTAAAAATAGCCAATCGCACCCGGGACCGTTTTCCCGCCTGAGTGAACAGCCTCAAATCATCGGAGCGATGAAGTCCGGCGCAATTCCAGACTGCGCAATGCAGTCTGGAATATCCATACCCTGCAAGGCGCCTTCCGCCGTTATCAGCATGGTTTTCATGCCAGCAGCCTGCCCGCCCAGAATATCCGTGTGTAGCGTGTCGCCAACCATCAAGATATCGGTGGGGTCTATACTCCCCAGAGTTTGAAGTACCGCATCAAAGGCGGGTCGATAAGGCTTGCCGAAGAACTCCGGCTCTATGCCGGACTGGCCCATCAACAGGTGCGCGAAGTAACCGGGTTCCAGAGTCAGGCAATCGCCCCTGGGGGCCACCAGGTCGGGATTGGCCACGAGCAGCGGGCGAGGATGGCGCGCCAGGCTCTGGGCAAGCACGTCCTGAACCTGCTCGTTCCAGCCTTCACTGCTCAGGAAGATAAACCCATCCAGCCGATCCAGATCCCCTGCCTGGATGCCCGGTCGGACCGGCTGCCAGTCCACCCCCAGGGTATCCGGAGCGGATGATGCCGGCGAGAGAACGCCGAACCCTCCTTGGCGGGGTTGGCGGACTAACGACTGCTCAAGAACCCAACGACTGGAAACCAGTTGATCCGGCCCGATGGCAAAACCCATACCCCGGTACTTGGCGACAAGTGCGCTATGGCTGGCCGTGGCTGCGTTGGAGAGAATCCTGACGGTCTTGCCCCGTTCCTGGAGCTGCCTGATCCGTCTTATGGCCGAGGGAAACGCCCGGGGGCCGGCATTCAGTACGCCGAAGGCGTCAAACACGAACGCCTGGAAATGGTCGATCAATGGTGCCAGAGAATCCAGCGCGCGGGTTTCAGGCTGCTGTTCTGCAGACAAGCCTTTCGGCAAGCTCGCCCGGATTTGTTGGTACTGGGCAAAGGCCCAAGCGGGGGAAGGAGTCACCCCTGCAAAGAACGTTGGGTGGGTATCGATCATCGACTTAGAGTACCGCCTCACGAACCTTTGCCGAAACCCATTCGGAGATCACAACCGTACCGAGAATCACAATGAAGATCATGACCACCTGATTCCAGGCCAGGGTGCTCAGCGAGGCGTTGAGTTGAATCCCCAGCCCGCCGGCGCCCACCAGTCCGAGAATGGTCGATTCCCGGATGTTGATGTCCCAACGGAACACGCTGATGCCCCAGAAGGCTGGCAGAATCTGTGGCACCACCGCGTAATCGATCACCTGAGCGCCTGAGGCTCCGGTGGCCCGCACCGCTTCCACCTGTTTATCGTCGATCTCCTCAATGGCCTCATACAGCAGTTTGGCAATAAATCCGATGGACCGCAGGCCGATCGCGACGATGCCCGCCAGCAGACCGGGACCAATAATCGCCACCAGCAGCAGAGCCCAGATTAGGGAATTGATGGAGCGGGAGGCGACGATAATCAAAAGCGCCAGTGGTCTCACAAATCGGGTACTGGGGGTGGTGTTGGTGGCTGCCAGAAACGCCACAGGCACCGCGATCAGAATGCCCAGCAAGGTGCCAAGGGTGGCAATGTTGATGGTGTCCCAGAGCGGTTCCCAGAGATTGTTGATGTAGCCCCAGGCCGGTGGGAACATTCGGTCGCCGATGTCGGCGGCCTGCTCCGGCGCATCACTGACAAAGGCCCAGATAGTGTTC
Organism: uncultured Marinobacter sp.; assembly: GCA_964520755.1. Taxonomy (GTDB): domain Bacteria; phylum Pseudomonadota; class Gammaproteobacteria; order Pseudomonadales; family Oleiphilaceae; genus Marinobacter. The sequence continues at coordinate 1,408 of CAZFQI010000226.1, read as the reverse complement.
TCATTCATGACCTGCCAGCACAACACCGTAAGTGCAACAAGCCAGAACCAACCGAGCCAGCGCAGCAGGGTCTGCTTCGGAGTCCGGAACTGCCAGGATGATTGTGCCCCGGGAACCTGAGTGTTCACTGTACCCACCTGCGGATGTATGAGGACGAGTATTCCACCACCAGAACAATGGCGATGATGATGATCAGGATGGCACCGGCGGAATCGTACTCGTAACGGTCGATGGCGGTATTGAGGGTCGCCCCGATACCGCCGGCGCCGACGATGCCAATCACCGCCGATTCCCGAAAGTTAATGTCCAGCCGATAGAGGGATAGCCCAACAAGACGGGGCATGACCTGGGGTTGAACCGCATAGTTGACCACTTGCCACCAGCTGGCACCAGTGGCCCGGATAGCCTCAATCTGGCTACGGTCGCAATCTTCGATTTCCTCTGCCAGCAGCTTGGAAAGGAAACCGATGGTGGCAAAGGCAAGGGTCAGAAACCCTGCAAAAGGACCAAACCCGAACATGGCAACCAGCAGTATTGCAATGATTACTTCCTGAAAGGACCGCGAGACGGTAATAATCCCGCGGCAGGCCAGGTATACCGGAGCCGGCGCAAGGTTGCGGGCCGCGCCAATGCCGATGGGAACGGAAATCAGGATGCCAGCCACCGTGGACGTCACGGTCATGGTCAGGCTTTCCATCAGGCCGGCGTAGATATCATTCCACCGAGTGGTGAAGTCCGGAACCAGAAAGCCCTGAACGAATCGCCAGCCGCGCTCCAGCCCCAGATAGACCCGCTGCCAGTCGACCTCAACGGTCTGAATGGCCAGCACCAGATACACGAGGCCACCAAGCAGGATGATCTTTCGCCACAAGGGATGAGTCAGCAATACCGGAGGTCGTTTCCAGCGGGTGGGATAGGATTGGGCCATTGGCTCTTCAGCCATTTACACCCCCTCCGCCAGATCGACCGCCGGGGTTTCCGGATCCGTTGACTGTTCGGCGTTGTCACCACGCAGCTGGGTCCAATCTTCATCCCCGTAGATGGTGGTCAACACCTCGTCGGTGAGAGCATCCGGTGCGCCGTCGAACACGATTTCGCCAGCCTTCAGGCCGATAATCCGGTCCGAGAACTGTTGTGCGAGCATCACGTCGTGAATATTGATGATCGCGGGCAGGTTGCGCTCCCGACAGGCGGTGCGAATCAGCCGCATGATCTGCCGGGAAGTCTTCGGATCGAGGGAAGCCGTGGGTTCATCCACCAGTAGCAGTTCCGGGTTCTGCTCCAGAGCCCTGGCAATGCCCACGCGCTGCCGCTGGCCGCCCGAGAGGGCATCCGCCCGCTTGTTGTAATGATCGGAAAGGCCGACCCGGTCCAGCAGGGAGAAGGCCTGGGCGATATCATCCGGGCT
>CAZFQI010000225.1:0-3338 GCA_964520755.1 uncultured Marinobacter sp. | reverse complement strand
CGGCGAGGGTCATTATGGCTGCGCCTGGCAGTGAAAGCGCTGTCACCACGACATAAACACCAACAAATCCCAAAACCGCAACTAACAGATTCTGATCGATCCAGTTACCCAGAGACTGCTGGTTTTCCTTCAGGTTCTCGAGAGTCAGAAGCTCACTACCGCCGCTGACAACAAACCCGGCGACCACGGTCGCGATCAGCGCGACCAGAATCCATTTCTTGAGTGTCATGAATTAATCCTTTGTTTCTTGAACGTGATAACGAAGAGACACCCGAACTTTAAAAGTGTTACATCAGGCCCGTACGTTCTGTTTTCGTCATCGGCTTTACGATGTTGTACGTCGTTCAGCCACGCATTGTGTCAACGATTGCTCATGAATATCTAACAATTTGATCACGCATCCTTCGGGTCATACATGGGGAACTTTTCAGCGACTTAGCAAACTTACTGCTATTCTTGAACAATTGCTCATGAAAGGAAACGGTTATGACCGATTCAAGCCGCAATAATGAGGCACAACTGATTCAGGGGATGAAAGCGGGCGAGAATCAATCCTTTCAGGAAGCGGTACGTGCCTATACGCCTGGCATGCTGGCCGTCGCCCGTTTCTATCTGGACCATTCCAGCGCAGAAGAAGTCGTTCAGGATTGCTGGGTTAAGGTTATTGAGGCCATCCGGAACTTTGAAGGTCGGTCAGGTTTGAAAACCTGGTTGCACCGTATCGTTGCCAACGGTTGCAAGAATCGACTTCGTTCCGCCAACAGGGAAGTTCCGACCGATTTTTCAGAGAGTCTCGAGCCAGAACTGGCCAATCGCTTTAACGCCAAAGGCCGATGGGACCTGCCGCCCAAACTGCAGTTTCACGACTCTGCCGACACCCTGATGGAAAATGGCGCCCTCAGTGATTGCCTGGACAAACATCTATCCGCTCTTCCGGAGACCCAGCGTTCTGCTCTGATCCTCTACGAAGCCCACCAGCACAAATCCGATGACATCTGTAACATTCTGGATGTCAGTGCCTCTAACCTTCGTGTACTTTTGCACCGAGCGAGGCAGAAGATCTTTCTCATGGTGGAGACCTTCCAGGAGACCGGCGAATGCTGATGTGCAAGGATCTGGCCGCCATTGCCAGTGATTACATTGATGGCGAACTGCCTGTTCTCCAGAACATGTCAGTCAAGATGCACCTGATGATGTGCAGGCACTGCCGGACGTTTATCGGCAACCTTCGCGCGAGCACCGACCTGTTGCAAGCGCATTCCTCCGGGCAGCAAAACGAAGAGCTTATCCGCAGGATTGACGAACGCGTGGCCAAGGCGCTAAAAGAAGGGCCCCGTAACCCTACGAACCGAGATCCGTAATGATTAAAGTCAGCGTCATGTATCCGAAATCCGCCGAAAGCAACTTTGACCTTGCCTACTACCGCGACACGCACATGGCGCTGGTCCGGGACAGACTGGGAGAGGCGTGCAAGCGTACTGCCATCGAGTCCGGGCTGGCCGGAGGCGCGCCAGGAGAGGGCCCTGCCTATATTGCCATGGGCCACATGTATTTTGAGTCTGTTGGTGATTTCCAAACCGCGTTCGGCCCCCATGCCAAAGAAATTCTTGGCGACATCCCCAACTTCACCAACGTTCAGCCAACCGTCCAGATCAGCGAAGTGATTGAATAAACCGGTTCCAATCAAGGGTTGGCTAGATCATTGAGGCAGGCTTCAGTCTGCCTCAAATACATCGGTATCCGGATGAAAGGTATACCAGGCAAACCAGAAGGCCCGGGTCGCCGGAAGAAGGTTGCCTGATTCGTCGCGCAATTCCGCCGAGGGTACTTCCGGGTCATAATGCAGCTGCACAGCCTTCCCACCAATACGGTCTTCAAGTACGGCACCGTGGTCAGCCAGTTCCGGAAACGGCCAGGCCTTGCTGTCGCCATTGTGTGACCAGCCTAACACCCAGGTTTTCGGATGATATTTCCGGCTGGTGTGGGTGACCGGAAAATAGAGTCGCTCGGAGTGGTCGTAATCGCCGTAGGGCGACATTCGATAATTGCGGTGGTGGCCGGTATCGGCGGAAAGTACTTTTCCGCTTCCCTCAACGCGCTCCCGCCAGCGTTGCCAGAGTTCATGACGAACGGCGACAGGTTCCAGTTCCGTTCCGGCCAACGGCCCCGAAATCGCCCGGCCCTCAATCTGCGACCAGAGGGATTCGGTCTGATGGTCGTACATCAGTAGATCACTGTTATACAGCAGACCCGAAACGCCAAAGGTGAGAGACCGCCCGTCTACCGTCGGATCGAAGGCCATTCCGGTACCGCACAACGGGCAGAAGGTAATCAGCAAGGGCGTACCGCCGAGATCATGATTCACTATCTCGTGCCAGTTCAGGATACCAATGGGGTATGCAAAACTGACCTCTTCTTGATCATAGGTCAGCATCAGGTCATCGGAACGCCAGAGTTCTGCGTCCCCCGGGTCCTGGAAAACGGGGTTATTTATGGATGGAATCCCGTCCCTGGGCGGCCCTCCACGAAGAATCTCTTCCACCGGCACAAGGGCATTGCCAAGCTCAAACCCGTTCTTTGTTTGACTGAAAACTGGCTGGGCAAACAGCATCAAGGCCATTGCCAGAATCAGAGGGTTGTTGAATCTATTCATGGCTCCTCCGGGGGATTCCCAGCTCGCCCAGTCGCTGATGCACGGCGATTCTATTGCTTGTCGATAAACTTTTTCTGTTCCACCCGGGAATACTCCGTTAGCGCCGCCAGTTCCTCGGAGCCCCATTCAAGTGGTTCTGCAGCCATCGGTGCCACCATGCAGATCTGAACCATTTCATCCAGGTGCACCATATCCATGCCGAAGTCACGCTGCCCCATGGCCACGACATGGGGGTATTCATTCTTGAACGTGGCGTTGTAGCCAGCGCCATTGGCATGACAGGTGGCGCAGGAAAGCCCGTTGGAAGAAAGGCTGGTGTCGTTGAAAAGCTTTTCGCCCTGGGCCCGCAGATCAGCCACATTGCCCTGATAGGGCGTATAGGCCTCGGGACGGCGAACCGCGTTTTTCAGCTTGGCAGACGCGCCTTCGCCTTCCGCCTCACCTTCAGCTTCACCCTCGGCTTCCCCTTCAGCCTCGCCTTCACCTTCTGCGTGGCCCTCTGCTTCACCCTCGGCGCGAGCTTCTGCTTCGCCCTCTCCTTTCGCGGAACCTTCCGCCTCGCCCTGGGCCTCGCCTTCAGCCTCCCCCTGGGCGGCCTCAGCCGAAGGGATCAACCCAAGCCCGGGGCCACTGCTCGCATTGAAGCCGGCCACGGCCACCACCGTCATCATGGGAACCGACACCA
>CAZFQI010000224.1:0-3347 GCA_964520755.1 uncultured Marinobacter sp. | reverse complement strand
GCCAACACTGTTGTTCGTGGCCTTTGTGCCGATGCTGTTCTACGCGTTGTAATGTTGAAATGAGATAAACAAGGCCGCCTGAGGGAAACTTCAGGCGGCTTTTTGCATCTGGAATACAAGAGGAAACGTAGTTTGAACGAAACCGAACACCCGGGAGGAGCGTGTTTGGTATACCCTAGGAAATAAACGCGATCTGTACCCAGTGGCCCGATCTATGACTTCTGATTTTCAATCAAAACTGGTTCCGGTTTTTTCGGCGCTATTCCTCTTGGCGGGTTGCGGGGGAGGCGGTGGTGGTGACGGCCTGGATTCTCAGGAACCGGGGCTGAGCGGCACCATTTCGATCGAAAGTGGAACGCGAGTGGATTCGGATACGGCTGATGACAGTCGTCTGAACGAAGCGGTATCCAATGATTCTCCGAACACTGCTCAGTTAATCCCCGCAACAGGTATCCTGGGGGGGTACTTGAGTGCTACCTCTGGCACCTATCCCGATTCCGGCGAGTTTATATTTGAGTATGTAATCGACGAGCAGGATACATTCCGCGCCGAGCTCGCCGCTGGCAGCACGATTGCCGTGCAGGTTTTCAGGGATTCGAATTTTACAGCACCCGCGATTACGCTTTCCGTTGATCAGGGCGGTGCCTTGGATTCAGCTTCGGGGGCAGGCGATACGCCTTTGATGGTAAATGCGCCCAGTGAGGGGCCCGCAGAGATAAGCGTCCGCACCGAGGGTGGCGGCCCATTTCGATACGTACTGTCGGTTTCGACTACCGGCGTGACCAATTTTCAGAGTTCTCATTATAGCCAACCGGAGTTTGTGCCGGACGAGGCCGTTGTGCTGATGTCGCCGGAAGAGCAGGGTCGTTTGGGGCCGCAGAGCGTCGCCGGAGCCTTGTCGGCCTCCTCCGCGAAATCACTGGGGCAGGGCGCCTGGTTGGTAAGGCGTGATCCTGTTGGCGTAGTCGCTGCACAATCTTCTGGCTCTGCAGGTGGCCTGCGGGGTGAGACGCTTCGTTGGATCGCCGAACTGAAATCGGAGCCCGGAGTTCAGGTTGCAGAACCGAATTATATCTACCGGGCCCAGGCGGACCGGGATCTTTCCTCTCTGCAGTGGAATCTGCCCCTCATCAGTCTGCCGCTTGCCTGGCAGGCCGCACCGGGCCAAGGCAATTCTATTGGGGTCGCTGTGATGGACACCGGCCTGTTTACGTCCACTCCGCAAACCTATGGCGATTGGCACCTTGATCTGGATGAGAATGTTGTGCCGTTCAATTCCGGACGCATACTCGACTATGTGTCTGCCGATGTGGATATAGATCCCCGGTTCAACGATCCGTTGGGATATGACAACAACCCTGCCGACCCAGGCGACGGCAAACCTCAGAGTAGTAACTTTCACGGAACTCACGTCGCGGGCATTGCAGCTGCGTTGAGGGATTCTGCCGGCGTGGATGGCGTTGCGCCGGAGGCTACGCTTTGGCCCGTCAGAGTGCTTGGGCGCGATGGAGCGGGCACTCTCGATGATCTTGTTGCAGCGGTAAACTGGGCTGCCGACAACCCCGATATCGATGTCATAAACCTCAGCCTTGGGGGCGTTGGGCCAAGCACTGTGTTGGAGGCAGCCATAAACCGGGCTGATGGCAATGGTAAGCTGGTTGTCGCTGCGGCAGGCAACCAGGGCACCGATGAGTTGACCTATCCAGCCGCCTTCGAGCGAGTCATTGGCGTTGGCGCAGTGGATGCGGGCAAGGTGCGGGCTTCATACTCCAATTTTGGTGGTTCAGTGGATCTTGTTGCCCCGGGCGGAGATGCGACCAGAGACGCGAATCTGGATGGTAACGCCGACCTGGTCATCAGCACCTGGGGAGTTGACGATGGTGGCGACTTTATCCGTTCTTATGCAGGGTTACAGGGCACTTCAATGGCGGCTCCGCATGTTGCGGGGGTTTATGCCTTGATGAAGGGTGCAAACCCTGAGGCAGTCACTCCCGGCCAGTTTCGAGCCTGGCTTGCCGGCGGTGTGCTGACAGAGAACGTCGGCAACCGCACTGAATATGGAGCCGGTCTGATAAATGCGCTCAAGTCAGTCGATGCGGCCCTCGACGGGTCAGTGAGCACGATCGTCCTGTCTTCGCCTTCTGCCATCGAGTTTGATCGGGCGCGCTTCAATAGTGAGCTTGATTTTACTGTTTACCCCGAAGGCGAATCGGTTGTGGTTAATGACATTGCCTTCGATTCCGACTTGATTTCTCTGGATCCGGCGCTTTCGGCTGGCAGTCCTCTGCCGACCTCGGTGGCCGTCTCGGTGGTGGAGGGAAATGTCGTTGACGGGCAGAGTTATTCCACGACGATTCAGATTGACTACAGTGCCGGTGGCGAAACCGGAATCCTGGAGGTTCCAGTGTCGATAGACCTCAGAGCATTGGCGGATGAGCGAGACGCAGGTCGCCATTACGCATTGCTGGTAAGCCCTGATGAAAGCCGTGAAACCATAGAGCAGCGCGTGGTGACGGCCCGTGATGGAAGCTACAGTTTTTCGTTCGATGACGTAGAGCCCGGGGAGTATTTCCTGGTGGCTGGAACGGACATGGACAACAACGGCTTTATCTGTGAGAGCGGTGAGGCTTGCGCCGAATACCCGGTAAATGGTCTGCCAGAGAAGATCGTTATCGGGGAAGAACGGGTTACCGGAGTCAGTCTCAGCACAAGCTTCCGGCGCCCGACCATTGCTTCCATGGGTTTGCCTCGCATCGGCTTCGAAGGCTATCGTTTGAGAAATGATGGAAACCAAACTGCTCAACCAGTGAGAACCCTGGAGACCAAACGTTGATGCCCAATCACATTCGCGCTGTTTGTCTTCTGGTTGCAACGCTTCTGGCCTCCGGATGTGCGAGCAGTCGCTCGGAAACCGCAGAAGGTGGGCCATTGGCCCGTCAGATTACCCAGTCGGCACACTGCGGTCTCACGGCTCCTGGCCATGTCCACCTGACAAGTCGTGAAGAGGTTCAGCGTCTGGAAGCTCTTCCTGGTCGGAACCTTTCCCTTGAGACTTTGAAAACTGTCCAGTTCGAGAGAGAGCACATCGTTCTGGCGGCTATTGGCCAGAAGCCAACCGGGGGCTACAGCGTTACACTGGATTCCTCTGAGATCCGCAGTGGAACCCTGAAATTAACGGTGAGGGTCTCGGAACCCGCCCCCGGAACCATGGTGACCCAGGCCTTGACGACCCCCTGCGCGGTGATTGCCGTAACCGCAAAAGGCTGGGACGATATCCAGATCACCCGCGCCGAAAACAACCGTTGATCTTTCTTCACGAATCCCTAAGCTATGGCTCAGCTTTTCAT
>CAZFQI010000223.1:0-3374 GCA_964520755.1 uncultured Marinobacter sp. | reverse complement strand
GACCCGAAAGCGGTTTTCAAGCAACACGCCAACCGCCTCAGGAACGCCGGACTGTAATGAGTAGCCGGCCTTCTGGCTTTGCGCTGCAGAGCTAGAAGGCCCCTTCCAGGGTCAACATCAGCGTCTGGCGCTGATAATCATACTGCGACAGACTGCTTCTGTTGTCCCGAACCAGCCACTCCCCCCGGACCAGCCAACGGCTGTCCAGGGACTTCTCCGCCAGCAGTCCGATCTCCAGACGGTTATCCTCACGGCGGCCGCTCTCACCCGCTGCGGTCACCAACTGATGATCATCCTGGTATCGGCTGTGGCGCACCGAGCCGGTTGTTCCGAGAGCCAGGTCAGGTTGCCAGCGATAGCGACCGGCAACCTCCAGGGTGTGGTGGGTGGGAGAGACGCTGACAAATTCATCAGCTGTTTGCAGATCCCGCCGGTCATTGATCTCCAGTGAGTATTCGCCGTCGAGCCGCCAGGATCCAAGGTACTTGAGCGCATGGAGACGTGCCCGATACCACTGACCGTCATAGGCCTCGAACCCGGAACCACCGTTCACGGTAGCGGCGGCCAGAGATATTCCGCACTGGTCAGGGGCTGCCGGTAGCGAACACTGCCGCCAACGATAAAACCCCTCAATGCCGGATCGGGTCTCAAGGGATTCACTGTCGAACCAGGATTTCACCAAAGACACCAGTGCCCCGCGCTCACCCTCAGTCAGGGTCTCGGACCAGCCTATCCGTCCCTGCAACACCTCGGTATCGTATTCGTGGTTGGATGGATGTTCGCGGGAATAGGCGGCCACATCGAGTGCGATTCGAGAGCGGGTGCCGACGGGTCGTTCGTAGGTTCCGGCGGCCAGTGCTTCGAGGAAGCCGCCACCCTCACTGGACGCGGTATCCTCGGGCAAGCCGGCAATATTGGAATCGTAACCGCCGGAGATACCCAGATAGCCGCGAATGGAGGGCTCGCTGGCCGACGGCGGAACTCCGCCGGCCAGTTTATTCAGCTGGGCCCGTGCCAACGCCCGGATTTTATCCGGAGCGCTCTCCGCCGAGGCCTGTTCGAACCAGTGGCGGGCTTCGACAGGCTCGTCCCGGGCAAGCGCGACCAGACCAAGGTTATAGCGCGCCAGGGCGCCGTCGGAGTCGTCCAGCAAGGCACGGAAGGCCGATTCAGCGGCGACATAATCGCCCAACTGATAGCAGACAACGCCCAGGTTGTAGAAAAGAGAGGGGGATGAGAGGCCTGCATCAACGGCGCTCTGGAAGCGCTGTTTCGAAGCGTTCAGGTCTCCTGCCTCAAAGGCTTCAACGCCGGCACGGAAATCCTCCATGCCGGTTTCTGTTTCCGCCGCCTGAAGACTCATTGTGGGTACTAACAAAAGGAACAGGGGCAGGGCGCGCCAAAATACCAGCAAACAGGTTTCTCCGGATTAATCCACGCGGGGCAGGAACGGTGACATCTCCGGCTTCAGCGATCCAGCCCTGGTGCATCCGGCAGCTCCGGGCGTTCCGGCCGTTCCGGGCGTTCCGGCAACTCAGGCCTACCTTTGATCAGCTCCCGGGATTGCCTGGCTTTTTCGGACATGGATTCACCAAACTCGCGCCCCCTTTCTCGGGCTTCACTCGCCGCATCCAGCCCCGGGGAGCCAGACTTACCCGGATTGTCGGGTCTTTCAATAGCACGGGGCAACTCAATTTCCCGCACGACCGAATCGGTGAGCTCTGCGTCGTCAGTCACCATGCGCATGGTAACATCCAGATCATCATTAGCCAGTGTTGTCGCTGGTACCCCAAACCCGATCACCAGCAACCCGACCAGTTTTACGCTCACTGCAAACCTGTCACCTGTCATGATTCGGGATCCTCGACCGGGCGTTGTGGGTATTCGGGAATCGGTGCCCGAAAGGTTTTCTGGCGATCGCCGGTGTCCAGCCGGGCCACCAACTCACCGGCACCGGGAAAGAGGAGCTTCAGAGGCAGCGACAAGACGTTCTCCCCGGCATTCAGGCTTACTTTCCAGCTAAGCTCACGATGCCCTGGCCAGGAGGCCAGTTCCACATTCGGTGGTAGCTCCAGGGTAAGCGTAACGTTTTCCAGGGCTTCACCGGAACGGAAGGCAAGGCGCACGGTTTTATCAACCGGTTCGGCAATGCCGGATATCGGGTTTTCAGAGACATTCTCCGACGACGCGACAACAGGCTCGGCGTTGTCAGTCAAGCTATCGGGCTGGAACAGAAAACCCAGGCCAATACCCAGCGCCAGGGCCGCCGCAATAGCACCACCCAGTGCCCCGTGACTCCATCCAGACTTCGGATTGGCTGCGCCTCGGGCAGATGACAAAACACGGTTGTGGAAATCAGGAGAAGGCGCAGGGATGCTGAATTGCTCCTGCAACGCCCGGCTCAGAGCACGCTCCGAGGCAAGCCACTCGCGGCACGCCGGGCAGGCAGCAATATGTCCTTCCACCCGATCATGGGCGGGGGCAGAAAGCTGGTTGTTGATGTAGGCAGGTAGATCCACCCGGATTTCGTCGCAGGACATTGTCTTCACCTCACTCCCCCACACGTCCAGCCGGCTCAATTGGTTCCAGCTCCCGCTGCAATTTCTTTCGCAGGGCCGCCCGACACCTGTGTAGCCGCGATTTTACCGTCCCCAGCGGGATGTCCAGCACCTCCGCGATGTCCTCCTGGCGCCAGCCGTCCACATCATGAAGCAACAACAGGGTTCGCTGATCGGGTGCCAGGGTCATCATCATCCGGTCCAACACCGGCCCCAGGCGAGACTGTTCCAGTTGCAGATCCGGGCCAACGTTGTCCGATTCAAGACTGTCCAGCCAGTCAGCCTGGCTTTCCGCACCGACCAACTCGGTCAACGGGCGGTCACTCTGACGGTTCTTACGCCGAACCTGGTCGATAAACTGCCGGTAGAGCACCCGGTTTAACCAGGGCCGTAACTGGTCAACGCTTTCCAGCTCATCAAGCTTTGGGAATAGCTTTACCACGACATCCTGAACCAGATCCTCGGCATCCTGCTGCTGACCGGCCAAACGGTAAGCAAACCGGTACATGGCGTCCAGGTGGGGCTGCACCAGGGCGTCAAAACGCCGGGACTTCGAGGGCTTGAAAGGAAAGATTGCCAAAGCCGTTGTTTACCTGCGTGGGTTCATGCCAGCGGCGCAGTCTATATCAAATGGCCGGGCCGATGCATTTGCCGAGTTCCCGATCTGACCACTCAATGACTTCCCGAACATTAGGGAACGTTAACAAAATTTCCGGAACTCTGCCTTCCATCGGAGCGTGAGGGAGGAGTCAGGTAGCGATGTTGGTTCGCTATGATTCCATCAAATAAACCTTGGAGGTTTATATGAAACGTTCG
>CAZFQI010000222.1:0-3402 GCA_964520755.1 uncultured Marinobacter sp. | reverse complement strand
ATGAAAAGCTGAGCCATAGCTTAGGGATTCGTGAAGAAAGATCAACGGTTGTTTTGTGGCGTCACGGGCAGCATCACGGATCAAGATTCCGAACCAGAGGTTTGTCGGTAATGCCGGCTACTCTGATCTGCCCCCATTCCACACTGGGCACAGCCAAGACGGCACAGGGGGACGTGATAACCTGAGCAACCATCATGCCCGGCTCGGGTTGCTTCGTCAGCATATCCAGCGACAGGGTATTCCCCGAAAAATGGGCTTTATCCAGTGCGACGCTGTAACCGGCGGTTGGTTTTTGCCCCAGTGTCACGAACACCAGATGCTCGCTGGCAAGGTTAACCTCCCGAACCAGCCGGGTACTCAGGTTCTGGCCGCTTACACCGAGCAGCGGTTCCAGATCCTCCGCCGAATCAACATAAACGACCCCGGGGCCCGTGAGCCCGCAGTGGTCCGACTGGGTAATCTGGCGCACTTCTGCAACCTTACCCGAATCCACACCAACAGAACTGCAGGCTGCCAACGAGACCGCGAGCGGCAACACGAGAAGCTTGACTAAATCCGAAAGTCTCATTGGGAAAGCTTACCTCCAGCCGCTGCACCATTACTACCGCCTTCAAGCAATTGGTAGCCTGAGAAACCGGGCCTGGGCAGGATATCCGGTGAGGATGCGGAAATAGTGGGCCGGGAAAAGCTGGTGGTCATCGTCACTTCTTTCAGATCCTGGCCAGCCTCGATGGTGATGACTTCCCGGAGGCCTGAGATCGGGTATTCCGCGCAGGCTTCACCCGGCTGGCATATAATGCCGTCGCCATCAATGTCGGTCCCCGCAACCAGATAGTAGGATCCGGGCGACACCTCGTTCTGCCGCTGGGGTTCAACCCCGTCATCCGGTTCAAACCGGAATCTGTAGCTGCCGTTTTCCACATCCACCGCAATCTGGGACTCGGCCTCGAAGAAGCCTTCGTCGTTGGGGGTTGTGTTCACCAGGAGGACAAAATGGGTGCCGGCGGTTCTGGCGAATTCGTCGGAGAGGACCTGGGCAATGATCGGAATACCCAAGGTTCTTTGGACACCCTCACCGGTGTAGGTCACTTCCAGGGTGTCTCTGTAGGAGACATTTTCCTCAAGCGCAGATTCATCTAGCGTGAAATCCAGTGCAAAGTTATCGTCCGAAAGATCTCTTCGGTTCACCGTAAACCATGGCGGCGGCTGCGAAATTGAATCGAGGCTAACCGTGCCATCTCCAATTCTGTTCAGATTGACCGTTTGTGTAGAAGATGTCTCCGTGCCCAGAAGAACTTGAGACGGCGATGGCGACAGCACGGTTACATTGCTGTCAGCCTGCAGAGCTTTGGAGGCATCCAGGACGCCGAAGCCGAGCTGGTCGGACCGGGTCCCGGAACCCTGGGTCAGCTCACCAGCCTCCAACAGTGCCCGGATATCGAAATAATTCCTCGCAGAGTCTTGCTCTTTGAGCAGTGCCATCACACCCGAGACATGGGGCGCCGCCATGGAAGTGCCCTGCAAACCCGCGTAACTGGCCTCAAAGCCACTGGCACCGTCGACCGCGCTGGTACTCCACACGACATCGGCCCTGCCGTCATTGTTGCCATCGCGACTGGCGTCACCGCCGGGTGCCGCAAGGCCAATCCAGGAACCGAAATTCGAATAGGAAGCAAGCCTGCCTCCAGCATCGACAGAGCTCACTGCCAACACGTTGTCAGACGCCGCCGGGTAGGACTTTTGCGACGTAGCAGAGTTGCCCGCGGCGCCCACGAAAATCATGCTACGCTGCTCGACACCAAAGGCGATTGCATCCTCGAGCTGCGGGATCAGGGGAAGACCGCCCAGGCTGAGGTTAACCACTTGTGCTTTGACGTTACCGTCGTCCTGTCCAGTCACCCAGCGAACAGCTGCGATCAAATCATCAGAAGACCCGGTACCGCCCTCGCCCAGCACCCGAACAGGGACAATGCTGCTACCAAATGCCACACCGCCAATACCTTCGCCGGTGTTGCCGCTGCTGCCCTGCACTACCGCCCCGATCGTCCCCGCCACATGGCTTCCATGGAAGACATTCGAGCCAACGCTGTTGCCTGGATCTCGAGGGTAGTTGTCCCCATCTACAAAGTCCCGACCCGGAACCACGTTTTGTTGCAGATCCGGATGCCAGGTCTGGTTGTTGGGATTACCGTCTGGGCTGAATAAGCCACTATCCAACACGGCCACCCGTACGCCGGTGCCTCCATCAGGCGCAAGCTGCCAGGCAACGGGACCGTTGATCAGGTCATAATGCCATTGTAGCCGGTACAGTTCTTCATCGACCGGGGTAGCAAAACTGGAGAAGCGGTAGTTAGGTACCGCAGAGGAGACCTCAGGGCGCTTTCGCAGTTCCTCAATCCAGTTCAGTGTCTGTGCTTCGGCTGATCCAGCGCGAGCACCGGCTGCAACGGCCTGCGCTGGCATGCGCATTAGCCAATCGGAACCTCCTAACCTTCGGGCCGCCACTGCGGTTTGGGCTGTCATACTTCCCGCACCACCTTGTGCCGACTGTTTGAACGTGACGATTGCCTCCTCTGCCAAAAAATCGTGGTCGGGCCATTCAAGAGAAAACGAACCGAGTTGCGCTGACGCCGCCTTAACCAGTACGTAACGAGCGGGAACATCGCCCGTAGTGGCCACTTTAATGCGGTAGTTTTGCTCTGGCATTCCTGAAGCCAACTCAACCTCGGCAGGCTCAGAACTCCGGGTAGTCGTTTCAGAGGGACCATCCTCGATCGTAAGGGTAAGAGGGGGGTCTCCGGCGCGGCTTCCAAGACTTATCAGACGTACTATCTCCCCGGGCGCCATCGGCACCGAATAAATGTCTTCAGGGTCCGCCTGGAAGCCGAATACCTGGCCGTTAATAATGCCATAGCTGCCACTAAGACCGCTTAAATAGCCGGCGAGGATAAAATTGACCTGCAATGTCTGTGTGCTATCAGCGGGCTGGGCGCCGGAAAACGCCAGCTCATCCATGGTGTCCTGATCAATCCGGCTGCCAGCTTCGATGCTGATCTGACCAGCCAACGGGCTCTGAGGCGAGCCGGAGGGCGGCTCGGAACTGGCCCCACTACCTCCGCCGCCGCATCCGGCCAGGAACAGCAAACCAGAAAGAAGCGGAACCAGTCTGTAGCCTTTTTTGATCAACATGAAAGAGACACACCCAGCTGTTAAGAAAATACGGTGAGAATAACCCGAACACGGTTATCAACTCTGTTTGGTTCTGTTGTCCTACGTTGTTTTATGTACTCCAGATGCAAAAAACCGCCTGGAGTTCCCCCTCAAGCGGTCCTGATCTTAGCGCATCGACATTACAACGCGTAGAACAGCATCGGCACAAAGGCCACGAACAACAGTGTTGGC
>CAZFQI010000221.1:0-3429 GCA_964520755.1 uncultured Marinobacter sp. | reverse complement strand
ACATTTCGCTACATTAAATATCGGTTGTCGGGTTTTCTGGGCGGAAAAGGTTGTTAAGCTGAACCTTACGATAAAAAGAAAAGCCTGATGGCGATGTAACGGGGTTTACTGTTTGTGATCCTCAGCAATGCTCTGCGTATCCTTGTTCTGCTCCTGGCCTCATGCGTGCTCCAGTTTGCCCACGCGGATGCCGGCCTTGTTACGCTCGTCCCTGACGAACCGATTGAAAGCCATTTCCAGTACTGGGAAAACACCGGTGCCGACGCAACACTGGCCGATGTTCGCGCCCTTCCCCAATCCGCCTGGCAAGCAAGACCCTCCGGCAAGGCCACCTTCGGTATCACCGACTCCGCCTACTGGTTGCGCGTTCAGGTGCGAAACCAGACCGACCACGACCAGCTGCTGATCGCCGAACTGGCCTACTCCCAGCTCGATGACGTGGTGTTCCACGAGCTCTCCGGAGGCACCCTGCTTCGCGAATTCAGCACCGGGGACACCCGCCCCTTTTATCCAAGGGATGTCGACCACCCCAATATGCTGTTCCGATTCCAGGTGGCCCCGGACGCCCTGAAAACACTCTATATCCGGGTCGCCACCCAGGGCACGATGGTGGTGCCGTTGCGAATATGGCAACAGAATGATTTTTACGAGGCCGCCGCCAACGAGCAGAAACTGCACTTCTTCTACTACGGCAGCCTGGCGGTCATCATCCTGATCAACCTGGCCGTGTTCCTGACCCTGCGCGAAAAGCTATACCTCTACTATGCCCTGGCCATATCCGGGTATTTCCTGTTCTTCGCCACAGTTCGGGGCTATACGCTTCAGCATGTCTACCCGGAGTCGCCGTTCCTGCATGCCCATGTCCTGATGCTCACGATTCCCTTTCTGGCGATGTTTTCCATTCTGTTTTGCATGGAGTTCCTGAAGGTTCGCTCACACAGTCCGCGGCTCTACCGCGCACTGCAGGCCATGCTGGCATTCGAAATCCTGTATTTCCTGAGCGCTCCGTTCTTGAGCTACGACACCGGCATCCGGGTGGCGGCGATCTCCGCATTCGGATTCTTTTCGCTGCTTCTGGTGGCAGGCCCGGTTGCCTGGGCTGCCGGTGTTCGCGCCGGGGTATTTTTCACCATCGCCTGGACACCGCTCACGGTGGGGGTATCGGCAACGGCAGGCCGGGCGCTCGGTCTGCTGCCGGAGAACTTCTTTACCGAATACGCCATGCAAATTGGCTCCGGACTGGAGGCTTTCATTCTCACGCTTGCCCTTGCCGACCGCCTGTATCGGGAGCGCGAGCAGAAAATTCAGGCCCAGGCGGACATTCTCGAGCAACAAAACGCCCGTAACGAGGCCCAGAACAAGCTGAATGAAGCGCTGACCCACGACCCAGTCACCGGTCTTCCCAATCGCAACCGGTTCGAGTGGATGGTGGACGAACAACTGAAACAGGACCCGAGCGGACGCTATATGGTCGGCGTGGCCCGGGTAACACGACTCAAGGAGGTCAACCGCACGCTGGGGCTTGAACGAAGTGAGCGCTTGCTGAAACGTATGGCCCAGCAAATGACCGAACTGGCTCGGAGACTGCCAATGGTTCACGCGACTGCAGATGCCCGCGGGCGCGAAGAGCGGGTGTATCAACTGTCCGGGGACAGCTTCGGGGTGCTGGTAGACGTCAGCAAGACCGGGGATAACTTCCAGGTTCTGGATAATGCCCTCAAACGACTGGCGGAACCGGTGCTGATCGACCACCTGGCCATCGAACCCGGCCCTCGCTTCGGCGCTGCGAGCTACCCCGAGCACGGGAAAAAAGCGGCCCTGCTGATCCGAAATGCCCACGTCGGCATGGAAATGGCACCCCATGGCCCTTACGAGAGCGGCTTTTATTCCCTCCGAAACGACATCTACAACGAAAGCCGGCTTACGCTGATGGCTGATCTTCGTGAAGCGCTGCACCTGAATCAGCCGGAATTGCACTATCAGCCGAAAGTCAGTCTGACCACAGGTCGGGTAGAGGGTGTGGAGGCCCTGATTCGATGGCACCATCCGGAGCGAGGATGGGTCCCCCCCGCAGAGTTCATTCCGCTGGCCGAGAAAACCGGCGTGATCAAACACCTGACCCGCTGGGTTATCGACCAGGCATTGAACGACCTGAAAAGCCTGCACACCATCGATCCAGCACTGACGGTATCGGTGAACATTTCCGCCCGGGACCTGGTTTCCACGGAATTGAAAGGCCTTTTCGAAACCCGGATGAAACGGTACCAGCTGCATCCGGATCAGATCATCGTGGAACTCACCGAAACCGCCGCTATGGACGACCCGGATAAAGGTCTCGAAGCCCTGGAAGCGCTGGCACAGATTGGTCTGAAAATTTCGATAGATGACTTCGGCGCCGGCTACTCCTCACTCTCCTACCTGAAGAAATTGCCGGCCAGCGAAATCAAACTCGACCGGGCCCTGCTGCAGGATATCCATACCAGCGAAAACGCCAGGATGATCGTGGAGACGGCCATCAGCATGGGTCATGGTCTGGGATTTCAGGTAGTGGCAGAAGGCGTGGAAACGGAGCAGGCGGCCACTCTGTTGGGTAGTATGGGGGCCGATCTTCTTCAAGGCTATTGGGTCTGCCGCCCCAGAACACTCAGCGAGTTAACAGACTGGCTGGCGGTTGAAAGTAAGATATCCGGCCTCCAACGACTATCCTGATAGTACATTTCCCGGGAAAGGACGGTTCTCGCTATGAGCCTTGAACAGATTCAGGCCCTTATCGACACCTGGACGGGGCTGGGCGTCTGGCTGGCCCTTGTTGTCGCCAGCGTTGCCTGGGTGATTTACGACCTCAAAACCAGAAATAGCCACATCGCTTCCATGATGCAGTGGGTGTGGGGACTGACCGTGCTTTACTCGGGACCGATAGGTCTTGCCATCTACCGCTATTCCGGCCGTAAACAGATCCCCACGGACAGTCTTGCCCGCAAGGGTTTCCGCTCGGTGGCCCATTGCTACTCCGGCTGTGGAATCGGTGAGATTCTCGGGGTGATTATTTCGGTCGGTCTGTTTGCCATGGGCAATTTCTGGGCCGCCATCATCACCTTTACCCTGGCGTATATTTTCGGTTTTGCCCTGAATATTGGCCCGATGATGCAGAATGGCATGCCGTTCAAAGAGGCATTCAAGGGCGCCTTCGTTGCCGAAAGCATCAGTATTGTGGTGATGGAATCCGTGGCAATCACCACCGATCTGTATCTGGGTGGCGACGCCACCATGGGCGATGCCCTGTTCTGGTCATCCCTTTACGTATCGCTGTCACTGGGGTTGTTTGCCGCCTGGCCGGCCAACCTGTTGTTGATCAAATACGGTCTCAAGGGCGGCATGGGCGATCCCCGGGATGAGGACGCGGCTGCCCACGCGCACTGCCACTGACAA
>CAZFQI010000220.1:0-3547 GCA_964520755.1 uncultured Marinobacter sp. | reverse complement strand
TCATGCGCCAGAGCGGATAGAGCGCCGAGGACATGAAGAACATCGGGAAGATGACAAAGTTCATCACCCCGGCGAAGTTCTCCAGCTGTTTGATCCAGGTGGCGATCAGCAGCCCCAAAGCACCCAACATCAGGCTGGTCAGAATCAGCGCCGGCAACACTGCCAGGTAGCCCCAGAGCGGTGGTTCCACATCCACCAGCAATGCCAGCAGCAGGAACACATACACCTGGCCGATGGACACCACACCCATGGCCAACAGCTTGGTTACCAGCAGGAAAGGACGGGGCAGAGGGCTCATCAGCAACACACGCATGCTGCCCAATTCCCGGTCGTACACCATGGACAGGGCGCCCTGCATGCTGTTGAACAGGATGATCATGCCGCACAGCCCGGGGGCAATGTAGGTCTCGTAGGTGATGTAGGTCTGATAGGGCGGGATGATGGAGATGCCCAGTACCGCCCGGAAGCCGGCGGCGAAGACGACCAACCACAGCAATGGCCGCACCAGGGCGCTGGCAAAGCGGGTGCGCTGCTGCCAGAAGCGCAGCCATTCACGAGTCTGGATACCTACGAAACAGTGCCAGTAGTGAGCTGCGTTCATATCAGCCGGCTCCGGTCAGGGAATGAAAGGTTGCGGCCAGGTCCCGGGTGCCTTCGGCTTCGCAGATGGCGTGGCCGTTGCCGTCGGCCAGTAATTGGCCCTGGTGCAGGATCAGGACCCGGTCGTCTTCACGGACTTCTTCAATCAGGTGAGTGGCCCAGAGGACAGTCAGGCCGTCTTTTTCGCACAGGGTTCGAACGTGCTCGTTGAGCGCCTTGCGGCTGGCGACATCCAGACCCACCGTTGGCTCGTCCAGCAACAAAAGTGAGGGGTTATGAAGAAGAGCCCGGGCTATTTCCACCCGCCGACGATGGCCGCCGTTGAGCTGGCGGACGGCGTCGTTGGCCCGGTCCTCAAGGCTGAAGCGTTCCAGTTCCCGATCACCCCGAAACCTCGCTTCCTTGCGGGACAGGCCATGCAACGCGGCATGGTATTGCAGGTTCTGGCGCACGGTCAGGTCCAGATCCAGAGCGTTCTGCTGGAACACCACGCCGATCTGGCGCATGGCTTCCGCCGGCTGTTTTTTCAGTGATTGGCCACCCAATAGAATATCGCCCTGCTGGAGGGCCAGCAGGCGGGTGAGCAAACCAAACAGGGTGGATTTGCCGGCGCCGTTAGGCCCTAGCAGGGCGTGAAAACGGCCAGAGGTCAGCACAAAGCTGACCTCCCGGAGCACCGGCTTGTCGCCGTAGCGAAAGCTGAGGTTGCTCGCTTCAATGGTCATGACGTCGGATCGATGACCACACCCCAGGGGTAGCGGCCTACCTTGATGGATTTGATGACCTTCAGGTCTTCTACATCAATCACGGATACATCGCCGGACACACCGTTGGTGGTGTAGAGATGCTTCTCGTCCTTATCGAGGTCGAGCTGCCACACCCGGGCGCCGACCAGCAGGTAATCCAGGACTTCATAGGTCTCGGCATCAACAACCGCCACATGATTGGAGGGGCCTAGCGCGACGAAGGCATATTTGCCATCGGAAGTCAGTTCAATGCCCACCGGCTGGACCCGATCCTGATTCACGCCGGGCACCTTGAAGGACATCTCGTGGATCTGCTCCAGGTTGTCGACGTCGATGATGTGCACCGTGCCGCCGATTTCCGCGGAGGCCCAGGCAATCTTGCTGTCCTTGCTGAACTCCACGTGTCGCGGGCGCTGGCCGACCACAATGTTCTTCTCGATTTCGAAGGTTTCGGTGTTGATCCAGTGCAGCATGCTGGTGGTTTCGGAGGTGTTGACCGCCCATTTGCCGTCGGGGCTCACAGCCATGCCTTCAGGCTCGATGCCCACATCGATCTGGGCCAGAACATCCTTGGTATCCACATCCACCACCGTCACGATGGCGTCGTCCTCGTTGGCAATGTAAAGGTGCTTGTTGTTCGGGTGCAGCGCGAACTGCTCCGGATCTTCACCGGAGGGCAGGGTGTCTACAATCTTGCGGGTGGCCAGATCCAGCACCTGAACGGTGTCGTCGTCGCTGGCGCAGATATACAGCTTGGTAAAGTCCTTCGACAGCAGGATGCCCCGGGGCCGCTGGCCGACATTGATGGTCTCAATCACTTCCTGAGTTTCGGTATCGATCACCGACAGGGTGTTGTCTTTCTCGTTGGACACATAGGCCACGCTGGCCAGCGCCGGTGTCGACAGGCCGATCATGGCTGCCAGTGCGGTCTGTTTGAACAGGGTTTTCATGGTGTGACTCCTTCTTGTTTTGAATCTTGGCCGCCATTCGGGCTCAGCCGTTAATCCGACACTCACTTTCAGGTCTGTCGAAGCCCAGGGTGTCCATTTCTGTATTCGGGTGCAGGAAGCCTTCAAATGGAGCTCTTGCTACCAGTCCCCGCGGATGAACCAGTGGGATCGGCTGTCTCAGTTGGCCGTTCCAGTCACGGAAGGTGAGTTTGCGGCCCTTGAACGCGGCCAACTGGAATTTGTCGCTGAACAGGAAGTTTCGAATGTCAGTGGGGGTCGCAGAATTCAGATCGGTCACGGCCGTGCCCATTGAGCGAATGGCAGCCCAAGCCGCGTAGTCTTCACTGTTCATATCCCGGCCAGCCAATTCGCGAAAACGGTTTTGAAGTTGGGCAGCACCCCAGCTTTCCACCACCCGGTGCCAGGTGACCGGGGACATGCCCTGGGTACCCACCACCGGTCGCGGCAGCCAGGTGTTGAACGGCACGTACTCGCCAAAATCACCTCGCACATCGGCGACCACCACTGCGTCGTAATCGCTGGCCTGGGTGAACAGCGGCAACTCTTTGGACGCGGTGCGCCGTAGGTCGGCGTCAAAGGTCCAGGGCTTGTCCTCGACAATCTCCAGTCCGAAGCGCTTGGCGGAACGGCGGAAGGCATCGGCCCAGCCCTTGTCTGCTTCAGTCGGCCCGGTAATCAGGAAAACCTCATCCCAGCGTCGTTGATTTAGCCACTGGCCGAGGGCGTCGGTGAGCATTGAATAGCTGGGCATGGTGTGCAGCAGGTTTACGTGACACTCGCCGGTGCGCAGGGCATCGTCCTTGGCACCGGCGTTGAAGATCAGTGTGTTGTCGCCGGCCTTTTCGGTGAGGATTTTCAGAGTCGAGGCAGGCGCGTTCACCACGAACAGCTCCAGGCCGTTCTCGCGCATTGAATCAAAGGCCGCAATGGCCGCTTCTTCGGTATCTGCAACGTCACTCTGGAGTGAGTAGGTCTGGCCCAGAAACTTGCCGGTGGTGCTGTTGTCGTTTATGGCCAGTTCGGCACCCCGAAGGCCGGCGTCTTCAGGATCCGGAATCACATTTGAAAGCACCGGTCCCTGATCCGGAACCCACTGCAGATAGCCAATCCGCACATCGAGGCTCTCAGCCTGAAGTGGGCTTGCCGCCGCCAGTGTGATCAGTGAAGTGGCCGCCGTCCGGGAAAGAAAAGACATGGGATTCTCCGGTTTGTTGTTGTGCTTCCAGCTTA
>CAZFQI010000219.1:1299-3609 GCA_964520755.1 uncultured Marinobacter sp. | reverse complement strand
GGAGTTTTACGAGCCTTGCCAAACAAGGCTCGCAACTCATCTTTTGCGGCCTCCAGCCGGTCTTTTTGCTCTGCTGGGAGCTGTTTGCCCGCACGATTGATGTAGAACGTCAGCATAGACATGGCGGATCGGTAAGGATCCGATTTGCGCCGGGTACTCTCTTCAGCGGATTTCTTCAGTGACAGGGCGATTTCTCTGGGATCGTCGAGGGAAAATACGCCATGCTCCAGCTTCAAGGCATCGCTGGATTTCGTGACGTCCTGCGACCAGCGTTCGGATTTTGCCATGCTCCACCCCCGTAGTTTCTGTAGCTGTCTCGAAACCGTTTAAAAAACCTGGGAAAACCCATTTATTTGAAGAAGCGTAAGCGTATCTTGTCTGTCAGCCCACATTATCAGGAGGCGCTATGTTTCGCATTCATGTCGAACGGGTTCTGGGAAAGGATATTGATACGGTCTTTGAAGCCATCTCCGACCACGCCCGCTACGTTCGGTTTCCAGGGGTTAGCAAGTCTTTACTGATTGAGGAGGGTAGAGACGAGAAAAATGGCACTGGCGCCCTGAGAATTATTGGAGCGGGCCGGCTTGAACTGACCGAGCGTATCACCCGGTTCGAGAGGCCAAACCGGATGCACTATCAAATCGAGAAATCGAGCCCCTTCTCTGTCGAGCACACAAAGGGGGAGATTGTTTTAACGCCCGAGGGCGAACAAACCCGGGTAACCTGGATTTCAGAAGGGCACGTGCAGGTACCCGTGCTGGGCCGCATGATGGACCGATTGGCGGAGCGCAGCTTTTCGAAAGCGTTCAGTTCTCTGCTCAAGGCTATTGAACGGCTCTAGGTGTCCTCGGCTATTTCAGTACCGCTGGCCAGTTTGCATCGGCCTGGGTAATGAGCTCGTCAGTGTTCTCCAGCCAGGATTCCTGAACGGATTGGTTATAGTTCAGAAATAACCGACCTTCCCGTATGCTCCAGTGTTTTGGGTCGCCTTTGGCCAGGTAGCCCTGGCTGACGGCCCAGGCGCAGTAGCCGCCGTAAGCCGGTACGAATCGATCCGGGTTGGCTTTGAATTGAGCCAGGTTCTCGGCATTGGTAAAACGCCAGGTTGCACCCTGATATTCGGTGGTGTGCTGGCTTGAGCCTTTGGCAGGCTCGCCCCGTTCGAAATAGCTCACGGTGTCATACCCGCCTGCACCGGTATTACTCAAGAGGCCGGTGTAAACCGGCGGTTCAGAGGCCCAGGCGACGCCAGCCAGGAGCCAGGGGGCTACAATCAGTGCGATAAGTCTGTTCATGTCAGGTTCCCGGGGTAGTTGCAGGTTACTGGTTCTCTGACAATCGAGTTGGCGTTTTGTTACGGCATTTCGCAGGTCCATGTTTTTGCACGGCCAGATAAGCTACTGTTTAAAGAAGCGGGAGCAATATTGTCGGTGCCTGATTTGGGAGTATGTTCATGCAGCCAAAGGAAGTTGTGGCTCAGTTCGTCGAAAACATCCGCGCTCAGCGGCTGGATGAAGCCAAGGACCTGCTGGCCGAAAAGGGCTTCGAATACGTGGGTCCGAATATGCGTTTCCTGAGCCGGGACGATATGCTGGCCTACCAGTTCGGTATGTTTGCCATTCAGAAAGACCTGGTTCTGCGACAACTGAGTGCCGACGGCGAGCACGTGTTTGCGGTTCTGGATTACCGTACCTACTTCGAGCCGATCGGGGATGTGCGCCTGGCAATCTGGTTTCGTGTGCGAGAGGAAAAAATCCAGTGCGTTGAAACCTTCTACAACGCGGCGGTGATCGAAAACATGCTGGGTGGGAGTCTGCCCGCCGCTGAGTGAGCCTTTCAAACCTCCAGGCTCACTCCTCAATCACGTCCCGTTCAAGCCGGCCAAGCACGACCACAATGATGAGTGCCAAAGCGGTCACCATGCTGGCAAGAACCAGAGTGCCCAGACCGCAGGCCACCCCGATGGCTCCGGATATCCAGATGGAGGCGCCGGTGGTAATGCCCTGAACGCTGCCCCGGCTTTGAATAATGCAGCCTGCACCGAGAAAACCGATACCGCCAATCACACCCTCCACGATACGTGATGGATCGATCCGGGCAGAGGGGTCGCCTTCGGCCGTTGTCATCAGGATATGAAGACCTATCAGTATGAATGCGGAAGCACCCACTGAAACAAGCATGTGAGAACGCAGGCCTGCGGGCTTTCTGCGCAGTTCTCGCTCAAGCCCCAGCAACATGGCCAGGCCGGCAGCCATCGCGAGGCGGACGAGTATGTCCAAAGGTGGGATTTCGCTCTCTAACATGCTCGAT
>CAZFQI010000219.1:0-1199 GCA_964520755.1 uncultured Marinobacter sp. | reverse complement strand
AACCGTGGCACGCGAATGGTGTATGCGCAAATTTCAGGAGTGTTTGTGAAAGGATAGTAACGGGGCATCCATCAGAGCTCGATAAACCGCGGCACAACCATCAGCCCCACACCTACGGCCAGCATCTCCCAGGCGCTGCTGGCCAGATAGGGATAAAGAATCATGGCAATGCCGCAGTATCGGGTGACGATGTTTTTCGTGCGCCGCCCGTACATGAAATACCCGAAACCGATGCAGCCGAACAGCAATGCCAGGAAGATGTCGGCGGTTTCCATACAGTGAAGTCCTCCGGTAAATTTGATCGCATAGAATGATACTAGCGCAGGCAGAATCAGGACGCGGGCCACACGTGATCTTTAGGAACCGAACAATTTTTCGCCATTTCAGGTATGATGGTGGGCCGATGTTGGTAATCAAGCCGACTCTAACCTGGATATCATCATGAGCAAGAAGCCCGAAAAAGTGACGTTAACGTCCGCAACAATTGAAGAGCAGACCGCAGCCTTTTTGAAGTCAGGTGGGTCTGTTGAATACGTGGGCAAGGGGAAAAGTGGGCAGGTTGCCTATCAGGGCTCGAAGCAGATTAACCTGAAAAGTGGCAAATGAGTCTGGTTCCAAAAGGCCTTGGTAGATCGACTTATCAGGTTGATTCGGAGAATAGCCATGGCAACAGGGAAACGACTGCTTCTTTTGCAGTGTAAAGCAGCGTTTCCCCGGTTAAGCTCGACAGGACCTTCTGTGATCCGCTCGAGTAAATGCCGGCTAGTTCTCCAGATGAATGTCCATGGTGATGTCCGATTTCAGGGCTTTTGATACCGGGCAATTCATCTTGGCGGTATTGGCTGCCTCAAGAAATTTCGATTGGTCAATTCCTGGAATCTTGGCCGTCACGTCAAAATGGATGGCCGATATTTCGAAGCCGCCGCTTTCCTCGCTCAGGGTTACACTGGCTTTGGTATCAATGCTGTCAGGCACATGATCGGATTCACCCAGCACCATCGACAATGCCATGGAAAAACAGCCCGCATGGGCCGCCCCAAGAAGTTCTTCCGGGTTGGTTCCAGTGCCATCTTCGAAACGGGTCTTGAAGGAATACTGTTGTTCCGAAAGGACTCCACTCTCTGTCGAAACCGTACCTTTACCTTCTTTCAGACTGCCTTCCCAGTGCGCACTTGCGTTGCGTTTCATGACGCCTCCTT
>CAZFQI010000218.1:0-3655 GCA_964520755.1 uncultured Marinobacter sp. | reverse complement strand
GTCCGGGAAAGAAAAGACATGGGATTCTCCGGTTTGTTGTTGTGCTTCCAGCTTAGAGAAGGGAAAAAGTCCCGGAAATATTCAGAAAGTAGGAAAGTGGCGGTACTAAAGAACTATTCCTGTGAAAACTGGCGGCTTTAGCATGGAGATAGAAAGGCTGTTTACCCGCAACGGATAAAAACAATGACCGTATACCGGAAGATTTCCCTGTTGATGCTGGCGGTTTTCCTGCTGATCTATCTGCTTGGAGCGCTGCTCTACACCCAGCAGGCCCGGCACGATGTTCAGCGTGAGCTCGACGGTGTTGCCGGCCTGGCACAGAGCCTGGGAAACCCCGCCGGTCTTCCGGACTCCTTAGTCAGCAGCATGCGCCACCTGAAACCGGCGGGTGGTATGGGATTCGGTTCCGAGGGAGAAGTACCAGTCTGGTTCTCAGCCCTGATTGCCGGAGAATCCTTCCGACCAGTGGTCAATGGCTGGCAGGTTGATCCCGCCGACGAGGTTGAGGAAATCTGGGAAGGGTTCCTGCTGATCTCGGGTGCTTATGCAATCGGTATGGCCTTGTGTTTTTTGGCGCTGTTCGTGATGGTCCAGCGAGGTGTGCGCACGCTTGCCAGTCTGTCCGAGGCCATGGGAGCGGTATCCGCGGGCCAGCTGACTTCCAGGCTGCCGCGTCAGGGCGAGCAGGAACTGGATGCGCTGGTTTGCCGGTTCAATTCCATGGCCGGTGCGCTCGAGTCGGAACAGCAGACCGTTGGCCGGCTCCTTAACGAACTGCTGCAGTTGCAGGATCGTGAGCGGGAACACATCGCCCGCGTACTGCACGACGATCTGGGACAGTACCTGACAGGAATTCGGGCCCAGGCCCGCAGTCTGCTCTACGATCCGGACCTGGGCGACCGACAAAAACAGCAGGCCAGGGATCTGGCGGAACACTGCGAGACCATCCAGAAACATTTTCGGCACCTGTTACAGGATCTGCATCCGCTGGTGATGGAGCAACTGGGTCTTGGCAGCGCAATCCGGCACCTGGCCGAGCAATGGCAGCAGCTCAGCGGGCTTGAATGTCGCCTGGCCATGGACGAGCGCCTGCCTGAATTTACCGGCGAGCAGCAAACCCACCTTTACCGGTTCCTGCAGGAAGCCCTGAACAATGTTTCCCGACATGCCAACGCGTCTTGCGCCACGCTGGCGGTTGCCCGCAAAGATAACAAGCTGAGCATTGAGGTGCGTGATGACGGTGTCGGCAATGATCAGCTACCCGGCAATGCGGGCCTCGGCGTGCGTTCCATGTGTGAGCGTGCCCGTTGTCTGGGTGGTGAGGTCAAGTTTCTGAGCAGGATAGGCGAGGGAACCCGTATCCGACTTGCCGTGCCGCTTGGCGCGAATTCCGGAGGTGTTATATGAAACTGATGATTGTGGATGATCACCAGGTGGTCCGTCAGGGCATTGCCAATCTTTTGCGCTCAATGTTGTCAGCAGTTGCGATTACGGAAGTCGAGAACGGTCAGGACGCGGTTGTCCGATATGGTGAGTTGCGACCGGACGTGGTGCTGCTCGATATGGGGCTCCCCGACATCTCCGGCCTGGAAGTTGGGCGTCGACTGCGCCAGCGCTGGCGAGGGGCGGCTATCCTGTTTTTTACCATGCATGATGAGCTGCCAATGGTAAGGCAGGCACTGGATGTTGGTGGTTTAGGGTTTGTGTCCAAGAGTTGCGCACCCGAGGAGCTGGCAGAAGCGGTGAAGCGGGTCGCTGCCGGGCAGCCCTATATAGAGCATCCGATTGCGACCCGGCTGGCCATGAATCAGGAGCGGCCCGTCGATCACCGGCTCAGGGATATGACCCAGCGGGAGATGGAGGTATTGCTGATGTACGCCAGGGGCGAAAGTCTCGGTGGAATCGCCGAGCGGTTGTGTGTCAGCAGTAAAACAGTTTCCAATCACCTGGCCGGCCTGAAAAGCAAACTTCAGGTGTCGTCGTCTGTGGAGCTGATTCATCTGGCCGTGGATGCAGGCCTCATTCGCTATGGTCAGCTGGAGGAAGCGAGGCGGGTCTGAGCCCGCCCAGGTTTACCAGTCAAAGGGACAGGCCGTGCAGCCCTCCATATAGGTGCCCTCGAAGGTTGCATAGTGGATACGGGTTCCGGTCAGGTCGGCATCAGCCAGGTTGGCCAGCCCCAGCTTGGCTTCCTGAAGATTTGCCCCGCTCAGGTTGGCTCCCTCCAGGTTCGCCTTGGGCAGCCAGGAAATCTCGAAACTGCTAAAGGGCATGTTGGCGTTTACCAGGGTAGCCCCGGAAAAACGGGAGAAGTCGAAGTTGGCGCCAGACAGATCTGCTCCGCTGAAGTCCGCACCCTGGGCGAACAGGTATTCCCCCTGCATACCCTGTAACCGAGCATTCCTCAACGACGCGCCCCGCATGCTGGCCCGATAGACCTGCAGGCGGTATCCGGTGACGTCGTCAAGGTTTGCCCCGTCAAGGTTGGCCCCCCGAAGGCTGGTATGGTTCAGGTTGGCGCCAGACAGGTTGGCACCGCGGAAGTTGGCGGAACGCAGATCCATATTCGACAGATCCGCTCCCTGCAGGTCAGCGCCGGCACAGCTGGTCTCCCTCTCCAGTTTGCAGCCGTTGATAACGGGGACTTGATCCAGTTCGGCCATATAATCGCCGGCCAGTGCCGGGGCAATGAATAATAAAAGCGAGGCGCTAATAACAGGTCTCATGATTTCACTCCTGAATCCCGGGTGGAAAAAGGGGCCTGGCGAATTGCCAGACCCAGTCCGGAGGATGTTTAACGGGAGGCTTGTGCCCAGGAGGGCATCTTGAAGACCCAGAATGACCCGCCCTGGGAAATGGGCTTGGTCAGTTCGGCCATGTCGCCGCCCCATAGAGGAACCGCGCCGCCGTAGCCGGAGGCAACGCCGATGTACTGCTCGCCGTCCATCTCCCAGGTAATCGGAGAGGAAATGATCCCGGAGCCGGTCTGGAATTTCCAGAGTTCTTCCCCGGTTTCAGAATCGAATGCCTTGAGGAAGCCGTCGCCGGTGCCAGTGAAGACCAGTCCGCCTTTGGTGGCCAGCACGCCGGCCCACAGTGGCAACCGTTCCTTGTGTTCCCATTCGATCTCGCCGGTGAGCGGATTCATGGCGCGAAGGATGCCTACGTGGTCGTCGTACATGCGCTTGATACGGAAGCCCTGGCCCAGGTAGGCGGCACCTTTCTTGTAGGTGACCTCTTCAGTCCAGTAATCCTCTTTCCAGTGGTTGGCGGGCACGTAGAACAGTCCCGTATCCTGGCTGTAAGCCATGGGGTTCCAGTTCTTGCCGCCGAGGAAAGGCGGAGATACCTCAATGGCCTCTCCTCGAGTTTCACCCTCTGCTACAGGTGGCGGACGCTGACCTTTTCTCTCCACAGGGCGGCCATCCTCACCAATGCGTTCGGCCCAGGTAATGTTGTCCACGAACGGGAAGCCTTTCTTGAATTCACCGTTCTCGCGGTCGACGACATAGAAGAAACCGTTGCGGTCGGCATGGGCGGTTGCCTTGACGGTTTCGCCATTCTCGTCGTATTCAAACAACACCAGCTCGTTGTTGCCGGAAAAGTCCCAGGCGTCGTTCGGCGTGTGCTGATAGAACCATTTCACTTCGCCGGT
>CAZFQI010000217.1:0-3675 GCA_964520755.1 uncultured Marinobacter sp. | reverse complement strand
GGCCTAGTCCTCGTAAATCATCTTGCGGGTCATGCCGCCGTCGATCACGAAGTTCTGTCCGGTCACAAAGCCGGCGTCCGGCGAGACCAGGTAGGCCACCATAGCGGCCACGTCCTCGGGTTTGCCGACACGCCCACTCGGGTGTTGCCCGTGATCAGAGGCAGACAGAGGCTCTGGTTCAGCGGGCGCATCAGCCTGCCAGGCACGAACATCGATCCAGCCCGGGCTGATGCTGTTGGCCCGCACATCGGGCCCCAGGCTCATCGCCAGCGCGTGGGTCAGGGCGATCAGGCCGCCCTTGGTTGCCGCATACGCCTCGCTGTTGGGCTCAGACTGCAAGGCGCGGGTAGAGGCTATGTTGACGATGCTGCCGCCGCTCTGGCGCAGGTGGGGTACCGTGTGCTTTGCCATTAAAAAGGCGCCGGTCAGGTTGACGTCGATCCGCCGTTGCCATTGATCCAGTTCAAGCGTCTCTATGGGGCCAGTGTCTGGGTCTGCGAGCCCCGCATTATTGACCAGGGCGCCCAGTCCCTTGCCCCATCGCGCGGCCTCTTCCACGGCCGAGGCTACTTCGGGCTCGCGGGATACATCCCCTGTGATCAGTAGCAGGTTGTCCGGATCGCCGAAATCCTGTCTGCAGGCGCTGATGGCTTCTGCATTCTGGTCGACGATCACCACTCGCCAGCCCTTGTCCAGAAAGTGGGCCGCAATACCCTTGCCGATGCCCTGGGCGCCGCCTGTTATGAGTATGGCCGGAGATTGTTGTGCCATGTGTCCTGGCTCCTTTTGATCACGAAATGGGGGCAGCTCTGAGAGAATGGCGGAAGAATAGCGGGGCAGCCCTATTCCAGATACTGTCGTTAGAGGTTATCACGGTTTCCCATGAGGATGACTTGGGGAGGTGGCTTGCTCGGGAAAATCGGGAGAGAACTATTTTTCGGAGGATTTAACGACATAGAATTGGCGAATGGTATCGATTGTGTGTTTATGTGGCACCCAGATAACAAGCCCAGAGCTCCTAAGAGGTAACCTTGGCGAATAAGCATTTTTTGGAAGTATTTTCGGCGCCGTTTTGCCGCGCGTTTCTGGTTGTATTCCTTGCTTTGCCTGGTGTCTCGATGGGGAGCAGCAATCTGACATTCGCGTTCGGCGAAAAATCACCGCCTTATAGTTCCTCGATCGACGAGAGGGCTGTCGGGCTGTTTCCGGATCTGGTGCAGCTGACGTTCAGTTTTATCCCCGGCTATACCACGGAACATGTGGTGTTGCCCTGGGCCAGGGCGCAGTATAACGTCAGGCGCGGCCTTACCGATGGCCTTCTCACGTATCCGTCGGAGGAGCGACAGGAATACGCCACCTTCTCAGCCAGGCCACTCTTCACTCAGGACTTTGGCCACCTGGTTTACTCGGCCGACAACCCCAACATAGGCCTGATCGAATCGGCTACCAGCTTTACTGAGTTGTCCAGTCTGACGGTGGTCGTTGAGAGGGGCTCCCAATGGGAAGAGGACAATATCCCCGACTATCTGGAACGTGTGCCGGGCCGGGATATGAAAGCGATGATGCATCTTCTTATGCTGCGGGAGGCGGGAGATTTCATGGTGCAGCCCGCTGAAGACGCCCGATTCATCGCTCGACAACTGGGCTATTCGAAGAAGCTGAGGGTTCGCAAGGTTGATTTTATTCCGAACTCCCGGATCCCTTTCCACATTGGCATTTCGCGGCAGCTTCCGTCCGCTATGAGCGTGATCAATGAGGTTGATGCGGTTATGCAGAATCCCGAATTCCAGTCAGAGCTGAACACTTTGATCGAAAGTTATCGATAACGCGGCAAGAATCGTTAAAAACCGCGAAAACCGGGACAGATTGAACTAGCCCCAGTTTTACGGATACCCTGATGGTTGGCATCTCGGCAACGGCTCAGATGTATGTCCAGGCCAGTACCCTTGTAATCTTGTTTCCCTGCTTCATCTCGATTTCCCGAATATCAACGGCACCGAGCTTACGAATCAACTTCTTTGCAGGCTTAACGTTGTCGGCTTTTGAAACCAGGCTGGTAAACCAGCGGCATTGAGTTGAATACGCCTGGCTTTCTCTGATCAGTTTTTTCAGAAACAACTGTTCGCCTCCCTTACACCAAAGCTCTGCTTCCAGCCCGCCAAAATTCAGAGTGGGGGACTTGGTTTTTTCTTTTTGTTCACCGCGACTACGAGCAAGGTTACTGAGTTTAAGCCGGCTTCCCTTAATCGCTTCATCGGGCGAGGCATGGAAGGGTGGGTTGCATACGCTGACGTCAAAGAACTCCCCGGCTTGAATGATCCCTTCAAACATATGGTTTTTATCGGGCTGTGTACGCAGCTCGAAGCGGTCTTTGAGTGTGGGGTTGTTGGCGATAATCGTCGCTACGTTCTCGAGCGACTGGGGATTAATGTCACTACCGACACACTGCCAACCGTAAATTTGGCAGGCCAGTAGGGGGTAGATTCCATTTGCTCCGGTTCCTATATCGAGCAGCTTGATGCCGGGCTGTTTAAGTCCAGGCTCAAGCTCAAGCAGGTCGGCCATGTAATGAATGTAGTCAGCTCTGCCCGGGATTGGAGGGCAAAGAGCACCCTCTGGAATATCCCAATCGACAATGTTGTAGTATCGATTCAATAGCGCGGCGTTGAGAGTTTTGACTGCCAATGGGTCTGCGAAATCGATGGAAAGGTCGCCATGAGCGTTCGGTTTCACATGGGGGGCTAGTGCCGGGGTGCTTTTTACGAGAGCCGGGAAGTCATAGCCCTGGTTGTGGAGATTCCTCGGGTGTAGCCCCTTTCGAACAGGCTTTGCAGAAACCGGGACAGATCTATGCTTTGAGTGCATGCTGTCAACTGCACCGACTTTGCAGCTGCCCTACATAGGCGGCGGTAAAGGCCGCTTCCTGAAAGGCTTTCAAACCCGTGTCGGCAAAGGCAATCGGCAGCGGGTTGGCTGCCAGGGTGGACTTGATCAGTGCTGGGGGCAGCAGGGTCACCGTCAACTCAACATCGGTAATAAGTTGAATAGCCGCTTCCATTTTGAAGCTGATGGCACCACCGGCAAATTTGCCTTTTGGCATCCGCTCTTTGATCGCGACACTGGTGACCCCGTACTGGACCATTAACTCCGCAAAGGCCGCCTGGAACCGCTTCAGATCTTCACGGCTATGGTTTTTGGGCAGTGACAGTTTGCGTACCTTGCACTCCGGCAGGTTGAACTGCCCCCTGTCCATATTCAGCAAACACACCACTGCATCGCTGCCAGTCAGCTCAACCCCGCAAACAATCATAGCCATTTCCCTCTAGTCCTCGGCTGTGTTCAGCCACAGCACTTCTTGAATTTGAGTCCGCTACCGCAGTTGCAGGCGTCGTTGCGGGAGGGCGATTTTGCCGTGGTGACCGTGCTCCCTTTATTCAGGATAGCGGTGAGCTCGTTGATGGATTCAACGGCGCCCTCGCGGGTATCAATCGAAATAGTCGCGTGCAGCTTCGCCCTGGCCACCTGTGCCTCAACTTCCTGCTTGCGCGCTTCACTGGTAACCACCAGCGTTAGCGGGTATTTCTTGCTGCCACTCTTCTGGCTGGCGTTGGTCTGAAAGCCGCCGTAAGCGGTGTGGTGCTGGCGTGCGTCCTGCCGGCCCTTGAAGAAAAATTT
>CAZFQI010000216.1:0-3711 GCA_964520755.1 uncultured Marinobacter sp. | reverse complement strand
TTGCAAAGGTACCCGAGCCCGGCACTCTTGCACTTCTCGGTCTTGGGCTGGCAGGCTTGGGACTGTCGCGTAGGCGCAAGAGCTAAATTAAGACATAGAGAAAAGATAGCCAGCGCCTGAAAGCCGCTGGCTTTTTAATAAACGAGTTACCCTCACTTTCAAAGAAAGCTATTCTTGCCGAAGAAATTTCAATTTTTGGGGCAATGAAGCATGTTCAGCAACATGGACGTACTCAGCTATTCGCTGGCAGCGGTTACGTTCGGGCTACTTGCAATACTGGTAGTGTCCCGCTACCTGCGACGGGGTGTCGACCGCGCACTGGCACTTGCTGCAACAGTGAGCATGATTTGGGCTGCAACCATCGTCAGCCAGAGCCTTTGGGGGCAGCCTGGCTTCAACATTCGCTATCTTGTGGAACTTTTGCGAGACGCCTCCTGGATCTACCTGCTGTTTGCTCTGCTAAAAGATGGACTTAAGGAAAATAAGCTCACAAACAAGGTAAAACACATCCTTGGGGCCACTACGGCAATCCTTCTGACGCTGTTGGTCGGCATCGCGCTGATCGAAAATTTCAGCAATGTCGGTATCTCTACGGGCAAGGCCAAACTGCTGGGCCAAATCGGTCTCTCCCTTCTCGGCCTCTCAATGGTTGAACAGATCTGGCGCAACTCGCCAAGCTTTGGCCGGTCGAGTATCAAATACATATGCATTGGCATTGCCACCATCTTTGCCTTCGATTTCTTCATGTATGCTGATGCCCTTCTCTTTGGCCAGGTGTCAGACTCTTTCTGGAATGCAAGGGGGTTTGTGAATGCCCTGCTTACGCCACTGTTCGCCATCAACGTCATTAATACCCGTAAGCAACCCGTCGATTTCCAGCTGTCGCGCTCGGCCTTCTTTCACGCGGGAACCCTGGTTTTCGCCGGCGGCTATCTGCTTTTCCTGGCCCTTGGCGGTTACTATGTAAGGGTACTTGGAGGCGAATGGGGGGATGCTCTCCAGGTTCTTTTCTTCACCATTTCACTGGTATTTCTGACAACACTCCTGCTTTCCCGGCGTATCCGCTCCAAACTGATGGTACTGATCAGCCAGAACTTCTTCGATTATAAATACGATTACCGGGAAGAATGGCTGAAGATGACCCGGGAGCTGGCCGACCTCAGCGACGATCCACCACTTCCCGAACGAGTTATCCGAATGCTGGCCGGGCTTGTGGAAAGCAATGCCGGCGCCATCTGGCTGATAGGTGAGCAGGACGCTTATATCCTGAAGGCTGCAGTTAATCTCTCGACACCGAAATACACCATGATCGATGGCGACTCCGAGCTGGTCCAGCTCTTCCGCGATCGTGAGTGGATCGTGGACTTGCACGAGTACCAGTCAGACCCCGTCAGCTACAACCTTCTTGAAATTCCCGACGCCATCGCCAAAACGCCGGACGGCTGGCTGATTATTCCCTTATACCTCGGCAATGAACTCTATGGCATGGCACTTGTAGGGAACCCCTACGCTCGCGTAGAACTCAATTGGGAGAACTTTGACCTGATCAAGGTTGTGGCCAGGCAAACATGCAATCTGCTGGCACAGGCAGACGCCCAAAACCGCCTCTCCAGGGCCATGCAGTTTGAAGCCGTCAGCAAGGCTTCTGCTTTTATGGTTCACGATCTGAAAACCGTTATTGCCCAGCTTTCCCTGCTCGTAAAAAATGCGCCAAAACACAGGAATAACCCGGCCTTCATTGACGACATGATCAATACAACCGAGCATGCTGTTCGCAAAATGTCCAACCTCGTTGAACACATTCGGAAGCCATCCCAGGATGATGACAGCAAACTGGCCCCGATAAACCTGACAGAGCTGGTTATCGAGCTCATTGCAAGTCATCAGCACCGGGCACCCTATCCTCATTTGGAAGGCACGCCGCCAAATGCCACAATCAAAGCCGATGCCGAACAGCTGCGCAGCGTTCTGGGGCACCTGATTCAGAATGCTCAAGATGCAACACCACCCGATGGTGAGGTTGTGCTGACCTTGAAGATCGCGAAAGGCAATGCTGTTCTGTTTATTCAGGATAGCGGCAGCGGAATGACCGAGGAATTTATCAGTGGCCAGCTCTTTAAACCATTTGAGAGCACGAAAGGCCTGACTGGCATGGGCATAGGCGCCTACCAGGCTCGCGAGTACATTCAAAAGCTGGGCGGAAACATTGATGTAACAAGCGAGCCCGGAATCGGCTCCTGTTTTTCAGTTCGCGTACCCCTGGCCGCACCAAGTCCTGCGAAAATGCCTGAACCTGCACATCCATTGATTTCTGACGCTGCGGGAGTGAGGGAAGACGCCAATTAACTGCCATTTTCCCGGATCAGGAAAGACGAGCATTGCAAAGTGTCAATGTTCAGTTAAGAATCAGGGGTAAGGACACATACTAAAAAAAGGATTTACAGCTGTTGTGACCAGAAGACTATTAATCGTAGAAGATGATCCAGGCCTTCAAAGCCAGATGCGCTGGTGTTTCAGTGAAGATCTGGACGTAACCGTAGCATCCGACAGAGATTCCGCGCTTGCCGCGCTGCGGCGTGAAGAGCCCGAAGTCGTTACTCTGGACCTCGGCCTTCCGCCAGATCCGGGTGGGGCGTCGGAGGGCTTTAATCTGCTTGAAGAAATCCTTCGCCTTGCCCCAATGACCAAGGTCATCGTCGTGACCGGCCGGGAAGACAAAGAAAATGCCGTTAAAGCCGTGGGCATGGGTGCTTCCGATTTCTATCAGAAACCGCTGGATGCAGACATTCTTACATTCGTGGTTAACCGGGCCTTCCGACTTGCAGAACTGGAACACGAAAATCAGGAACTCGCCCGGTCCGGCAATGGCACCAATATCAAAGGCATTGTTGCCGCCAGCCCACAGATGCTGGCCGTTTGCCGAACCCTGGAAAAAGTTGCCCCCACGGATGTAACCACCCTGATCACCGGGGAAACCGGTACTGGCAAAGAACTCCTCGCTCGAGCTTTGCATGACCTCAGCCCGCGCTCAGAAAAACCGTTTGCAGCCATCAATTGCGCAGCGATTCCGGAAAACCTGCTGGAGAGCGAATTATTTGGCTTTGAGAAAGGCTCATTCACCGGAGCGACTCAATCCAAAAAAGGCAAAATCGAAAGCGCGAACGGCGGAACGCTCTTTCTGGATGAGATTGGCGACATGCCCATGGCGCTCCAGGCCAAACTACTGCGCTTCCTGCAGGAACGCGTAATCGACCGGGTGGGCTCGGTAAATACCATATCCGTTGATGTTCGGGTGGTCTGCGCGACCCACCGGGATGTCAGGCAATTGATTGACAGCGGGGATTTCAGGGAAGACCTGTACTACAGAATCAGCGAAATCACGCTTGATGTGCCCGCACTCCGCGAACGTGAGGGCGATGCTCTGGTTATAGCGCAATCCCTCCTGAAATCGCTTGGCAAGCATATGGATCGCCCTAACCTCTCGTACAGTGAAGATGCCATCAACGCCATTAACAATTACCCATGGCCGGGCAACGTCCGAGAGATGATCAACAAAGTAAAGCGAGCCATTATTATGGCGGACAGTAAGCGGGTGACCGCCGAAGATCTTGAGCTCGACGGGGGTCAACAAAGCCAGGACCAGCAGCTCAACCTGAGGCAAGTGCGGGAAAACGCCGAACGGGCAGCCATTTTACAGGCGCTCCAGTCCTG
>CAZFQI010000215.1:0-3725 GCA_964520755.1 uncultured Marinobacter sp. | reverse complement strand
TCGGGTTGCTTGATTTCGTCTGGAGAAGGCATCGTCAGGTGTCCGTGATGTGGACGGCTGCTAAATGAGCCGATTACAGTCCACTATGATAGTACGCAGGCAAGTAGAGGCGAGGATAGTGCTATTGATCAGGCAACCGTTAACAGCGTTGCCCCTGATTTACCTGGGATGGGCCTATCTTTTCTGGATACCGGTGCTGCGCTCCGATTCCTCGGTTTGGGCATTTCCAAACCTGATCTGGTTTTTGATCGGCGGGGCCAGCCCTGTCGTTGCCGGTCATGTTTTGGAAAAGCGGCCGCCAGTCTCCTCCAAATACGTGTTAGTCTCCGACGAATACCGAAAAGCAAACGACTGGAGTGGCGTACCTGACATGAGCGGTGAAAACCTCAATCAAGTAATGGAAATGGATGGTGAAGAGCGGTACGACTACTTCCTGAGCCAGGTGGCCGAGGAACGGGAAATCTGGATTCTGGTTAACGGCGAGAGCCAGTTCCTCAAGATCGCCTCTGAAGACGGCGACGTGGAATACCTGCCCGTGTGGCCAGCTTCGGCCTTTGCCTCCGAGTACGCCAACGGCAGCGATGATCTGACTCCCCGCAGCATCTCATTGCCGGACTTTTTTCGGAAATGGGTCCCCGGTCTGACCAGGGATGGCCTTGATGTGGGTGTGTTTCCCGGCCCTGATAAAACGGTATGGATCACCGAACCCGCAGAGCTCAAGCAGGATCTTCAGGACGTAATGTCCGATTTCTGAAGACGGCTTTTATCGTCTGGCCGGAGCAGAGGCGCTTCCGGCCAGTATGCCCCCGTCGATGTTCAGCTCAATGCCAGTTACGTAGTTTGATTCGTCAGAGGCGAGGTACAGTGCCGCATAGGCAACATCCTCGGGTTTTCCCATCCTTCCGATTGGAACGCCAGCTTCTACCTCGGCAATCGCAGCTTCTCTTGCTTCTCCCTCTCCAAGCATCGCTTCCCACATGGGGCTCATGATGGCGCCGGGATGTATGGAGTTACACCGGATCGGATAGCCTTTCTCGGCGCAGTACAACGCGACTGACTTGGTGTGATTCCGGACGCCAGCCTTGCTGGATGCATAGGCCGCCGCCCCGGGAATCCCAACAATCCCCGATCTTGAGGAAATGTTGACGATGCTGGCGGATCTGGAGGACTTCATCAATCTGATCCCATATTTACAGCCCAGGGCAACACCATTCAGATTTGTAGAGTGGACTTTCTGCCAGGAAGACAGGTCAAGGTTTTCCGGGTCGTGGGGTCCGGCACTTTCCAGGAAACCGGTAATGCCGGCATTATTCACCAGAATGTCCAGGCCACCGAACTGATCTTCAATAGACTTCGCGCAGCTTGCCCACTGGGACTCATCGCTGACGTCCAGGTGAAGATAGTGCATGTCCAGTTTTGAGCCATCAACCAGTGCCTGGCCCCGTTGATCATCGATATCCGATACGATGATCGTCGCACCCTGCTCAGCGAACTGAATAGCGATTGCCTCACCAATACCGCGGGCCGCGCCGGTGATCAGAGCGGTTTTGCCATCGAGTCTTTTCATCCTGAACCCCAGCTTGATTTCTTTTCGTCTGCCCAGATCATCTATTCCAGTATACAACCTGAAGGTAATCAATCATGACTGACATCCGACACCTGGTCTGTCCCCACTGTCACAAGGTGAATCGCGTGCCTGCGGATAAACTGTCGTCCGGCGGCAATTGCGGCGCCTGCAAACAGCCGTTGTGGCCGGATCAGGTTCTGGAACTTGCGGACCAGAGCTTTGCTGCTCATACCGGGCGCAGTGATCTGCCGGTGCTGGTGGACTTCTGGGCGAGCTGGTGTGGCCCATGCAAAATGATGGCGCCCCAGTTCGAGCAGGCGGCGAAAGACTGGCGGGGCAAGGTGCGCTTTGCGAAGCTCAATACCGAACAGGCCCAGGGGCCGGCCAGCCAGTTTGGCATTCGCAGTATCCCTACCATGATCCTGTTCCAGAATGGCCGGGAAGTTGCCCGCCAGAGCGGCGCCATGAATCAGGCGCAGATCAGCCAGTGGCTGCAGTCGAAGGGTATTCGCTAGCCTGAGAAGGCTGTTTATTCCCTGGCAGGTCATTAAAACGCCACAATTGCTGAGGCCCTGCCATTGCAGGGCTGAAGGCACCTATCCGAGCTGTTCCCACAAAGTTATCCACAGTTTTTGTGGGTAAAGCTGACTTCGCAGCGACATCGACTTTCTCATGGCGTGTGGTCAGAATTCGAGTCAAACTGTCTGTAACTAGCAAGGGATAGTCGGGCAAGCGACGGCCTTACACGATTGATCACTCCAGCGAGGACAGAATGAGAGTAGTCCTGTTTATCATCATGGCATTCTGGCTCCTTCCAGCTTCTTCCCAAACGCTCAAGATTATGGGTTCGGACGAAAGCTTTCTGCCGTTTTATTACGGCAATAATCTCAACGAGGGCATTCTGGTTGAGGTGATCAATGAATTCACCATACAGACCGGTATCGCAGCCGATTTCCTCCCGATGGCGCGCAAACGCCAGGCCTGGGCTCTGGAGCGAGGACTCGCAAACGCGGTTTTTGCCAACCCGATATGGATGCCTTTGCCGGAACGGATGCACGCCGTAGGGCCGCTGTTGACCTGGCGTGACCGTGTGTTCGCGCAACCTGGCCGGCAACCGGACTCCTTCGATGACCTCAAGGGAGGTATCTGTCTTCGCAGATGGTTTGTCTACAGTGATCGACTTGAGGCGCGGATCGGGAGCGATCTGGTGCGCCATGACGGCTACAATGCCCAGCAGATGCTGCTCATGTTTCTGCACAAACGGTGCGATTACATTGTCATGAACGAAACGGAGTTCCGGTTTCTTGCACAGCTAGGGGATGTCGATCCGGAACGTTATAGCACGGACCTGGTAGACGCCGAGTGGCCGGTCTATCTTGGCATACTTAAAAACGAGACTGCTTTAATTGAAGCGGCGGAAGCTTTTTTCTCTACCTACAGGATTGACGTGGAGGCCATGCTACCCAAATTGCCGCGGCCGGACCTTTAATGGTGCAAGATCTGGCCGCTGCGGGTCCGGCGCAGAGGTGAAGAGAGTGGCGTTTTTATCGTTCATGCTCAGGCTGGAGCAAATGTGACCTCATGTTCACCATAGTCGACTTTCTAATAGCCTTAACCTTCATCTGCGTTGTCATGGCATTGGTCGTCTGGTCGAGGGTCAAACCAGAGGCAAAGCCCGACAAACAGGAATCTGAGGTACGTGCTCAGCGGGCTGCAGCAGTTTTTGCACAGGCCGGCCATTGGGCAAGCTCAGCAGTAAACGTCGTTATTGGTGTTTTGCTCGGGGTGGCAAGTAACGGCTTGGTTCAATTGATGTTTACCGGGGCCTGGGCTGCGGTGTTCAACATTGCAGTGTTGTCCGCTGTACTGTTTTTTATCGTGTTCTTACATGACCGCTTGGGTAAAAAGCTCTTTCCGAGTGGGATACGGCCCGCACGTGAACCAGAGAGGGCGCGCAAAACGCCGCTGCTGCGGCGTCTTAGCCTCCCTGCAGGACTTGTTCTTGGGGTTGTCATCGCCAGTCTCGGTCTGGATGATTATCTCTCAGACTTGCTCTTGTGAGTCCCCCCCAATTGCACAAATCAGCTGCATAGCATTATCCCAGAGCTGGACGTTCGTTTTGCGACCGGTCGAGCGTCTCAGCTTCTAAACAAAAGCG
>CAZFQI010000214.1:0-3782 GCA_964520755.1 uncultured Marinobacter sp. | reverse complement strand
GGCGGCATCCTCCATTACGTTGTGCGGGAGATGCTGCGCACTGCCTGAGTGGAAAGGGTGAAATGGCATAGCGGACGGCTGCTATGCCCCAGCCGCGCCGCAAGCGGAACGCTCAGCCTGAAGCAGGCATCGTTTCCTTCCTCGGATTCATCATTTTTGCGGCTTCAGGCCAAGCCGGAATGCTTGGCAGGCGATAGACCAGACCAATGACTACGTCAAAGAGGAGAACCCCGATACACTTAAATGGTAAAAGAACTTCCACAACCACACGTGGAACTGGCATTGGGGTTCTGCACGACGAACTGAGCCCCTTGCAACCCCTCCTGATAATCAACAGTTGCGCCAACAAGGTACTGGTAGCTCATTGGATCGACTAGAAGACTCATGCCGCCCTTCTCGATAACCGCATCTTCGATTTCCTCCGTTTCATCGAATGAAAATCCGTACTGAAAGCCAGAGCAGCCACCGCCGGTTACAAAGACCCGCAGCTTTAGATCGTGCCTTCCGTTCTGTTCTGCCAACTCACGCACTTTGGACACCGCGCTGTCACTGACGAAAACTGGTGTATTTGCCTGTTGCTGTACCGTGCTCAAAATTGCCTCCGAATACTCTCGCTCTTAAGGATCTGGTTACGACGAGCAGCTGTAATGGGAAAAACCACCCAGTTTGAAAAGCTCAGACGGCTTCAGCCGGTAGTATTGCGCCTCAACGGCATTCGATTGCTCGGCGTAGGGGTGAGTCAATACATCCTGCAGCGCTCTCAGTGACTGGTAATCACTCTCGGCTGCATGTTGATAGGCAGGAGCCACGAACCACTCGCGCATGGTGTATTTTGGATTCACGCGCTTCATGCTCCGGGAGCGTTCCTCACGGAGCCGGGAGCCATCGCCAGCCCCATCGAGTCCGGTTTCCTGTGACAACGGATGGTTCATCTGGGCCTCTCCTGGCCATAAGTCGCGTGAGATTTTTGGTTTGAATCTTCCATGCCGTGAACCGGGTAGGAGCGGCCGATCGCCGAGTCGCGAAGCTTCCCGAATGAGTATATTCCGGTGTTATGCCCATCGCTCCAGGTAAACTTGATGGCGTAATTACCAACGCTTGCAATCTCCCTCGGACGGATATCTGCCGGGACTGTTGCCGGATCAAGCAGCACACGGCCACTCATTTCCTCCACACATTGGGCACACTGGCAGGCCAGACGCAACTCGCGCATATCAAAGTCCTGACGGTGGCCGTCTTCCCAGAGAACCGACAAGGTGGACGGATCCTGACGCATAAATCCGATCGGCGTTGTCCTCGCTCCATCCGGTCTTATCTGCTCTCGCTGCCAGCCAGGCGCGCCCTCATCGCTGTCCCATTGCCACCGGAATGGCTTCAAAGCAATCCCCGCACCGGCAAGCTGATTCACAAGCCCACTGGCTATGTCAGCGTACACAGTGGCAGTCATTGACGTTGGCTGCGCTGCAACAATGGGCCGCCCCTCGTCACCACAGGTAACAACATCCGCATCCAGAGGCAGCGCCCCCAAAAACGGGACGCCAAGTTCCTCACTCATTGCCTCGCCTCCACCACGGTGGAAGATATCCGTTGTTTCGTGGCAGTGAGGGCACGTGAAGGTGCGCATATTCTCGATGAGCCCGAGTGTCCTGACCTGGACTTTTTCGAACATCCGTAAGCCACGGCGGGCGATTTTAAGACTCACGGCCTGGGGCGTCGTCACGATCACTACTCCCGAAAGCGGCATATTCTGAGCCAGCGTCAGTTGCACGTCGCCTGTCCCCGGGGGCAGATCAAGGAGCAGGTAATCAAGGGCTCCCCAGTCAACGCCGCCAACAAACATGTTCAGGTATTTACCGACCATGGGGCCACGCAGAACTGCAGGCTGGTCATCTCCGGCAAACATGGCCATCGATACCACTTTGAGCCCTTCGCTCTCTGCAGGAATCATCCTGCCGTCAACTGTGGTCGCCGGTTTTTTGCCAACTGCCAGGTTCAGCATGCCGGGAATACTTGGGCCGAGAATATCGGCATCAACGATGCCTACACTCGCTCCCTGCTGCTTAAGTGCCAGCGCCAGATTGACCGTGACCGTTGACTTGCCAACACCGCCTTTGCCACTGCCTACGGCAATAATGTGTTTAATCCCCGGCAATCTTTCTGATTCGCCAGAGGGCCGCGATACCTCTGCGGTATCCCGGGGCCCAGGATGGCTGGCACTAATCTGTGTCACCGGGATCCGGCTACTCCCGGCCGATTGATTCATGGCCGGCTTTGGTTTGCGGCGCCAGAATAACAACCAACTCCACTTCATAAGCCTGTCACATCCAATTACTCAGGGGTTGAACAAGCACCAGACTCAATAGGTCGGCATTTGAGCATCTACTTGTGTGGCCCACGCATGGACGCCACCGGATAAATTGATAACTCGTGAAAAGCCATTTCTCTCCAGAAACAGCCCGACATCCAAACTCCGCACTCCGTGATGACAGATGCAGACAATTGGCCAATCCGCATCGAGCTCAGAAAGCCTTTCCGGGACCGTATTCATAGGCATGGAAACCGAACCATCAATGCGACAAATCTGGAATTCCCAGGGCTCGCGTACATCCAGCAACAAAGGCACTCCACCCTCGCCTTTCGCCAATGAGGCGGCAAGATCCGGCGCGGTTACGTTCTGCAAGACTTACTCCTCCCGCAATTACCCAGCTTTGGCTGACTGAAGCAGTTTTTGCAATTCGCCCTGCTCATAAAGCTCGCGAACGATATCGTTTCCGCCGATGAACTCGCCCTGGATGTAGAGCTGTGGAATGGTCGGCCAGCTGCTGAATACCTTGATACCTTCGCGCACTTCCTGATCCGCCAGAACATCAATTGCGGTAAAGTCACTGACACCGCAGGCATTTAAAATTTGAACGGTATTTGCAGAAAATCCGCAAAGCGGTGCCTGGGGCTGTCCTTTCATGTAGAGCACCACGGCGTCTGAACCAATCTGGGCAGCAATTTTCTCCTGTACACCCATAAAATCTCTCCCCGAAGTTATTTAATGTTCAATTCCGCCCAGGCGTCGGGCGTGAGGGTCCGCATGGCAAGCGCATGAATCTCGGAGCGCATTCGGTCTCCAAGTGATTGATAAACCAATTGGTGCTGCTGGATTTTGTTTTTCCCAATAAACTCCGAGCTCACGATCACCGCTTCGAAGTGCTGGCCATCATCGCCCTGCACTTCAACGTGATCACAGCTCAACCCTTCCAGAATATATTCTTTCAATCGCTTCGCCGTCAGCATTCTGTCCTCACAGTGAATTGCTACCAATATTATCCTCTACACCTAGAATACAATGTCGCATCGAAACTACCTTGTCAACGTAGTATCGTTTCGATATATTTTCGATCTAGGCAAACGTGGAGGCTTCTCGTAAAATTTCGCGCAAGACTTTGAATTTAAATGAGTCGCGACAACCGAAATCGATAAACAGCAATCAAGACTAACTCTCGCTCTAAAGGGTCGAGGTAGTAATCAGAG
This sequence comes from uncultured Marinobacter sp., assembly GCA_964520755.1. Taxonomy (GTDB): domain Bacteria; phylum Pseudomonadota; class Gammaproteobacteria; order Pseudomonadales; family Oleiphilaceae; genus Marinobacter. Next base: position 260 of record CAZFQI010000214.1, on the reverse strand, counting down.
ATAGATAGAGATAGAGGCAATATGAGTTCACTTTCGCCGACTTTGGAGGACTATCGAGGGTTTGCAGAGACAGTGCCAGAATCGGTTTTGATCGTGAACTCCAGTGGAGAGGTGGTGTTTGCTAATTCGGCTGCCCGGTTAGCGTTCCTATTCGCAGATGACGAATTCTATGCAAGGTACGTTTACGAACTTGTGCCCGCGCAATGGCGAGCAGGTCACGATCAACGCATGCGCTCTTTTATGGATCACCCATCACCGCC
>CAZFQI010000213.1:0-3836 GCA_964520755.1 uncultured Marinobacter sp. | reverse complement strand
ACTGTTAATCAATGGGTCGCTGGTTCGAGCCCAGCAGGCGGAGCCAAATTGTGATGTAGAAGAAGGGGTTGCAGCGATGTGGCCCCTTTTTTTGTGCCCGGGATCTGGGCCGGGGGCGTGTGACGGGGAGTCAGTGGGTCATTTAGACAAAGCTCTACTCTCTGTGGGCGCTGCAATTACCGTTGATGGCGTTGTTCATCGTGGGTAATCTAGAATTATCGAGCGAAGATATTAAGGGGGGTAGTGCAATCAGACGTCTCCACTATCTTCCAGAATAGATTCGTAATCCTGCCCACCGTAAAACACGCCGACAATGGACACTTGGTCCTCACTAATGATGAAGGCAATCACCGTACGTTTCCTGTAGTGCGTGATCCTAAGCCCCGGCATGAGATCATTCCGCCCCTTACCACGCTGCGGAAACGTTGCCAGGCTCTCACAATAGTCCACGATGGCATCAACATACCGTGATGCAGTGAATGATGAGTCGGCTCGTGCAATATAGTCATGAATGCGGTCCAGCTGCTCTGATACTTCAGGCGCGAACTGAACGCTGTAGCTCACTCTTCGCCCTCTGCCCGCCGACTGCCTCGCTTCTCCGCCAGGTGCTCACGAACTTGCTCCGTCGTAAGCGCCAGGCCCGGTTCGTCCTGGAGTGCCTGAGCGGCTGGAATAACCTGCTCGCGCAGCCAGCTTTCCACGGCACGATCCTGCGCGAGTAAGGCCCGCAAACCATCACGGATGACCTCACTTTCGGTAGCGTATTCCCCTGCCCGTACCTTTGCCTTCACTGCATCGGCCATTTCATTTGGAAGCGTGATGCTGAATTGCTGGGTAGTGCGCATAGTGAACTCCAGTGGCTGAGTAGGATTTAATCCTATCACAGGAATTGGCGAGCGCTCCAATCCCGGACCCACCCCAGCCATGGATCGCCGTGCGTTGTCCACCCATTTCTTGGCTGGTTGAGCACGATAAATGCTACGCGGGTCGGGCGTGTTCAAATAAGTAAGAGGTGGCCTATCACCGTCGTAGAACAGCAAATCACTGACAGGGCCCAAAACCACAAACGGCGACGTATTCGGCCGCATCACTCACGAGGGTGGGATTGGAATCCCATCTGGCCATTGATTCCGCAACCGATGAAACACCAATCGCGGAGCCTTTCTTGCCGCACAAGAGATAGTGCAACGCCAAGCCGACCCTCGCATTATCAAAACCAGTTCCAGCCTGTCGATGGGGCATTTTTGAAACTGCTTGCAGGAGAACCGGATCTGCTCGCAGTGCAGCTCTGGATAGCGCCTTTCTACCCTCCGATATATTGGCATCGTCTGGCGGCGATTCGCGGAAAGCTTCTGCTTTCCACTCAGACCAGATTTTCTTCAGCAAGACATCGGTGGCTTCCAAGCCGGTCTCTTCGATAAACGAACCAAACCGCAGGGGCTGATCTGACTCGGAATCCCAGGCGCGAATCATTTCTGGAATTAGGACGGCGTGTGACAGCAAAGCATCACAACGAGCCGAAACCTGGTCTGATTTTTCTCCGCGTCTGGTTGTCGACTATCGCGTCAACGATGATGTGATGCTCTACGCAGGCGTGACTCGCGGCTTCAAGTCCGGAGGTTTCAACACCTATCCCAGTGCCGATCTGACACCAGGCCCCACTTTCCTGCAGATAGTGCCTGAGGCTACCCGTCCGGTTGATCCGGAAACAACCGTTAATTACGAGGTGGGAATCAAATCGGTGTTTTTGGACAACCGGCTGATGTTCAATGCCTTTGCGTACGCGGTGGCCTACGATGATCTTCAGGTACAGGTCATTGAAAACCAGGTCGTTGCACTGGCAAATGCAGGAGAGGCTTCGTCCAACGGCGTTGAGCTTGAAATGAAGTTCCGGGGTTCACAATACCTGACGGTTTTTGCCAATGGCGCATGGATGGATGCTGAATACGACCGGTTCTTCCGCTCTGGCGTTGACTACGCCGGAACCCCGCTTCGGTTTTCGCCCGACTACTCAGGCACTCTGGGTGCCGATAGCTCGGTACAGTTCTCCAACGGGGATGAGCTACGTGGCTTTGTGAGCATCGGTTATAAAGGCGACCACAACCTGAATGAAAACTTTGCTATCGATAGTTACACCGTCGTCAATGCGAGACTCACCTACAGCTCAGCGAACGATACCTGGCAAGTCGCAGTATTTGGCACCAACCTCTGGGATGCGGATTTCCTCGTGGATTACACAGAGCAAACCAGCGCCTTCGGATTCACCAGTGCGATCCGCAATGAACCGAGGATGTATGGTGCCGAGCTGACTTACCGGTTTTGAGAAAAGGCTACAAAACTGAGGTAATAGGTCAGACAAGCCCGGAGCCACCTCGTTTCAGGGCAGTGGAATACAGGACGAGGATTTGTGATGTCGTTGAGAACCGGAGTTAAAACAGGCGCAGGTCTGCTGGCACTACTGCTTGGCGGGCTACTCTTGTGGGTGTGGGTTAGTGTTTATGTTCCAAGAGACATCACAGATGTATCGGCACCCGCCCGGGGCGATCTTATTCTGTCTGACTTCTATCCTGCTGCACTGAAAATACCCCCAGGTCCCGGCGTTCTCATTCGTCAACAGGCACTGGACGGGGCGCCGTCTCTGGCCGCGGCTGGCGAGAATTTCCGAATTCTGTATAGCTCGACAGAGGGCCTCGGTGGTGAATTGATTAACCCGGTCTCCGGTGCGCTCTATTTACCGGCCGGCGAGCCACCGGCTAAAGGTTGGCCGCTGCTGGTCTGGTCCCACGGCACCGTAGGCATTGGCGACCTGTGCACACCTTCATTCTCAGGCCGTAGCGAACGTGATCGGCGTTACCTCAATCCATGGCTTGCCCAGGGATACGCGATCGCTGCTTCAGACTATCAGGGTCTCGGCACCCCCGGGACGCATCCTTATATGGATGCCAGAACGATGGCCTACAACAATCTAGATCTGATACGTGCACTGCAATCAGGTCACTTCCCGCTCAGCGCTAATGTTATGGTCGCTGGACAATCCCAAGGCGCCACAGCCGCTCTGGCAACCGCCAGCTATGCGGATGATTATGCGCCTGATGTCGATATTGGCGGCATCATCGCAACCGGGATTCCTTATTTCGCAATGCGCGTAGCCCTGAATATTGCAGCGAACTCTGATCGCGATGAGGTTTCAGCGTCTCTGCCACTCTCGCTGTATATGCTGACATTTGCAGAGATGATCGATCCCGATTTCGAACTGGACGCCATTGTGTCGGATAAGGCGAAACCGGTGGTTGCCAGCATCAATGAGACCTGCGTTTTCGACTTTATTGATGCCACTAAAAGTGCCGGACTGTCGGTCAACAATACCTTCAAGGCTCGTCCGGACTTAGCCCTTTTGAAAGTCTTTTCGCGCACTTCAATACCGGACCTGGGCTTCCAGACGCCTTTGTTCACTGGCTCAGGCACCGCGGATAAGATCACGCCCTACTCTATGCAACAAGAATACATCGCCGATGCCTGTGCTGCTGGCGCAAATATCACGGCCAGAACCTATTCTGGCGCCAATCACAACGAGGCGCTTTTACGCTCGATAGAGGACGCTCAGGGATTTGCCCAGGCTTTACTGGCAGGCGATGGCATTGAGTACACATGCACCAAACAATAAACTTGCGCAGGATCTCGCTAACGGGGTAGCTACTATGGTTTGCCACCGCAACCCTCTACAACGCGTGCAGCCTGATAGCGATGTCACGGGGAAATCCAGGTTCCGCCGCGTTTAGGGATAGCTAAGGGTGGTTCGGAGCCATTTTTGGTGCGGAAGAGGGGGTTACAGCGAT
>CAZFQI010000212.1:0-3844 GCA_964520755.1 uncultured Marinobacter sp. | reverse complement strand
CTGTCTACGAGATGTTGGGATGGATCTGCCCTAAGCGTAGTCAATGGCCGGGATCAGGTCAGTTTCTGGTCGACGGACACGGCGCCCCGCAGGGCGCGCATGCGGTTTCATCCCTCTGGGAAAGCGCGGTTTGCACATTGCCCTGGCCCGAATTGAAGGCAAACGTCGGGCTATTGAGGTGGTCCACCAGAATCAACACGAGAATGATCCCAAGTGCTGCCAGGATACGGGTTCGGCTGTAGGCTCTTTCCATGCTGTCGACCTCCTCCTCAGTTTGGCAGCCGGAACCAGGGCCGAAGCCGGATTCCGATCAGTGAACCGGCGAAGGCACAGGCAAACCAGACCCAGGCGTGCAGGCTGGCGGAGGCAATGCCGGAAAACAGCGCCCCGATATTGCAACCAAAACCCAGACGGGCGCCGTAGCCGAGCAGCAAGCCACCCACCACGGCAGCCAGGAACTGACGGCCTTCGGGGCGGTTTCGGCTGGCTTCGTTGAACCGATTGGCGAGGCCCGCCGCCAGCATGGCGCCCAGCAACAAACCGAAATTCATCACCGAGGGGATATTGGTCAGCACCGAATCCTTCAGGGCCATGGCGGGGTAGTCCCAGGTCCAGAACTCGAACTGGGACATGTTAACGCCCACCACTTCCAGAGCCTTGGCGCCCCAAACGTTAAAGGCAAAGGTAATGCTCCACGGAGCACCGCCTATCGCCAGGGTCAGAGCATTGCCAGCCGCGAGGATCAGGATGGCCCAGGTGAAAGGCCAGCGACCACTGAGCAATGTTCTGAGTACACCGTGGCTCTGGCCTTTCCACAGAAGTTCATCGCGCTCGATGGTTCCATGGGCCTTACGCTCAATGCGATTGACCCACCAGGCGACCAAACCAAGACCCACGAACTGCACCAGAATGGCACCGCTAACGCCAAAGCTGTTGACCAGTGGCACCGGATCAAAACCCGGTTGGTCCAGCCACCAGGGCAGGTGTATAGATCCAAGCACAGCACCGGCGATAAAGAACACCAGTGTCACCACCATACGGATATTACCGGCGCCAACAGTGAAGAGAGTGCCAGAGCCGCAACCACCGCCCAGCTGCATGCCAAGACCAAAAATGAAGGAGCCGAAGACAAGAGAGGTGCCCACCGGCGCCACGGCACCCACCAGGCCTGCCTGGCCGCTGTGGAGCATGGGGACCATGATCAGGGAACTGAGTCCGAACAGCAGCAGTTGAGCCCGCATACCGGCGCCGCGTTTTTTCACCACCAGATTGCGCCAGCCAGCGGTAAAGCCGAAGGCTCCGTGATATAGCGCCATGCCCAGCAGGGTGCCAATCACGAACAACGCCACCATGAACGGGGCGGTTTCCAGCCAGATCAGCCCGCCCAGCAGGGCAAGGCCAACCAAGGCCGTCGATACGATGAATCGGTCCACCTGCCAGCCGGGCTGTTGCAACCCGGGCTGGAGGACTGCGGAATCAGACATGAATAATCACTTTTTCAGATCAGTTGAAAAAATCCAGGATCTTGCCGAGACCTTTCTTCGCGACCTGCAGTGGCCGATCGCTGTCCTGGGACCACTCGGCCATGGAACCGTCATACAGGGCAACTTCCTCAAATCCGGCCAGCTCGCTGAGCACAAACCAATCTGTGGCAGCCCAATGGCCGGTGTTGCAGAAGGCGATAGTACGAGCGCCCGGGTCCAGCTCTGCCTGGTTTACTCTCGCCGTGATCTCACCTTCATTGAGATACCAGGCCTGGTTTCGCTGGCCAAGAAAGTCAGAGTGGGGAAGACTCCGGGAACCGGGAATCGTGCCTGGAGCCTTGGCCGCTGGTGACTGGGTTTCACCGGTAAAGTAGTCACTCGGCCGGGCATCAACCAGTTGAGCCTGGCTGTCGCGGGCCTCCTTTACTTCGCCCAGCGAAGCGATCAGATCTTGCTGCAGGGTACCCTCAAAGTTCACCACGTCTCGCTGCTCACTCTGTCCGCTGGCAACGTTCATCCCGGCTGCCTGCCAACCGGCAAAACCGCCGTTCAAAATCGTGACAGCGTCGTGACCCAACACACGGAAGGTCCAGTAGACCCTGGCTGCGCTGCCGAAATCCGTAACGCCGGTCCCAGCGGGCACAATGACTACCATATCGTCGTTACCAATACCCAGGCCTCCTATCAGACGCTCCAGGCTGGCCACCGGTGGCAAAAGGCCGGCAACACCGTCACGGCTTTCCCGCCAGCCGTCGCCCGTGTAACTGCTGTAGACGGCCCCGGGGATGTGTGCTTTCTGAAAGCTGCTCCGATCCCCGCCGTTATCAATACCGGAGCGAACATCCAGTACCACGAGGTCGCTACGATTCAGGTTTGCATCAAGCCAGTCGGCATCTACAAGTGGAGGCGTTTTATCCCCATCCGCCATTGCCAAAGAGCTTGCAACGATCAATACAAGGGCCAGAAGACGGCTCATGGTGCTTCTCCTTCGTTGCGAATTCTTGAACGATCATTATGAATCGCACGGAGAGGAATGCATAGGCCCGCCTTGATCGTATTTTGTTATATCGAAATCCCGGATTTTTTGCCAAATCCCACAGCTCATCTGTAACGCAACTCAATGCTGCGGTGTCTATACCCCGTAAGCGAGGCCTGTTCCCGTAAGATGCAGACCCCGCATGTCATCGAACCGAACGAGGTACAGACCATGAAGAAACTGACACTGATTTTCGCCGCTATCGCACTTTCCTTCTCTGCGACTACTGTCCTGGCTATGAACGGTCAGGCCGACAGGTACCATGAGGCGCAGAGCTACCCGACCAAGACCGTCGAGCAGGTTGCTGACGTGAAAGTATCCGCGAGATAACCCGCGACGAGAAAGGCCGCTACTCTTCGGAATAGTGGCCTTTTTTGTGTCTATTTTCAGTCAACTGGCTGATCCAGGGGCGGGAAGTTATCCGGTGTGTTAAGCGCCCAGTCGTAATCGATGAACTCCAGGGACGATGTGCCAGCCACCTGATTAGCTACGTCGGGAGCAGCCCACGCCTCTATAAATGCCTTCGAAGAACCCGACGCTTCTGCGAAATCCTCTTCATACCACTTGAACAGCTCGGTCACATACAAGATATCGCCTTCTACCTGCAGATGATGCGCCGTATTGAATGCCCGCCGGGTATTCTCCGCCAGCAGACGCTCCAGGTTATCGGCGGTGTAAATGGTGTTCCGCAGTGGCGGGCATCCGACCGATGCACAGTTCACGGCAAAATGAACCCGGGCATCTTTCCAGCCCTTGCTGGCGTATTCCTCACCTAGCAGAATTTCCTTCTCCATATCGTTAAGGCTGTAATTGCGCCCGCCGATAACAAAGTTCTTCCGCTCAAATACGCTGTCGACAAACGGGTTAACCCGGCCGCCATAGTCCCATACGGAGGATACAAGCTCGCCGTCTGGCCGTTCGGTAAGAATCTGATCAAGCATGAAAAAGTTGTAGGCGTTAATCCAGAAGGCAACAGATTCCGCTTTCCCTTCAAGGGCACCGGGGTTAAACGCCTTCAGGGTTTCGCGCTGCTCGGTCAGTGTCTTTTCCAGGCTGTCGCTGGCCAGGGCGGAACGATAATCAAAGGCGGAAACCAGTCCGTTTCCCGGCAGTGTGTGTTCAATCAGGTGCCGATCAAGCAGCTTCTGATAGTGCTGGAAATTATCCCCATTGGCATCAGACATGGCTCTGCCCGGCAGCAGGGTCAGCAAAACAATTAAAGACAAAAGTGGATAACCACGCATCATTCCTCTCCAGTCGGTGGATTTGATAAAGGGTTGGTGATCGGTGCTTCAGACCAACTCGGAGCGGTTCTGTTACACAG
>CAZFQI010000211.1:0-3846 GCA_964520755.1 uncultured Marinobacter sp. | reverse complement strand
GGGCGCTCTGCGACGAGCTTCACAGTTTCCGTGATGGGTGTTCCAGTGCTCGGGTTATAAACGCAGTGGACGATTTCTTCGAGAATCAGCAGGCTAGACTGGCGCGAAAGCCCCTCAATCTCATAAGAAAGCTAAAGGTCAGACGCCGGTTGGCTCGCGAGATGCGGCTGAATCCTTTTTAAAGATTGTTTTCACGATAGTCTTTTCGCAGCGTCTCGAGAGCAGCGTTCTGTCGCTCAAGGATTTCGCTAATCGCAGCGTCAGAAGATAACTGCTCTTCCCTGTTTTCAGCTAGCGATTTCAGACTATCGATGAGTTGGTCTTTTTGTTTTGAAGGTGAAGCTCTTAGCGCATAGGGTAATCTCGCCCACTTTTCTGGCCCCACACCGATCCTGTTGAGCCACCTTTTCCCGCGATTCTCTAACCCCCTCCAAAACGGCGGCGTCTGTTGGTAGACCATTGGGAGTGGATGGATTCTCAATTCGACAGACATAGATTCTGCCCAATCAAACCATTTCTCGGAGTTGAAGTTTGGTGCAAAACTGACTGCAACCCAGGGAATTCTTAAAATGTCGGCCGTGATTGCTCCATGCATTGCTTCGGTGATGACTGTCTTGCACTGGGCGATCGCCCCGATAAAAGACTCTACCGGTTGCCTTGGAGAGATAAACCGAAGTCCGACGGCATCGCACACCGACTGCCAGTCAACGTAACGCTCACTTCCATGATGAGGCACAAAGCCGATTTCTTTGCCGGCTTGTTCGATATTACCCTGTGGCAGGGTCTTTAAAAGATATGCGCCGTCACCGATTACTTTGTCAGAGGCCAGGCCGAGCGCGCGGGCTGTTCGTGGACCCCTGACGCCATAAACTCGGCACCGATGGTCCAGAACTGGAAGGTCAACGCCCCAGCTCCCCGAGGAAAAGATCACTATTCGGCGTGTCTTGGCCAGTTTTGTCTCGAACCTTCTGGCCTTCAGCAGCGTCCCGATCCCAAGGAAATGAATGCCATCGGTTTCACTGAGACATTCCGGCATGAGTCTGGGCCAGAGCCAGGAATTCAAGTCGTCCCCAAAGTTCATTTTTTCCGGGGCGTGTTTATCTATCTTCATCTTTGCCCAATTGTTGACCGGAGGAGGTTCGCCCAAGGGTCCAAAGCCCCGCGTATTTATTGAATGTAACCTGGGCATACGTCACAGCGGTAAGATAGCCCACTGAACCGTCTAAAAAACCGAACCTGATCAAATAAACTTGCACAAATGTCATCAGCCCCCGCAGAGTGGGGTAGATCATGGTGCGGGTCTTCTTGCCCTTCCGATGCTTCTCCAGAGAACCGAGCCACGCATATTTCGCGCTTTTCTCCAGGGAATGACCAAAATCCCTGTGGGTATAATGCGTAAGGCGGCCTCTCAGGGTTTTGATCTTGCGACCGGACGGGATCAGTATCCGCTCGTGGACCAGAGCATCTGAAAAGCTGACGCCTTCGCGGCGGAACAGCCGGAGTGGTGCTCTGCCGCTGCGGCCGAAATCAAGGCGGCTGCCATAGATGGTTACAGCCCAGGGAAGCTTGTAGGCGTCCGCGTCAGGATCTGCCAGGTGATCATTGATCTCCCTTGCCAGCTCTGGTGTGACACGCTCATCGGCATCCAGTGAAAGCACCCACTCTCCGGTTGCCTTCTCAAGTGCGCGCTGCTTCTGGATGCCAAAACCCGGCCAGTCGGTGACTTCAACGACATCGGCCAGCTCTCTGGCCAGTTCTACGGTCCTGTCCGAGCTGCCGCTATCCAGAACGATGACCTCGTCCGCAACCAGCCTTGCTGATTTCAGGCAGTCAACAATATGGTCTTCTTCGTTTTTCGTGATAATGGTCGCAGACACCTTGCGGGTCCTGTTTCGAACGTAAGACGCGCTCAGCTCTGTGAACAGAGCCGAAGCGATAGAGGCAACTGCCAGCAGGTAAAAGGTAAGGAACAGAGTCCGATTGAAGGTGGCTTCGGTCAGGCCAAAGAAAAAGTACCCAAGGGATACCATGCAGCCAGCCGCCGCAAGGTGGGCAGTGGCTGCGTGGCGGCTGGCCAGGTTTTTGGCAAAGATGGCCAGAGGTATGAAAATAAGCAGAGCCCAGCTGAGAATGCCGGGAATGCCGCTGGTGGCTGCATTATTGAGCAGATCGTTATGGGCGTGCCCGGTGCAGCAGGCGAGGAAGTGTTCTGGCAGATTTCCTTCCGCCACTTCCGATTCAATTTGGTGGGTGTAGCCTCCGAGGCCCGCGCCTGTCCAAGGGTTCTCCCTGAGCATGCTCAAGGACTGCTCCCATACTTCGAGCCGGATTTCCATGCCGGAGTCCAGGTGACCATCATGGAGCAAGCCATTAAGTGAATCGGACATGCGGTCGCTGGTGATAATGGCACCGGTGACGAGTATTGGTACAGCAATTAAACCGGCAATTCGAAGCTTTTTGCTCATCAGAGGCACAAGCGCGACCAGAAAGAATGGTAGGGCAACGAGATTACTGCGGGTTTCAGACAGCATGGAAATCAAGACTGCAGCTATTCCACCGGCCAGGAACAGTGTTGCCGTGCCCTTGCGTTTTTCGCGGATAAAGAACATGGCGGCAACGATCGTCAACATGCCGCCCAGGAGGGCAAGATTGCCAAAGCTGATCGGGTTGATGCCGCCGCCGAAACGGGAATTCAGCAACTGATCCAGAGCGCTCTGGCGGGCGGCGACGGTTACCAGGAAAATGCCGATGACCGACACCGACAATAGTCCTATGGCAGTAAACGTCGTTCGGGCGCCGATCCGGGCATAGCTGATGGCGACGATCAAAGGCCAGAACAGAATAAACCGGGCGTGGGTGCCAAGCGTTTTCCCGCCCTCATAATCGAAGCCTTCCAGGGCCCACGAGAGAACGCTCACCAACACAAAGAACCAGAATGCGAAATGCAGTAGCCGAAGCTCCTTGGGCTTGTCCCAACCGGTTTTATAAAGTGATTTCCGGACACTGAGCACCATCCCGGCGATAGCAAGCAACAGGGTGGCGCCGGCCAGAATACTGGACGACAGGAGTGCGCCCCCGAGCCCGATAACAAGCAGCGCATTTAACAACATTCTCGGGTTTAACATACGCGGTCCGGATTGTAGGGGTTGATCTCGCCTGGCGGTCGATGGCGCATGCGCTTGTATTCCCACTGATATTGCTCGGGAATTTCTCTTACGCATTGTTCGATGGCGTGATTCATTGCAGTGGTTGCGAAAACAGGATCCTTGTCGCCCAGGCCAGGGCCGGTTTCACGCACGACAATACGGAACCCTGAAGCGTCCGGTAAGCGTTCAGCATAAGTGATCAGGACATTGGCGCCGGTGCGCTGGATCAGCTTGGACACCAGGGTCATGGTCTTCACTTCCATGCCGAAGAAAGGCGCAAAGGCGTTGCCTTTACCCCGAGGTGACTGATCCGGCAGGATACCGGCAACACCGCCTTCCCGGAGAATCGAGGCGAGTCGGGCAAGGCCGCGTCGATCGCCCCGGACCAGTTCAGAGCCGAGCCGTCCGCGAACCTTGATCATGTAATCTTCGAATTCGGGCATATTCGGTGGGCTGTATAGAGCGGCCATCTTGTAGCGTGATGAGAAGAACAAGCCAGCCAACTCCCAGTTGCCCAAATGGGGGGCAAGCAGGATCAGTCCACTGTCATCGGCCATGGACTTGTCGATCAGTTCCAGCCCTTCGGTTTCCCGGATCAGCCCCAGGCACTTCTCCACCGGCCACTCCCACATCAGAGGCACCTCGAGCATGGTCATGCCGGTCTGGGCCAGGGACCTCTTCGACATAACCGCGCGTTCGG
>CAZFQI010000210.1:0-3940 GCA_964520755.1 uncultured Marinobacter sp. | reverse complement strand
GGATCTGATTATTGATGCGGCATTGTCCGGCCAGACCTCGGGTGTTGTTACCGACCATTCAGGTAAAAAGTGGATCTACGCCACGCAGCACCTTGACCGCGTGGGCTGGATGTTTCTCAGGGCAGTCCCCTACCGACAGGCGACACAACCAGCGCGGGCCTCTTTCGACAAGTTCCTTGCCGCCAGTGCCGTGGCTCTTCTGGCACTTGCAGCGATAGCCTGGTTACTCGCACGGGCAACAACCCTTCCATTGGAGAAAATGTCGCTCAGGATACGGGAAATGGCTACGGAGGGTTTTGCGGCAAACCGATTGTCTCTTAAAGGTCCGCCAGAGGTCCGCAACGTAGCCCGTGCCTTTAACAAGCTGATGAAGGAGCGCGAGGCGCTAGACATCATGAAAGACGACTTTGTCTCGAACGTAAGCCATGAGCTGCGCACTCCTTTGACCTCGATAAATGGCTCATTGAAACTTCTGCGCTCAGGCGCAGCAGGGAAACTGCCAGATAAAGCTGACTCGATGGTCGACGTTGCTTTTCGGAATAGCGAACAGTTGCAACGGCTGATATCAGACCTGCTGGACTTCAATAAAGCCATGGCAGGGCAGATGCCCATCGATCTGGATACAGTTGATCCTGCGAAAGCTATCAGGGATGCCTGCGATGGCAACCGGGCCATGGCCAGCCACTACCGCATTCCACTGACACTTGGAAACTGCACAGGGAAATTCGTCACCGCTGATCCAACCAGACTGAGACAAATACTGGATAACTTCATCAGCAATGCAATTAAGTTTTCTCCCGTAGGTGGTTCTGTAGAGATCTCGTCAGAATCAACCTCATCTGGCACGGTTAGAATTACCGTATCGGATGAAGGCCCTGGCGTTCCAGAAAGCTTCATTCCCCGGCTCTTCCAACGATTCGCCCAGGCCGATTCAGGTTCCGCCAGATCCAAAGCAGGGACAGGGTTGGGCCTCGCGATATGCCAGGAGTTGGCGAGACTCATGGGTGGTAACGTTGGCTACTTTTACGACAGCGGAGCCAACTTCTGGGTTGAGCTATCCACTAACATGGTAAGTAGGGGCAACGTTAATGAAAGCGCCGGAACTTCCTCCCGAGGAGACTGAGCGCCAGGCGGCGCTTGAACGCACAGGGCTGCTCGATACAGAACCTGAAGAGCGGTTTGATCGGTACACCCGGATGGCCCGCAAGGCATTCCGGGTTCCTATTGCTCTGGTTAGCCTGGTGGACAAAAGCCGGCAATGGTTCAAATCCTGCCAGGGACTGGAAGCGTCGGAAACATCCCGCGACATATCCTTCTGCGGTCACGCCATTCTTGGCTCGGGCATCCTGATCATCGAAGACACGTTGGAGGATCCTCGTTTTGCCGAAAACCCTCTGGTCACCGAGGCTCCGAACATACGCTTTTACGCGGGTGCCCCCATCCACAATAGCGAAGGCTTCAGATTGGGTACACTCTGCCTGATTGACAAGACTCCGCGCTCCTTCGACAAGGAAGACCAATCCCTTCTTCGCGAAATCGCCGATTGTGTCGAGGAGGAGATTAACCTGCAAGCAGCATCCAAATTATACCAGGAGCTCAAATACAGCGAGCGCAGGGCAAGAGCGATTATTGAGGGTACGAGAATTGGCACCTGGGAATGGAACGTTCAAACCGGCGAAACCGTTTTCAACCAGCGTTGGGCCAACATTTGCGGCTACGTGCTTGATGAGTTGGAGCCAATCAGTATCGAGACATGGTTGAGCCTGGTGCACCCGGAGGATCTGCCTGAATCAGAGCGTTTGCTCAAAGCTCATTTTGCCGGTGAATTGTCCGAGTACGACTACCGTTGTCGGATGAAGCATAAGAATGGCCATTGGGTTTGGGTTCACGACCGAGGCCGGGTCTTCGAATGGACCAAGAACGACGAACCACTGATGATGTACGGCACCCACGCCGATATCACAGAGGAAATGAACAACCTGAGCAAGATCCGGCATCAGAACGAGGCTCTGGGTATCCTCAATGGTTTGGCACTGGACACTGAGACAAACGACGACATCCGCATCGAAAGAGCTCTTCGTCTAGGCTCTGACTACCTGAATCTGCCCCTTGGAATAGTCAGCGAAATACACGGTAATGTTTATTCCATCCGATGGTTTGTGGCCCCCGAGGACGCCGGGCTCGAACAGAATGCCAGCTTTCCGCTGAAAGACACCTACTGCTCGATGCTTCTCGGTGCGCGGGAAAGCCTGGCCATTGCACACATGGCCAGGTCGAGCTACCGCGACCACCGTTGCTACGACAGGTTCGGGCTTGAGAGCTACTTGGCAGCACCTATTGTCATAAAAGACCATTTGTACGGAACTCTCAATTTTTCTTCACCAGAACCGCGGGAACAGGACTTCTCCGACACTGAAATTACTTTCGTGACCCTTTTGGCACGCTGGGTTGGAGCCCTCATCGAAAGGCAGCTCAGTGTTCAGATGCTCACCAAACTGGTAGAACAAACGCCGGGCATGCTCTACCAATATCAACAGTGGCCGGACGGCCGTGCTTCGTTTCCTTACACCAGCCCCAATATCAGCAACATTTATGGAGTCACACCCGAAGAGGCTCGGGAGGATGCCACGATTTGCTTTTCCAGAATCCACCCGGGAGATTTGCGAGAAGTGGTCGCAAGCATCGAAAGGTCGGCCGAGACATTAAAAATCTGGCACAGCCACTTTCGAGTTAACAATGGCGACTCCGGGTGGCGTTGGGTAGAGGGTAAGTCATCGCCGGAAAGGATCCCCGACGGCAGTACCATGTGGCACGGTTACATTGCCGACATTGACGAGGCAAAACAAACCGAACTCGCTCTTCAGGAAAGCGAAGTTCAACTCCGAAGGCTGTACGAACTGTCTCCAATTGGTATTGCTCTGAACGACTACGTATCAGGGGCGTTTCTGGATGTGAATGAGGCTCTGCTGGGGCCGACCGGATACAGTCGTGACGAATTGATGGCGATGGACTATTCGCAAATACTGCCCCGGGATTACGAACATCAGCGACAGCAAATCATCGCCAAACTTCAGAGCGAGAAACGTTTCGGGCCTTATGAGGTCGAAATCGTGCGCTCGGATGATTCAACCTACCCTGCCATTGTCCGCGGCATGAGAATCAGCAGCCCCTCAGGCCAACCTCTGATCTGGACTCTGATAGAGGATATATCCGAGCGGAAGAAGGTCGATCGGATGAAGAGCGAATTCATCTCGACGGTAAGTCATGAACTCCGAACGCCGCTTACCTCTATATCGGGCTCTCTTGGCCTCGTCGAAAGCGGCACTCTGGGCGCGCTCCCGACAAAAGCCGAACGTATGGTGTCTATCGCCCACCGTAATACCGAGCAACTGAAGCAACTGGTTGACGACCTGCTGGACATGGAAAAGCTTGTTTCCGGCAAGATGATCATGAAACTGGAAGCACAGGAGGTTGGCCCGGTGATTGAAGAATCGGCAGAACGTCTTGGAACCTATGCTCTGGAGAGCGGCGTTTCTGTACAAATCGAAGACGATGCTTCTACCTGTATGGTGAACATCGATCGCTTGCGTCTGGGCCAGGCACTTACCAATTTACTGTCCAATGCCATCAAGTTCTCCCCTCCTGACAGACAGGTTCTGGTGCACAGCAAGGTCGAGCATGGCCTTCTACGCATCCTGGTAACCGACCAGGGACCCGGCATCCCTGACAACTTCCGAAGCAGGATTTTTCAGAAATTCGCCCAAGCAGACAGTTCCGACACGCGTGGAAAACGGGGAACAGGCCTGGGTCTGGCCATCACGAAAGAGATCATGACACAGATGGGTGGTGATGTCGGCTTCGACTCTGAAGAGGGCAAAGGCGCGCGCTTCTGGCTAAGCCTGCCAACGGCCGAGCCAAACGGTAAAAGCGCCACCTGACA
>CAZFQI010000209.1:0-3951 GCA_964520755.1 uncultured Marinobacter sp. | reverse complement strand
CCGGCCGAGCCACCGCTACTGATGCGGGATACCGTCTACGTACTTTCGGATGCCGCCGACAAGGCCGAAGTGGAAGCCTCCGTGGAAGAGATGGTCAAGGCCGTCAACAGCTACGTGCCGGGCTACCGCCTCAAGCAGAAAGTGCAGTTCGACGACATCCCCGAAGACCAGCCCATGAACGTCCCGGGCCTGGGTCGCTTCAGCGGCCTGAAGACTTCCATCTTCCTGGAGGTCGAGGGCGCCGCCCATTACCTGCCGGCCTACGCCGGAAACCTGGACATCATGACCTCCGCGGCACTCGGCACCGCCGAGCGCATCGCCGAATCGCTGGTCAACTGAGGAGGAACGAACCATGACTTTTAATCCCGGCAAGAAACTCTACATCTCCGACGTGACGCTGCGGGATGGCAGCCACGCGATCCGACATCAGTACTCCATCAAGAACGTGCAGGACATTGCCCGTGCACTGGACAAGGCCAAGGTCGACTCCATTGAAGTGGCCCACGGCGACGGACTGCAGGGCTCCAGCTTCAATTACGGATTCGGCGCCCACACCGACCTGGAGTGGATCGAAGCGGTGTCCGAAGTCATTGAACACGCCAAAATCGCCACCCTGCTGTTGCCCGGCATCGGCACCGTCCACGACCTGGACAACGCGTACAACGCCGGCGCCCGGATTGTTCGGGTGGCCACCCACTGCACCGAAGCGGATGTGTCCAGGCAGCACATCGAACACGCCCGCAAACTGGGCATGGACACCGTGGGCTTCCTGATGATGAGCCACATGCAGACCCCACAGGGCCTGGCAGAGCAGGCCAAGCTGATGGAAGACTACGGCGCTACGTGCCTCTACGTGGTCGACTCCGGCGGCGCCATGAACATGAACGACATTCGCGACCGCTTCCGGGCGCTCAAGGATGTGCTCAAGCCGGAGACCCAAACGGGAATGCACGCTCACCACAACCTCGCCCTGGGCGTGGCCAATTCCATTGTTGCCGTCGAGGAAGGCTGCGACCGGATTGATGCCTCATTGGCCGGCATGGGGGCTGGTGCCGGCAACGCGCCGCTGGAAGTGTGTATTGCGGCCTTTGACAAGATGGGCTGGGAGCATGGCACGGACGTGTACGCCCTGATGGATGCGGCCGATGACATTGTGCGCCCTTTGCAGGACCGCCCGGTGCGGGTGGACCGCGAAACCCTGGCCCTGGGTTATGCCGGGGTTTACTCCAGCTTCCTGCGCCATTCGGAAGTGGCGGCGCAGAAGTACGGTCTGAAGGCTGTGGATATTCTGGTTGAGTTGGGCAAGCGCCGCATGGTTGGCGGCCAGGAAGACATGATCGTGGATGTGGCGCTGGATCTGCTGGCGGCACAGAAGGAGCAAAACGCATGAGCAAGACATTGAGCCAAGAGCAGGTTCTGGCCCTGGCCGAGCACGTGGAAAATGCCGAACTTCAGGCCCACGATATCACCAAGGTCACCAACGACTTCCCTGACATGACCTTTGAGGATGCCTACGACGTCCAGTGGGAAATCCGCCGCCGTAAGGAAGCCCGGGGCAACAAGATCGTGGGCATGAAAATGGGCCTGACCTCCTGGGCCAAGATGGCCCAGATGGGCGTTGAAACGCCCATCTATGGCTTCTTGGCTGATTATTTCAGCGTACCCGATGGCGGGGTGGTCAACACCAAAGAACTGATCCATCCGAAAATCGAAGCCGAGATTGCCTTTGTCACCAAGGCTCCACTCAAAGGCCCCGGCTGTCACATCGGCCAGGTTCTGGCTGCAACGGATTTCGTCATCCCCGCCGTGGAAGTCATCGACTCGCGCTATGAGAACTTCAAATTTGATCTGGTAAGTGTGGTAGCGGACAACGCCTCGTCCACCCGCTTCATCACCGGTGGTCAGATGGCCGACGTTGCCGATGTCGACCTGAAAACTCTAGGTGTGGTCGTCGAGAAGAACGGCGAAGTCGTTGATGTCGGAGCCGGCGCTGCTGTTCTCGGCCACCCGGCCTCTAGCGTGGCGATGTTGGCCAACCTGCTGGCAGAGCGTGGCGAACACATTCCGGCCGGAACTTTCATCATGACCGGCGGCATTACCGCGGCGATTACCGTTGAGCCCGGTGACAACATCACGGTTCGTTACCAGGGCCTGGGTACCGTGTCCGCCCGGTTCGAATAAGGGGGTTCCATGCCAGTTGCGCAAATCAATATCCTTGAGGGTCGCTCGGATGAGCAGAAGGAAATGCTGATCCGGGAGGTAACCGATGCGATTTCACGGTCACTGGGTGCGCCGGTGGAAAGTGTCCGGATTATCATTACGGAAATGCCCAAGCAGCATTTCGGTATTGGTGGCCAGTCGGCCAAAAAACTGGGGCGTTGATGCCCCGGTTAGCCGGTCGATCAGTTCCCTAACGGCCCGATGGGAGGCTCCGTGCCGAAATTGCCAGTGTTTTACCTGTCCTGTGACAGAGGTGCGTTTTCAGATCCGATAAGCCAACCTCGGCTCCGTCGTTTGATCAAGCGGGATATGCAGGTTGGTAATGTCGCGTTCATCACCTCGCAAAAGGGATGCGACAAGCCCGAAATCTTCCACCAGTGCGGCAAAGGCGTCCTCGCAGAGCGTCTGCAGTCACTGATGGCTGAGCGGGGATTCGGGGCCAACATTCAAGGAGGGCGGGATCCAGGTCTGGAATTGCTGGCGTGCAACATGATGGGTGTTGCGCCAGAGGAGGTCATTGAACTTAGGCTGAATACCGGGATGACTAGCGACGACTATCGGCAGATAGGCCATTGCCTGGAAGCACTCCGGGAGCAGGGTATCCTTCTGGTCTGCCTGAACCAGAAAGAACCGGGGGACACTGAGGTGAATCACCAGCCTCACGATGCCTATATCCGTAATCTGATTCAGCAATGGGAACACGAACAGCTCTGGCTTCAGGCCATGTCGGGGGCAAATCTCGCCGGGCGTAAGGCCAGGAGTGGGCAGGATGTGCCCCTGGCCGATCCTACCCTGTGTGTGTTGAATACTGCATTCAGTCTGGGAGGCCTGAAAGCCCCGCAACGGGTATTCGGTTTTGCACTGAATGAGGACAGCCACTCGCTCGCCGGCTACGGCTGGATGCAATAAACTGAGGAAAATATCGGGGATTCCGTAAATGCTCAGATTATTGATCGTGGGTGCTGGCGGCATCGGAGGCTACTACGCTGCACGGCTACTGCATGCAGGACATGAGGTGGTTCTGACCGCACGTGGTGCCCATCTGGCGGCGCTTCAGGAACAAGGGTTGACCGTTCAATACGGGGATGAGGTGTGGTCATTCCCGGTCCAGGCCATGGATCACTCCGGGGTGGTTGCCCGCTATGCCCCGGACGATTTTGATGCCATTGTGGTTACCCTGAAATCCACGGCGACTGAAACGATGCTGGCTGAGTTGGGCCCCTGGCTCTATCACGGCAAGGTGCCTGTCCTGTCGCTTCAGAACGGAGTGGACAACGAGCCGGCCTTGGCCTCATTGCTGGGGGAGCACAGAGTTCTGGGCGGCCTGGCTGTCCGGATTGGTGGCCATATTGTCCAGCCGGGCGTAGTGGAAGCCGAGGGCCCTGCCCAGATTGTCATGGGTGAATGGCCGCTGGCCGCTGGGTCTGACCACCGTGGCCTGTTACTGCAGGAATTACAGGCAGAATTTGAGGCGGCCGGGATTCCAACAACCGTCTCGGAAAATATCCGTTACGAGCTCTGGCGCAAGCTGGTGATCAACAATGGCGTGAATCCGCTCTCGGCCCTGACCGGCCTTGATACCCGGAGCCTCACTCACCACCCCGAATTCCAGAAGATTGTCCACGGAATGATGGCGGAAACCGTAGCAGCATCGAAGGCCGACAACGTTAACCTCGGGCCTGAAGACCTGGCCGAAATGTTCGATCTGATCAGCAACTTCAACGCCATCAA
>CAZFQI010000208.1:0-3970 GCA_964520755.1 uncultured Marinobacter sp. | reverse complement strand
TTTGATCAAGCAACTCTCGCCAACGCTGGATTCGACAACTTATGTGTACTGCACGGTGCCCAAGGCAAAGTACGGTGAACTGGAACACCTCAAGCCCATTGTCAGCATTGCCGAACTGGAAGGTCTTACACTCGTCATTCCCCTGGAACAGGCCAAAGCTGAGGGCCTGGACTACTACAGAGTCTTCCGCCGCATCACCCTCGAGGGCCATTCCAGTCTCGAAGCCCTGGGTTTAACATCCGTGGTGACCAGCCTGCTGGCCGAACGGGGCATTACCACCAACGTTATTGCAGGGTTCTATCACGACCACATTTTTGTACCCAGCGATCGTATCGATGAGGCCTTGAAAGCATTAAAGGAGCTGGCCAGCAATCCTGCCGGTTAAAGGCGGGCAACGATCCATCATCCGTTTTTTCAAGAAGAGTTGGAGTATTTCAGAGCGCCAGGCATAGAAAAGGCTGCCCATGTGGGCAGCCTTTCAGAAACGTCTTGTGCGGCTGTGACCAGTCAAGCGGCGTGCTTCTGGTCGAACCAGTCCTTGGTGCCGCCTTCATAGTCGTAGACTTCCTTAAAGCCGGCATCTTCCAGCTTCTGGGCAGCCTTTGGAGACGCATCACAGTCGAAATTGGCGCAGTAGACTACGATTTTCCGATCCTTACTGCCGGCCACGGCCTCTGCCTGTTCCAGAAAGGACGGCTCGTCCACCGGAATATTGATGGATGTCCGGATATGTTCACGGTTAAAGGCGTCCCTTGGCAGGACGTTGATGAGCACAAAATCCTCATGCTCAGTCTCGTTCATTTGTTTGAGGTCGTCACGGCTAATGGTTTTCATAGCGTTTCTCCTTTGTTAAGGAAATGGCTACCTCACCAATTAACTATGATGCTCTGAGACTGGATTTCAAGGCGTTTGGTTAACTCCAAAACTCGTCGGAGCAAGCTGCCTTCAGGATCATCAAGAACCGATCAGTTGGTTTTCGTTGTGCTTCTCAATTGCCTGAGTCTTGCCGGCGGCATATCTGAGCGTAACGGCCAGAGTGAAGAATGCTGCCAGGCCGCCAAACAGGGTAATCACAGGGATAATGTTCATAGTAATAAAACCTCGTATTCAAGCTTATTGTTAGGTTACGAGGAGTGACGCGTCAGCGCGTCTGGAGAAACCACTACTGCAGGTAAGAAAATACCCGTACTTCAAAAAGCACTTCGGTAAAGTCCCCACCCACGAAGACCGTGGGCGAGGACAGGTTTATCAACCTTTCTGGGCGGAGTAGCTCTGGATCAGGTTGGCGTAGTGGGGAAGGTGACTTGCGAGTAGGCCGCCAAAGCCTTCGATGTCATTGCGCCAATCACGGTGCAGCTCACAGCCCGTCCCGAACCAGGTCATGAGCTGCGCTCCGGCCTGCGACATCCGGTCCCAGGCTGCATCGCGCGTGGTCTGGTTGAAGGTTCCGGAGGCATCCGTCACCACGAAGACTTCAAAGCCTTCTTCCAGAGCTGAAAGCACCGGGAAGCTGACGCAGACTTCGGTGACAACACCGGCGATCAGAAGCTGTTTCTTGCCGGTTGCCTTAACGGCGGCCACAAATTCCTCATTGTCCCAGGCATTAATTTGTCCAGGTCTTGCGAAATAGGGCGCGTCCGGAAACATCTCCTTCAGCTCCGGTACCATCGGTCCGTTCGGGCCATCTTCGAAGCTCGTGGTCAGAATGGTCGGTATGTCGAAAAACCTGGCAATATCGGCAAGTGCGAGCACGTTGTTTTTAAAATCGTCGGGGCTGAAATCACGCACCAGTGATAACAGGCCCGCCTGGTGATCGACCATCAGCAGCGCAACGTCGTCTTTGTTCAAACGGTTGTATGTAAATGACATGGTAGCTTTCCTTTCGCTTTCAGTTGTTGTTACTCCGCCCCCAGGGGCGAAGCTCCGAAACCGGGAGACAGTTGCGGCTAACTACCAGGGGTAATCACACCAAACTGTCCTGCCCGGAATCCATTCACGGCCTCCTGAATTTCCTCGGCCGAATTCATCACAAAGGGGCCATGACCGACCACCGGCTCGTCGATGGGCTCGCCGGTCAATACAAGCACTCGTGCCGTGTTGTTTGCTTCCAGTTGAATGTCCGTCCCCTCAGACACGAACTGCGCCAATCCGGCATCCCTCAGTACTTCTTCGCCGTTGATTTCGACGGTGCCGGTGAGGACGACCATCAAGGTGTTGTGGCCGGACGGAACCGCAAGTTCGGTTGCGCACCCGGGCTCCAGCGTCAGGTCCCATAGATTGATGGGCGTAAACGTTTGTGCAGGCCCTTGACGACCGTGGTACTCGCCGGCAATGACACGTAGCAGGCCTTGTCCGTGGGCTAGCTTTACCCTTGGAATGTCACGATCGAGCAGCGTCTGATAAGCGGCAGGCGCATCTTTGTGCCTGGCTGGCAGGTTGACCCACAACTGAACCATCTCCAGCGAACCGCCTGACCGGGTGAAGGCCCTGGAGTGGAATTCCTCATGGACGATGCCAGAACCGGCGGTCATCCATTGGACATCGCCTTTGCCGATAACCCCGCCGCCGCCCGACGAGTCCCGGTGCTCAAGCTCTCCCTGGTAGACCAGGGTGACGGTTTCAAAGCCCTTGTGGGGATGTTGACCAACGCCACGCGGACGCTTGCCGGGTTTGAAATCGACAGGGCCGGCATAGTCAAGCAACAGGAAAGGGCTGATGTTCCGGGCACCCATCCGGTCGTAGCTCATCAGGGAACGGACAGGGAAACCGTCGCCAACCCAGTGGCTATGGGGAGGGCTGTAAGTCGCTTTTACTCGTTTCATGGAATTTCTCCTGTCCTGGTGGATCGGTGCCTATTAGACTAAAACCGTTGCTTATGGCTGAGTAGACGGCAAAATTCGCACAGACCGTTTCACAGATAGGACAATGAGACATGCAGGATTTGAACGACCTCTATTACTTCGTGCAGGTGGTGGACCATGGAGGTTTTGCGCCGGCGGGCAGGGCACTTGGCATCCCGAAATCCAAGCTGAGCCGCCGTATCGCGATACTTGAGGATCGTCTGGATACGCGATTGATTAATCGATCAACACGTCGTTTCACCGTCACGGAGCTGGGCAGGGAGTATTATCGTCACTGCGTTGCCATGCTCGTGGAGGCCGAGGCAGCCCAGGAGCTCATTGATCGGTCGCAGGCGGAACCACGTGGGGTTGTCCGGCTCAGTTGCCCACCCGGTCTCATTTACTTCCTGATAGCACCTCTGTTGGTGCGATTCATGGAGAAGCATCCGATGGTGAAGGTGGAGATGGATGCCACCAGCCGACGTGTTGATGTCATCAAGGAGGGATTTGATATTGCCCTGAGAGTCCGCTTCCCACCTCTCGAAGATAGTGGTTTGACCATGAAGGTACTTTCCAGAAGCCCCCAGTGTTTGATGGCGTCTCCCGGGTTTGTAGCCAACCACAAGCCGATCGAATCCCCAACCGATTTGGGCGATCTCCCCAGTCTGGACTTCGAGCAACCGGGAGGCAGGCATATCTGGTGCCTTGACGGCCCTGAGGGCGTCTCCGTCCAGGTCCACCATGAGCCCCGACTGGTTACTGATGATGTTTTTACTCTGCGCCAGGCTGCGTTATCCGGACTTGGAGTGGTGCGCATGCCGCTGATCGTTGCTGGAAGGGATTTACTGGAAGGCCGGCTGGCGAGCGTAATTCCCGCCTGGCAGCCCAGAGGGGGCATTTTTCACGCCGTGTTTCCTTCCAGAAGAGGTTTATTACCTGCTGTTCGGGCGCTTCTGGACTTTCTGGCTGAATCGCTGGACGAAGTGGATTTTGCGATACCGGAGAAGGCCGCAGAGCCAGATTTTTCCGATTCGGTGTAGACCTAGACCGGCGACAGGTCATTGGACGCTGCTGCACTCATTTCAAAAAACCCTCGTGGAATTGGCGCACCGATTCCACGAGGGTACTAC
>CAZFQI010000207.1:0-3996 GCA_964520755.1 uncultured Marinobacter sp. | reverse complement strand
TACACAACGTGGCCCACGCCTACGGCAAAACCGCCACCTTCATGCCCAAGCCGGTGGTTGGTGACAACGGTTCCGGCATGCACGTACATATGTCCCTGAGCAAAGACGGCAAGAACCTGTTCGCAGGCGACAGCTATGCCGGCCTGAGCGAAGCGGCACTGTACTACGTAGGTGGCGTTATCAAGCACGCCAAGGCCATCAACGCCTTCACCAACCCGGCAACCAACAGCTACAAGCGCCTGGTTCCGGGCTACGAAGCACCGGTTATGCTGGCTTACTCCGCCCGTAACCGTTCGGCCTCCATCCGTATCCCGTACGTGAACAGCCCGAAAGCGCGCCGTATCGAAGTACGCTTCCCTGACCCGGCGGCCAACCCGTACCTGGCGTTCGCTGCCCTGATGATGGCAGGCCTGGACGGCATCCAGAACAAGATCCACCCTGGCGATGCCATGGACAAGGATCTGTACGATCTCCCGAAGGAAGAAGCACTGAGCATTCCTAAGGTTGCCGAGACCCTGTCTGAGGCCCTGGACTGCCTGGAAGCAGACCACGAGTTCCTGACCCGTGGCGGCGTATTCACCGAAGACATGATCGCGGGCTACGTGGATCTTAAGCGCGGTGAAGTAGAAAAACTGAACATGACCACTCACCCGGTCGAGTTCGATCTGTACTACTCCTGCTAAAACCTCTCTTCAGAGGGAAAGCAGACAAGCCCCGCCTTCGTGCGGGGCTTTTTTGTGAGCAAAAGCACAGTGCCTGCAGCCCTTAACGATATGTAACCAACATCCGGGGCTGCAGACGTTGAAAAGACCCCGGGCGCCACCGATAATCGGGTAAACCCAATAACAGGTGAGCTTATGAATCCAAAGTCTGGATTGGTTACCGGCCTTCTGTTTTTTCTGGCGATTCCGGTCTCTGCCGAGGTTTATCGCAACGTTGATGCCTACGGCAACGTCACCTATTCTGACGAGCCTAGCGAAGGTGCTGAAGCGGTAGAGGTCAAGCCGGTCACGACGATCACCCTGCCCAAGCCAGAGGCTGTGCAGGAAACCGAAAAGCTGCGCGAAGAGGTTCAGCGAGAAGGCGCTGCGTACGAAAGCCTGTCCTTCGCCTATCCCGATAACAATCAGGCATTCCACAGTGGCAGCGGCGATGTTCAATTCGAGGTCCGCAGCACCCCCGGCCTTCAGCCCGGCCACAAATACGAAGTGACCCTGGACGGGCAGCCTGTCGGGCAAAGCACCTCCGGCTCAATCACCGTCAACAACGTGTTCCGTGGAACCCATGAAGCCCTTGTCCATATCGTGGATGAAAACGGGGTTCAGGTAAAAACCGGCTCACCGATCACTTTCACTGTTCATCGCCCCTCTGTAGCAAACTAACCGCACTCCGCAGCATAGATCGCACTATATTGGTGCGCTCGCACCAGAAAAAGGCCATACTCTGATCAGCAACGGGGCGAACTTTTCGGGCTGGTCAGCGCCGTTCTTCTCATTTGCACCAGCGTACGGCACTTTTCCGCGCCAATGTCCCCTTTTGCCCGCACTTTGCCCATTCATTTGTGAACCCGGCTCAAAGTGGTTCGCTTTTTGCAAAACTCCGGAGGTCACACTATGTCGAACCAACGGGATTCACGCATGGCATTGCCTTCGGCCCAGCAAAACGGATACAAGAGCATTCTCGACAGCCTGACTACGGCTGTCCTGGTGCTCGAAGATAATCTGAGCATTCAGTATCTCAATCCGGCCGCCGAAAGCCTCTTCGAAACCAGCATGACTCGAAGCCAGGGCCAGTCCTTCCAGGACATTCTGGTCGAGTCCGAAGACGCCCTGAAAACCCTGTTTGCCGCCCTCCGTAACGGGCAATCCTACACTCGTCGCGAGGCCGAATTTCTGCTCACCAGCGGTTCCCGACTCACCGTGGACTACTCCGTAACGCCCATCAGCCTGGAACCAACGGAACTGCTGATCGAAATTCAGCCACGGGACAGGCTAATGCGGATCAGCCGGGAGGAGGACATTATCTCCCAGCAGGAGACCACCCGCATTCTGGTTCGGGGCATGGCCCACGAGATCAAGAACCCGCTGGGTGGCATACGGGGAGCGGCGCAGCTCCTTGACCGCGAGTTGAGCAGTGAAGACCAGCGGGAATACACCCGGGTTATCATTGACGAAGCGGACCGCCTCAGAAGCCTGGTTGACAGGATGCTGGGCCCGAACAAGGCGCTGAAGCTGGCCCCGACCAACATCCATGAAATCCTCGAACGAGTGGGTACGCTGCTGGAAGCCGAAAGCAAAGGGCGACTGAATTTCGAACGGGATTACGACCCCAGTATTCCAGAGTTCAAAGGCGACAAGGAGCAGCTCATCCAGGCGTTCCTGAACATTGCCCGGAACGCCATGGAAGCGGCCTTCGAAAACCAGGGCGGTCACAGTTCCGAAGAGCCCCCGACAATTACCTTCCGCACCCGCACCCTGCGTCAGTTCACCATTGGCAACCGACGCCATCGGCTGGTGTGCCGGGTCGACGTTATAGACAACGGGCCCGGCATTCCGCCGGAACTGTTGCAGAATATTTTCTATCCGATGATCAGTGGCCGTGCCAGTGGCACCGGCCTGGGTCTCTCCATTACCCAGAGCATCATCGGCCAACACCGCGGACTGGTTGAATGCGAAAGCGAGCCAGGCCGAACCGACTTCATCATCTTCCTGCCTCTGGAGGACACCCCATGAGCCAACCGGCGAACGTCTGGATCATAGACGACGACCGCAGTATTCGCTGGGTGCTGGAGCGCGCCCTTAACCAGGCCGGTATGCAGCCCCGAGTTTTTGACAGTGGTGAAAGCATCATGATGCGGCTGGAACACGAACAGCCAGATGCCATCGTAAGCGATATCCGGATGCCGGGCGTCGACGGCATCACCCTGCTTTCCCAGATTGTGGACGTTCATCCGGACGTGCCCGTCATCATCATGACCGCGCACTCGGATCTGGAAAGCGCCGTTACCAGTTACCAGACCGGCGCCTTTGAGTATCTTCCGAAACCGTTCGACGTGGACGATGCGGTGGCACTGGTCAAACGGGCCGTAGCCCACAGCCATGAAAAACGCGCCAGTGCGGAGCCGCAGGCGGAGAGCGCCCAACGGAACGCCGAAATTATCGGCGAGGCGCCCGCGATGCAGGAAGTCTTTCGCGCTATCGGACGACTCTCACATTCCAACATTACCGTACTGATCAACGGCGAGAGCGGCACCGGTAAGGAGCTGGTCGCCCAGGCGCTCCACAACCACAGCCCGCGGTCCAAGCATCCGTTTATTGCCCTCAACATGGCGGCCATTCCCAAAGACCTGATTGAATCCGAGCTGTTTGGCCACGAGAAAGGCGCCTTTACCGGCGCCGCGGCTGCCCGCCAGGGCCGGTTCGAACAGTCCAACGGCGGCACCCTGTTCCTGGATGAAATCGGTGATATGCCCGCCGATACCCAGACCCGCCTGTTGCGGGTTCTGGCCGATGGCGAGTTCTACCGGGTGGGCGGCACAACACCGATCAAGGTGGACGTGCGCATCATCGCCGCCACGCACCAGGACCTGGAAAAACTGGTGCAGGCCGGCACCTTCCGGGAAGACCTCTTCCACCGCCTGAACGTGATTCGCGTGCACCTGCCCAAGCTCGCCGAGCGCCGGGAAGACATCCCTCGGCTGATGCAGCACTTTTTGAAGCGCGCGGCCAAGGAACTTGCCGTTGAGACCAAGATTCTCCGCCCGGACGCCGAAGAATACCTCACCACCCTGCCCTGGCCGGGCAACGTCCGCCAGCTGGAAAACACCTGCCGCTGGCTGACCGTGATGGCCAGTGGCCGCGAGATTCACATTGATGACCTGCCACCCGAGTTACTGCACCAGGCAGAGACACCGACCACAGGGACAACCTGGCAGGAGGGTCTGAAAAACTGGGCGGAACAGGAGCTCAAGCGGGGCAAAAAAGGCATTCTCGATAC
>CAZFQI010000206.1:0-4070 GCA_964520755.1 uncultured Marinobacter sp. | reverse complement strand
GTCCCGCTCCGGAAGTTGCTATCAAAAGCAAACCTGTCCGCCGTCAGCAGATGCGTCATCTGCGGCAGAATATCCGTAAACTGCTGGCCCGGCTGGATCCTGAAATCCGCGTTGAAGGCAGTTGGGATCGGGTCGACGTGGATGTGCCCGACGGTCGCAGCCTGTCGGGGCCGGTTATCGAGGCCCTTCTGCGTATTCCGGGTATCTCTACCATTCAGGAGATCGGGGCATTTCCCCTTGTCAGTCTTGAGGATGTTGCGGAAAAGGCGGTAGCGGCTTTCTCGGAGCGTCTGAATGGCAAGACCTTCGCGGTCCGGGCCCGCCGCCATGGCGAGCACAGCTTCCGTTCCATTGATCTTGAGCGTACGGTCGGAGCCGCCCTCATGCAGGCATCCCGGGCCCGGGGTGTTGATCTGAAATCACCCGAGGTCGAGGTACGCATAGAGGTGCACGGCGACCAGTTCCATATTGCCCATCGCAGGCATAGGGGGCTCGGTGGCTATCCGCTGGGCAGTGTCGAGAATGTGCTGACTCTGATTTCCGGCGGTTACGACTCGTCGGTGGCCGCCTACCTGATGATGCGTCGTGGCCTGCGCAATCATTTCCTGTTTTTCAACCTGGGAGGCACTGCCCATGAGGTGGGCGTGCGTCAGGTGGTGCACTACCTGTGGGACCGTTATGGCGCTTCTCATAGCGCCAAGTTTATCTCGGTACCCTTCGAGGGCGTGGTTGCCGAAATCATGCGATCGGTAAACCATCGCCACTGGGGTGTGGTGCTCAAGCGCCAGATGCTGATGGCGGCCGCCGAGATTGCCCGTAAGAATAATGCCGTTGGTCTGGTGACCGGCGATGCCGTCGCCCAGGTTTCCAGCCAGACCCTGAGCAACCTGAATGTGGTGGACCGCGCCAGTGACGAAGTGGTCCTGCGCCCGCTGGTTTCCATGGACAAGGAGTCCATCATCCGTATCGCGCGGGAAATTGGCACCGAAACCTTTGCCCGGAACATGCCGGAGTACTGTGGTGTGATTTCCCAGAAGCCGGCAACCCGGGCCAAGCTGCACCGGGTGGAAGAAGACGAAGCCCGAATGGACGCAGCGGTTCTGGTAAACGCTATTGAGGCCCGAGAGGAAACGCCGGTAAACCGGTTGCTGGAGACTGCCGTGACGCCGGAGGAAGTGGAGCTGGTGCAGACACCGTCGGTGGATGATGTGATCATCGACGTTCGGCACCCTTATGAGGGTGAGCAGTCACCGCTGATGTTGACCAACAACGAGATCCTGCAGATTCCATTCTATGAGCTGAACCAGCAGATACCAGGGCTGCCAGCGAACCGGCAGTACCTGCTGTATTGCGATCGCGGCACCATGAGCCGGATGCACGCGGGACACCTGAAAGCGGAGGGGCACGAAAACGTCAAGGTTTACGCGCCCGCCGTTTGAACCCTCAGACTTCCATACCCTTGAAGAACTGCTGGACATTCTCACTGAGGGTGTCCAGGTCATACCCCCCTTCCTGAACCACCAGGGTCGGTAATCCCAGTTGCCGCACGTGGGTGCTGAGCCGGCAGAAGCCCTCGGAAGATACGGACACCTTGGCCTGGGGATCGTCTTTGTAGATATCGAAGCCCAGAGCGAGGATCAGTGCGTCCGGCTGGAAAAGCTTGATCGCCGCCAGAGCCTCGTCCAGTTTTGCAAAGAAATCGTCTTCTGATGATCCATGGGGCATCGGCATGTTGATGTTGTAGCCGAAGCCTTCTCCCTCGCCCCGTTCGTTTTCAAAACCGGTTACTACCGGGTAGAAGTTGGTCGGGTCGCCGTGAATCGAGATGTAGAGCACATCGCTGCGGTCGTAGAAAATTTCCTGGATGCCCTGGCCGTGGTGCATGTCGGTATCCAGAATCACCATCCTCGGGAACCGTGTTTTCATGTGCTCAGCCGCGATGGCGGCATTGTTCAGGTAGCAGAACCCGCCTGCGGCATCCCGGCGCGCATGGTGTCCCGGCGGGCGGCACACCGCGTAGGAAGTGCGGTCGCCAGCGATCAGCGCGTCAGCGGCACCCAGTGCACTTTGGGCCGACCAATAAGCCGCATGCCAGGTGTTCTCGCCAATCGGACAACTGCCATCGGCCTGGTATCGGGCGGCCTCGGCAAGAATGCCGGTCAGGTGATTGGGGGAGCGAACGAAAATGTTCGAGATGACCTCATCTCCCCAGTCTTCCATCTTTTTCCAGCGCCTATGGGCGGATTCAAGGAAACGCAGGTAGCCCAGATCGTGCACCTTCGAAATCGCGCCGGCACCCTGGTCAGCCGGCTGGAGCACGGACACACCCATCTCCCTCAGGCCACTCAGCATCTCACCGGTGCGGTCAGGAACCTCCTGGGGCTGACGCATCTGGCCCCTGGTAAAGTAAGTCTGGGGAATATGCTGATCCTGTGCGGGATGGAAAAATGCCTTCATTATTCGGCCTCCTGGGTGTCTGATCCCCCGAGTATAGGCATACTCAGGGGATGATCAAAAGCCTGCCCTTGACTTTACAGGTCGGGATACAACATCCACTATGAAAGACATACAACACGGACGCAACCAGATTACCTGAACTCCGCCCCACACGGGGGCGGAGCCAATTACAGAAGAGGAGCCGAGATGATCGAGTCACCCCTGCTGGAAAAGCTGACCGGCTATATCGGTGGTCGCTGGACTGACAATGAACATGGTAACACCTTCGATGTTTATAACCCGGCAACGGGCAAGGTGATCGCCCAGGTCGCATCCATGTCAGAGGAAGAGGTGAATGCCGCGGTAGCCGCTGGCAAGTCCGCGCTGCGGTTGACCAGCCCCTATAGCATCGAAACCCGTCGGAAGTGGCTGGAAGACATCCGGGACGCCCTGAAAGCCAACAAGGAAGAAGTGGGCCGGATTCTTTGCATGGAGCATGGTAAGCCTTTACAGGAAGCCCAGGGCGAAGTGGATTACGCCGCTGGCTTCTTCGATTACTGCTCCAAGCACATCCAGGCCCTGGATGCCCACACCATTCCGGAAAAGCCGAAGGATTGCACCTGGACCGTCCATTACCGGCCCATTGGTGTCACCGGCCTGATCACTCCCTGGAACTTTCCCATTGGCATGATCGCCAAGAAACTTTCTGCTGCTCTGGCCGCGGGTTGTCCGTCGGTGATCAAACCGGCCAGCGAAACCCCGTTGACCATGATGGCCCTGTTCAGCCTGATGGATAAGCACACTGACATGCCCGACGGCATGGTCAACCTGGTGATGGGCAAGGCCAGCGTGATTGGCAAGGTTCTCTGCGAGAGCCCGGACGTGCCCATGCTCAGCTTCACCGGTTCCACCGAGGTGGGCCGCAAGCTGATCATCGACACCGCTGATCAGGTCAAGAAACTCGCCCTTGAGTTGGGTGGCAACGCGCCATTCATCGTTTTCGACGACGCCGACCTGGATGCGGCGGCAGACAACCTCATCGCCAATAAATTCCGTGGTGGTGGCCAGACCTGTGTCTGTGCCAACCGGATCTTCGTGCATGAGAAAGTGGCCGATGCCTTCGGTGAAAAACTGGCCGAGCGCGTTAACAAGATGACCGTCGGTGATGGCATCAACGGCGACGTGGATCTTGGTCCCCTGATCAACCAGGCCGGCTACGACAAGGTCAAACGCCATGTCCAGGATGCCCTCGAAAAAGGCGCCACCCTGGTTGCCGGAAAGAAGCCGGAAGATCTTGGCAACGACCTGTTCTTCCCGCCCACCGTGGTACACGGTGTAAACCGGGATATGTGCTGCTACCAGGAAGAAACCTTCGGTCCGCTGGTACCCATGGCCCTGTTCCGCACGGAAGAGGAAGTGATTGAAGCCGGTAACGACACCGAGTTCGGCCTGGCCTCTTACGTGTTCACCGGTGATGCAGAACGCGCCCAGCGCGTGGCTGCCGGCCTTCGCTTCGGCCACTGCGGCTGGAACACCGGCACCGGCCCGACGCCGGAAGCGCCGTTTGGTGGCATGAAAGCCTCCGGTATCGGCCGCGAGGGTGGTCTGGAAGGTCTGTTCGAGTTTGTGGAAGC
>CAZFQI010000205.1:0-4122 GCA_964520755.1 uncultured Marinobacter sp. | reverse complement strand
CGCTTTTCCTGGACTACAAGCCCTGCATCGACAAGCCTGGATAGGCGTACTCGTGTCCAAGGGCGGCAAGCGCCCGAGCTGATTGCTTTGTAGTCATAATGAGAGAAATGTAACCATAAACCTGCTTATTTAAATGTTTTACTGTGGGCGGGGTTTATGGGGGCAGTAATAGAAACTCCGCCTTGAACAACCTTCCAGGGACTACTATCTACTTATTTAGAAACACCTTCTTCACGCGGTTTTTCATCGCGACGTTGAATGAATTACCGTCTCATGAGTGAGAAAGCCATAGTTTTACGTGACGATGGGTAAGTAATGAACCAGAAGGACAAACACTCGCCAATCAGACTTCCTTTATTCCTCCGGCAGGAGCGGGAGGCAATCCTTGAGGATTGGCGGGCCTTGGGCAAACTCAAAATCAACGCCTCCCGCGATTTGTCGGATGAGGAGCAACGCAACAGAGTGCCAGAACTGCTGGAAAGCATCGCAGCAAGTGCCGAGAAGGTAAGTGCCAGCACCTGCTCTGCGAAATTACCTGAAAAGTGGCCCAGGCATCACGCTGAACAGCGGTGGGACCTTGGCTTCACGCTGGAGGAAACGACGCGAGAGTATGGGTTGCTGCGGACAGTCATTTTCAGGCGACTGATCCCGCAAATTGAAACAATGCCGGCCGAGGAGATCGGGTTTCTGAACGAGGCTCTGGACGAATCCATCGTTGAGGCAGTGGCAAACTACGTGGACAAAGCAAATCACAGCCTGGCAAGCGAACGTGAAAGGCTGGACGTTACTTTGCAAAGTATTGGTGACGGTGTTATCAGCACCGGACCGGACGGCAAAATCAACTACATCAACCCAGCGGCACGGTCCATTCTGAGCTGCAGCATTCAGGATTCGCTGGGCCAGCCTGTCAATAGCGTAATGGTAACTCTCGATGAAACGACGAGAGAACGCCTGAAGTGCGCAGCGCTCTGCGCTACCGAGAGTGGCGAGATAACACACAGGGGCCCCGATATCCTTTTGCAGCGCGCCGACGGCAAACTGATTCCGGCAGAGGAAACGGCAGCGCCGCTGAGAGATGCCCGGGGTGAGTTCATCGGGGCAGTAACGACGTTTCGTGACATCAGTAAGGAGCGGTCGTTGAGACAACGACTGGGCTATCTCTCGGCTTATGACACACTGACCGGCTTACCGAACCGGGCGTTGTTTGTTGACCGGCTTTATAAGGCACTGGCCCAGGCTGAACGTGATGAGCTGGGCGTTGCCGTTTTGCACCTCGATCTTGACCAGTTCAAAGACGCCAATGATTCGCTTGGCCGGTCCGGCGGCGATACTCTGCTCAAGAAGGTCGGGAAACGTTTGGCCTCCTGCATCCGCGACTCAGATACGGTAGGTCATGTAGGTAGTGATGAATTCATTCTGTTTTTGTCACATGTTGAACGCAAAGATGATGTAAACAGCCTCTGCGATAAACTCCACGAGCGTATCCGGCATCCATTCAGAATTCGCGGTCAGGACGTCCATATTTCGGTAAGTATCGGCATCAGCTTGTACCCGGATGATGGACGGGACCCCAATGCACTACTCAAGCATGCCGAAACAGCAACAAAACAGGCCAAAACCGAGGGCCGCAATATTGGCAAGTTTTTTACCGCCCAATTGAATCAGCAGGCCGAAGAACGGCGGCAGCTCAGGGCGGATCTGAAAAAGGCTGTGTCCGCAGATCAACTCAAGTTACATTTCCAGCCGCAGATTTGTCTCTCTTCCGGAAAAGCCGAGGGAGCTGAGGCGCTGCTGCGATGGGAACATCCGGAGCTTGGCCAGGTCTCACCGGGTCGCTTCATTCCGGTTGCGGAGCAACATGGAGAGCTAATGCTGGAGATTGGCGACTGGGTTCTCCGAGAGGCCTGCCGGCAGGCCAGAGCCTGGGAGGATGCCGGTCATGAGCCGCTGCGGGTATCCGTCAACGTGTCTTTGGTGCAATTGCGCCATGACTCGCTGGTGAATCGCATTGAGGAGCTCCTGAAGTTTTACCAATTGCGGCCTGCGCAACTGCAACTTGAGCTCACCGAATCACTATTGATGACTGACATTGCGGGAGCAACTGATCGAGTTCGCGCTCTGAAAGCATTGGGAGTAGGTATTTCGGTTGATGATTTCGGTACAGGCTATTCCTCATTGAGCTATCTGCAGGAGCTACCGGTCGATGAACTCAAGATTGATCAAAGTTTCCTCCGGGGCATTACCAGCAATCCGGAGAAAGCGGCTATTGTTAAGGCTATCATTTCACTGGGACAGAGTTTACCTCTTCGTATTCTGGCGGAGGGTGTTGAAGACCGGCATACGGAAGATTTTCTGAAAGGTATTGGTTGTGAAAGTGTGCAGGGATTCTTTTATAGCAAGGCGGTTCTTCCAGAACAGTTCGAGGCTCAGTATCTAGCGTCTCAGTAAGATTCCTGCTACGCGTCGGTGCCCGCATGAGAGTGCCGACGGTTGGGCAGGGGATTCATGACCGGTTTTGCAAAAACGCTTTAAATAGACCACATTTAAAGTTGAAATCCTTACAAAAGCCCGAGGTGATTCACCGATGAGGCTGGCGGACTTTATTCGCGTCAACATGGAAGAAATCCTGCGGATATGGGAATTCGACGCCAAACATATTCTGCCCATTCCCCGCCTCTCCAGAGAAGCATTGCGCGACCACATGGAGGAGATATTGCTGGGCATTGCCGTGGAACTCGAGCGACAGCCAGTCGGCCATAACCGCTCCACTGAATTCGGCCCGCAGCATCCCGACGGCGAGCAATCAGCTCGCGTTCATGGTTCCGAGAGGCATGACCTGGGTGCTGGCATTGTTCATGTGGCGGCAGAGTTCAGAGCCTTGCGCCTTACGGTCATTGAATTGTGGCTGCAAGAGAACAGCCGTCTGGACAACGAGGGCGCCCGGGACCTGATAAGATTTGATGACGAGGTCGACCTGGCCCTGGCTCAATCCATTGAAAATTATGCATTGAGGAAGGAGAAGCAGGGGCGTTTGTTCGAAACCATGCTTTCCTCACTCCCAGACCCCTGCTTCATCCTGGACCTTGATGGCAGTTTTCTCTACGCCAACCGGGCCATGGCTGACCTGTGCCAGGTGCGAGCCGAAGACATTGTTGGCCGGCCATTCTCTGAAATGCCACTACCCGCCAAATACAATGGTGAGGTGAAGCTTAAAGAGGTGATTCGGTACAAAGAGTGCCGCGAGAGCGAGGTGGAACTTGAAAGCGCTACCGGCGACGTTCGCTATTTTGAATGCCTCTACGCGCCAGTCATCGACGAGGAGGGTGAGGTAGAAGCGGTTTCCGGGATTGCTCATGACGTCACCCAGAGGAAGAAGTCGGAAGCGCGAATCTGGCGCCACGCCAATTATGACCTGCTCACCCGATTGCCCAACCGCAGGCTGTTCATGGACCGGCTCAACCAGCATTCGGCCCATTCCGACCGCACCGGCGATCCTTTTGCTCTGCTTTTCATCGACCTTGATCACTTCAAGGGCATCAACGACAGGCTAGGGCATGAGGCCGGTGATAACCTGCTTAAAGAGATCGCTCAGCGGGTGAGCGTCTGTGTGCGACAGTCGGACACGGTTGCCCGAATTGGCGGGGACGAGTTTACCGTGCTGCTGCTGGATACCGGAGACCGGGAACTCATCAAGGGCATTGCGGAAAATATCCTTGGCGAGCTGGCCCGACCTTTTCACCTGGGGGATGACGAAGCCTGCATATCTTGCAGTATCGGCATAACGATGTTTCCCGCGGATTCTGGCTCGGCCCAGCAGTTGCTTGGTGATGCCGATCGCGCCATGTATCTTGCCAAACACTCCGGGCGCAACCGGGCGTGTTACTTCACGGAAATTCCGAAAGCTCCTACAGCCGAATGAATCCCCGACCCGGGAACTGATAACCATCCATACGGATAAAGTGATATTTTCCTCTGTACGAGCACAGAAAGTGCTAAGTTTTCCTTACGACCACATGACATTTGGCTGAAGGGTAGTAAAAAATGATGCGAACACAGTTCCTGCAGGATTTGATCAAGCAACTCTCGCCAACGCTGGATTCGACAACTTATGTGTACTGCACG
>CAZFQI010000204.1:0-4135 GCA_964520755.1 uncultured Marinobacter sp. | reverse complement strand
GGCTGCACACCGGCATCAATGTAATCCTGGATCATCTGGCGGGCATAGTCTTGCTGGCTGTAATCCCCCTCAAAAGGCATAGCAACCACCGGTGACTTCAGTTCGGGAGTGAACTTCACGCCCAGAGCCTTGAACAACTCGATGCTCTCCCGGTGGGTCATCAAGGTGCCCCGGCTGGCATAGAGATCGGTGCGCCAGTCTGCGGTGCCCGCCAGATACTCCTCCGGTGTGGTTGCCATCGGGTTGTAGGCATCCATCTTGCCCTTGAGGGTCCTGAACTCGGCCAGGGTAATATCGCTGGTGCGACACTCGGCCTGTGCCGGCGTGCCCGTTACAGGATCGGCGGGCACAAAAGGCTGGGTACACTGGGCGTTCAATGCAGGAACGGCAACAATATTGGTGGTGGTATGAAGGTCGTCCTGAGCATGTCGGCAAACCAGTTCCCGATCCCTGGTGAAAGCGACATCACACTCCAGAATACCGGCACCCATGCGCGCTGCCGCGATGTAGGATTCACGGGTATGTTCGGGAAACTGCAGGGGTGCGCCCCGGTGGCCGATGGAGAAGTCCGTCTTTTTGACAGTCTCGGTATTGCAGGCCTGCAGGCGCTCTTTGAGCGGACTCTCTTCCATGGCATCAACCAGCCAGAAAGGTCGCGGCCCCAGATGGACCGGGGGCTCCAACTGTTTCGGCGCCGAAACCATTGATGGCGGGGAGTCGTCTTCAACGGTAGCCGCTTGCGCCGGGGAAAGCACCATGCACAGCGCCAGCCCCGAAATGATCCGTAACGTCATAATCTCCTCCTTGTGATACTGATGATACCGTATCAACAGTCTCATCAAGGAGGATTACGGCCAATTGACGACCGATGCAGGATTATCTGACAGGTTGCCTTCAGCTCGCCGCCGAAGCCTCATACTCGCGAATCATGGCAAACAACTGGTCCTTCAGATTCAGCCGTTTCTTCTTCAGGTTTTCCAGGTACTCATCGGACGTGTTCTCAGCGCCGGTTTCTATGCGATGAACTTCATGGTCCACTTCATGATATTCATCAAACAGCTTGGCAAAGTGATGGCTGTTGGTCTTGAGAAGATGAATGGCTTCTTTGGATTCGGGCAGTTCGTGAATCAGATCGTGTTTTTCCAGGGACATTCGCGCAGTCTCCATGACTGTAGGGGATGAGATGTAGTTGACTCATCCCAGTGTATGGCTCGCTGCCCTCGTCAGTCTTGATCCCCGTCAAGCGCCAGTGCGCCTGCGCGCCCAATTACCGCGCAGGTTCATCGTTCCGGATACGGAGAAAGCTGGCAAAGCGAGGCAGACCAGTGGCTGTGAGGCCATAGTACTTGAATGTGATCGTGGTTCCGGGGTTGGGAGGTGAGGCTCGCTCGGAATCGCTGAACCCCGAACCAATCCGGAATTGCCTGCCATCTTCCAACTCCACCAGCAGTGACCCCATCAGCCCCTCGTATTTGCCCTTGCCCGGCAGGTGACGAACCACCACCGCTTCGGCATCCTGATACTGCTTCACTTTCAGCAGATCGTTCGAGCGCCCACTTCGGTAACCACTGGCGCCCAGTCGCAACATCAAGCCCTCTCCCTCAACAGCCACCACCTTGTCCAGACGCAGCATCAAATGCTCATGGCTGCTCGCCCGCTGCTGATCGACAAGCGCCATGTAGGGTGATTCAACCTCTTCGATTAATACACGTAGCCGGGCCAAACGTTGATCGAAGGTTGCCTCCTTATCGGGAAAATCAAACACCATGAACCGAATCCGCCGCCAATCGTCATCATCGGGCACCACCTGACGCACCGCCCCTGACAATTCTGCAAAACGGCCGCGCCCCATCCAGAGCTCGCCGTCCAGGGGGCGCTCTGGAAACCCTCTGGTGAACCAGTCGGGCGCCCGATACTCATGTCCGCCACGGGAAAGAAATCGCTCGCCGGTCCAGTATGCGCGCACCCCGTCGAGCTTTTCACTGACCCAGTAGCCGTCCAGCGGCATGCCTTTTTGGTAGACATTGGCGAGTGTCAGTTTGGGCGGTTCCGCTGCCGAAACGGGAGAAAACAGAAGGGAAACCAGCACCGGCAGCACGGCACTGAAAAATCGAAAAGGCATGGCAATTCCTTTGCTCTCAGTTGCTTTTTCCTGCAGAGGTCAGACTTTCCTTTCCACCCCTGTTCATCAACAGCGTATTAGTCGTTTCCGCAGGTGCTCCTCACCTTTTCCCGGAAATCTTCACGAATACGGGTGTTCTCGGCCTCGCTCACGAACACTCTCTCGCCCTGATCGTTCACGTTGTAAAAGGTAGAGACGCTGGCAAGATACTTGAGGCGCGCCCGAAGCTTCCTGCACAGCTCAGCTTGCTTCGCAGCTTTCTCTTCAGCCTTGGCATTAGCTGCCTGACGTACCTCACGCTCTTCCTGCTGTTGCTCCAGAAACTCGGTCATCTTCTGGTGCCGCTCCCGGGCACCCGCATCCACACTGGCCGGAGCGGCCTTCACCGCGACTTCACTTGATGCCGCCTGGGCCGGTGGACGGTCCCCGAAATGGGTCTGACCGTTGGCATCGACCCATTTGTAGACGCCGGCGTTTGCGGAGAGGGGGATGAAAAAGAGGAGCATTAAAACCACGAATGCTTTCACAAAGATATCCTTTTCAACTTATTGCTTCCCTGGCGCCTTTACAAACGAAAGGCTTCTACGCGACTCAAAACTGTATCACCGCAGAGCCCGCCAACGCCGTGAACGACTTAACAAAAGGCGCCATTTGGGATGTTTTCAGGCATGGGAGGACTCTCGCGATTATGTTCCTCTTAGGGCAGGCCAAAGTCCAAGGTGATCAACAAAAGGGATAAAGTCGCGATCAAGAAACAGTAGGGGTAGCTTCTTCTCTATGCAAAATGTCGCGATGATCACGTCGGCAGTCTTTCTAATCGTGATGCCCCGTTTTCGAAGCGCTCGGTAATTGTCGGCGCACTTGGCTGCCATGTCTTTGCCAAACATCTCATACTGCTCAAGCGCCAGCAGGCTTTGTTTGGTCTGGCGATATTGGCTGTCGTTGCGGATGCCTTGCAGGATTTCCAGAAATATGAGGTCTCCAATAGCGACAGATCCTTGGACTATTGAGGCATCAAGCAAGTCAGTTTGCGGGTTTTTGATTCCTTTGAAATAGTCGATCCACACGCTGGTGTCCACCAGTATCATCGGGCGCTCCGCATTTCATCCAGGTCGCCTTCCCACTTGATCTTGCCACGCAGCTTTCGAATCTCCTGCTGCTTGCTAAGCTGAACCAGGAGTTTCAGACCTTGCTCAACGGCTTCTTTTTTGGTTTCGCAGCCGGAGGCTTTAAGGGCTTCGGCCATCAAATGATCGTCAATCACAATGTTCGTTCTCATATTGCACCTATGTGTATACTTTCCAGAATTTATACACAAACTACCACTTCATGGAGAACATAACAATCGGCTTTACAGCGACCGATTTTCTGCCAATTCGAGGCTCCAAACCGCCGCACTTGGCAATGGGTTTCAACACAGTCCTAATCCGGTTTTGGCGTAAAGCCCGGCAACTTCGTTTTGCCTATCAGCCAGATCATTGAGCCCTACGCCATCGCCGCATCGTTCAGATTCGGCACGCTGTACTGCATCTGGTCTTCTAGCGTGTGCCATGGGAAATTCCGGATTTTTTCCACATGGGCGGGGTAGCCCTCTTTCTCCCACCACTCCAGATCCAGCGTGGCCCAGTAATCGGCAGGGCGTTGGCGTTTGCTCGCCGCGTCATACTCGGCAGTGGTGGGGTCCAGGTGTCGGTAGGGCTCGAGAGCAGGAATGTCCGGCAGGGGCTGGGAGACATCCATATAGCGCTGAAGTTCGTCCCAGTGGGCGTAGAGTTCCTCTTTCTGAGTGCTGTGTACCTCGGCAACCGCCGTCTGCCAGCCGCTGTAGCGGTGGCGAAGCTGTAGCTTGTAGCTGACCGGGCCCTTGGGTTGGACGTGGTAGGAAATGTAGGGGTCGAACTCGATAAACGGCGCCTCAAAGGTTTCCTCTCGCCAGGTGCGGAATTTGACCATTCCCGTGGGGCGAAAAAAGCCGCAGCCCAGGTCTTTGACGATGAAATCGGGGTTTCGCTC
>CAZFQI010000203.1:0-4149 GCA_964520755.1 uncultured Marinobacter sp. | reverse complement strand
AGAATCAAAATAGCGCCCGCTTTTGAGGGAGACGCCTCGAGGTACCGAAACGACTGTGAGGATGTAGTTCGAAAACTGTATCCTGAGGTTAACCAGAGCCTGGAATGGCTTTCACAATTCGGACCTGCAAGATTAACCGGAACCGGGGCTTGCATATTTGGACGTTTCCCGACAGAATCCGCAGCCCGGATCATCTGGGAAAGCAAACCCTCCGGCGTCACGGGGTTCGTAGCTAAAGGGGTGAACAGTTCACCTCTACACAAAAAGCTAACAGAGCTGAAATGATGCCAAAAAAGCACGATACTGGGGTGTCGCCAAGTGGTAAGGCAACGGGTTTTGATCCCGTCATGCGCAGGTTCGAATCCTGCCACCCCAGCCACCTTTCTCCCGCTTCTTCTGAATCAAACGCCGATACTGAGAAGGATGCCGTCGTGTCCAAACTGATGATTTTCGCTGGTAACGCCAACCCTGAACTGGCTCAGGCGATTGCCCGCAAACTCCACATTCCCATGGGTCAGGCCACTGTAGGCCGCTTCAGCGACGGAGAAACCACC
The DNA here is from genome assembly GCA_964520755.1 of uncultured Marinobacter sp. GTDB lineage: Bacteria > Pseudomonadota > Gammaproteobacteria > Pseudomonadales > Oleiphilaceae > Marinobacter. The sequence goes on along the minus strand of CAZFQI010000203.1, from coordinate 3,595 downwards.
GTCGAGATCAATGAGAATGTCCGCGGCCATGATGTCTTCATCATTCAGCCGACCTGCTACCCCACCAACGATAACCTGATGGAACTGATCGTGATGGCCGACGCACTTCGCCGTGCTTCCGCTACACGGGTCACCGCCGTTATCCCCTATTACGGATACGCGCGCCAGGATCGCCGGGTACGCTCTACCCGTGTTGCCATCAGCGCCAAGGTGGTCGCAGACATGATTTCCAGCATCGGTGTTGACCGGGTTCTGACCGTCGACCTGCACGCCGACCAGATCCAGGGCTTCTTCGATATTCCGGTGGACAACATCTACGCCACTCCGGTCATGCTTGAAGACATTTTCAAGCAGCGCTTCGAGAACTTTGTCGTGGTATCTCCGGACGTAGGCGGCGTGGTTCGCGCCCGTGCGGTGGCCAAGCGCCTGGACGATGCCGACCTTGCCATCATCGACAAGCGTCGCCCGAAAGCGAACGTGTCCCAGGTCATGCACATCATTGGTGATGTCAAAGACAAGACCTGCATCCTGGTGGACGACATCATCGATACCGCCGGCACGCTGTGCAAAGCGGCCAATGCCCTCAAAGAGCATGGCGCGGCCCGCGTGGTTGCCTACATCACCCATCCGGTTCTCTCTGGCCCGGCCATTGATAACATCAATGCCTCACAGCTGGACGAACTTGTGGTTTGCGATACCATCCCGCTGGGTGACAAAGCACATAATTGTGATAGAATCCGCGTCCTCGGAATGGCCGGGCTGCTTGCGGAGTCTATTCGCCGCGTAAGCAACGAAGAGTCCATCAGTGCCATGTTCGAGAATGCCTGAGTGACTTTCGGGTCGTAATATCAAGGCATTACAAGCAGTTACCGGGTCGGGAGCCTAAACAGGCTCCCGACTCTTTTAGTCAGCCGGAAAATCCGGCTTTTCAGAAACATCACCTGATCCAACGCCTGGTCGCGGGCAGTTCAGGTGACGATTGAGGTTATTACCATGTCTCAGGAATTTGTTATCGAAGCATTTCCTCGCGACGATCAGGGGAGAGGTGCGAGCCGCCGCCTGCGTCGTGAGGAGCGTAAAATTCCGGCCATCATCTATGGTGGCGGAAAAGACGCTACTCCGGTTGCCATCTGGCACAACGAGCTGAAAAAGGCTCTGGAAAACGAAGCGTTCTTCTCTCACGTTCTGACCGTTGAGCTGAACGGTAAGAAAGAAAGCGTCATTCTGAAGGATCTGCAGCGTCACCCGTACAAGCCGATCCTGACCCACGCTGACTTCCTGCGCGTCGACAAGGATCACGAGATCCACGTCAACGTTCCGCTGCACTTCGTCAACGAAGACAGCGCACCGGCTATCAAGCTCCAGGGCGGTGTGGCAAACCACCAGATCAACGAAGTAGAAGTGATCTGTCTGCCGCAGAACCTGCCCGAGTTCATCGAAGTGGACATGACCACTGTCGAGATGGATCAGGTAGTTCACCTGAGCGACCTGAAACTGCCGAAAGACGTCAAGATTGCAGCCCTGCTCCAGGGTGAAGATCACGACCTGCCGGTTGTGGCTATTCACAAGCCGCGCGGTGCCAAGGCCGACGACGCCGAAGAAGGCGAAGAAGGTGAAGAAGGCGAAGACAAGGAGTAATCACTCCTGGACTGAGGAGGGCAGCGGCGAATGGCGCAGGATATTGTCATGGTGGTTGGCCTGGGAAACCCCGGCGCTGACTACGAGAATACCCGCCATAACGCCGGCGCTCTCTTCGTCGAAGCTCTGGCCCGCGCTGCGGGCCAGACGCTCCGCCCCGAAAAGAAGTACCACGGGCTCTACGCCCGCATTCAGTGGCAGGGCCTCGACCTGCACCTCCTGAATCCCACCACCTTTATGAATCGCAGCGGCCTGGCTATCAAGGCGCTGGCAGACTTCTTCAAGATTCAGCCCCAACAGATTCTGGTTGCCCACGACGAACTCGATCTGCCCCCGGGGACCGCCAAGCTCAAGAAAGGCGGCGGTCACGGCGGACACAACGGCCTTCGTGACACCATCGCCCACCTGGGCACCAACGATTTTCAGAGACTGCGCATCGGCATTGGTCACCCCGGCGACAGCCGCAGGGTTACCGGCTACGTACTCGGCCGCCTGGGCAAACAGGAAACCGAGGAACTGAACGCAGTTATCGACGAAATCATGCGGGTATTACCGGATGCAGCCAGCGGCAAACTCCCCGCCGCCATGAATCGCCTGCACAGTTTCAAACCGGTATAATCCGCCCAAATTTTCCAGCACCAGCAGAGGCATTCCATGGGATTTAACTGCGGCATCGTCGGCCTTCCCAACGTCGGCAAATCCACCCTGTTCAACGCACTGACCAAATCCGGCATTGGCGCGGAAAACTTCCCGTTCTGCACCATCGAGCCCAACGCTGGTGTTGTCGCCATGCCCGACCCGCGCCTCAACAAACTCGCCGAGATTGTTAAGCCGGAAAAGGTGGTGGCAACCACCATGGAGTTCGTGGATATCGCAGGCCTTGTCGAAGGCGCTTCGAAAGGCGAGGGCCTGGGCAACCAGTTCCTCGCCAATATCCGCCAGACTGACGCCATTGCCCATGTGGTGCGCTGCTTCGAGGACGACAACGTCATTCACGTTGCCAACAAGATTGATCCGGCTTCGGATATAGAAATCATCAACACCGAACTGGCCCTCGCCGATCTGGAAACCGTGGAAAAGGCCATCAAGCGGGTACAGCGCGTGGCCAAGAGCGGCGACAAGGAAGCCAAGGCCCAGCTCGAAATGTTTGAAAAGCTGCTGCCGATTCTGAACGAAGGCAAACCGGTGCGCAGCATGAACCTCGACAAGGACCAGATGGCGCTGATTCGTGAGCTCTGCCTGCTCACCGTCAAGCCCACCATGTACATTGCCAACGTCAGCGAAGACGGGTTCGAGAACAACCCTCACCTGGACACCGTGAAAAAGATTGCAGAATCCGAGAACGCGGTTGTCGTGCCTATCTGCAACAAGATAGAAGCTGAAATTTCCGAACTGGAAGACGATGAAAAATCCATGTTCCTGGAAGAAATGGGCATGGAAGAGCCAGGCCTGGATCGGGTAATTCGCGGCGGCTACGGCCTGCTGGGCCTGCAGACCTACTTTACCGCCGGGGTGAAGGAAGTCCGCGCCTGGACTGTGAAAATCGGCGCTACGGCACCTCAGGCAGCCGGCGTGATCCACACCGACTTCGAGCGCGGTTTTATCCGGGCCGAAGTGGTGAGCTACGACGATTTCGTGAAGTACAACGGCGAAGCTGGGGCCAAGGATGCCGGTAAATGGCGCCTGGAAGGCAAGGAATACATCGTGAAAGACGGCGACGTTATCCACTTCCGCTTCAACGTGTAATTTTTCAGGAAAAACTGGGCCCCAAGCCTTGACAGAAAGGGCCCAAATACTGAAAATACGCGCCTCGTTTGGGGCGATGCCCAGAACGAAATGGCAAGGTAGCTCAGTTGGTTAGAGCACAGCACTCATAATGCTGGGGTCGGCGGTTCGACTCCGCCCCTTGCTACCAGTATTAATAAAGCCCGTCTCGCAAGAGTCGGGCTTTTTTAAT
>CAZFQI010000202.1:0-4181 GCA_964520755.1 uncultured Marinobacter sp. | reverse complement strand
CCGGCATAGCCTTTCGCATCAACCACTTCACGAGGAAAGAACGCATCCACTTCCTCTTTGGTGCTCTTGGGATCGAACACTATCATGGAAGCCTGATAGGCGTTGAATCCGTAGGCACGCTCAATCAATTCGAAAGCCTTGAACCCTGGTGGACGGTATGCGACCTCGCCAAAGTACATTTCACCATCGGCCGTAACAAAGTACTCCGGATGAATCAGGCCAAACTGGATGTCGAACGTTTTAATCAGCAACTCGATCTGCTTGGTAATTGCATTGCGCCAGCTCTCAAGTTCCTCGGTTGCGGGCACAAAGACGGAATAACCCAGAGTTACATACTCAGAGATATTGAGAAACTTGATCTTTCCGTTGTGAATCCAGGCTTCAACGGCAAACTCCCAGCCGCTGAGATGGCTTTCCATCAGTAGCGGGTATTCCTCAACCGGGATGTAATCAATTTCTTCGAGTGTTCGGATCATCCGGTGCCCAAGACAGCCGGCTTTGTCGAAGGCTTTTACGTGAATCGGGTCATCAGGGTCGCCATCGAGTTTGAGCAGTGTCTGGTTGACACGCTTCATGAAGCGGACGATGTCTTCTTTCTCGTGAGCCTCTTCGAAGATACCCACGCGTATACCGCCTAGCTGGGCACGCCGCTTCATCAGGGCTTTGTCCCTGAACAGGATCGACTGACCATACATGCGGGGGTTATCGAGCAAGACGGAGTTGATAGCACCAGACCACTCGACGGTTTCCTCGAACAACGGAATGGCGACATCAACGCCTTCGTCCTTGAGTTTGTGAGCGATTTCCATTGACCGATCATTCAGGCGAACAAAGTCCCACGGAATAAAAGGAATTTTATTTGCGGTGCAAAAATCCGCTGCCCAGTCGGGTGCGACCACGATATAGCGGCGATCAAATTTCTGGGCGGCTTTAATTGCGTTGATACTCCAACCGAGTAACGCAATATAACCTTTGTTGGGATCTTTGGGTGTCTCAGTGCCAAGCACTGAGTCCATGGTGGCATCGCGCCACGCCAACACGTCTTGAGACATCTTGGATTCGGGCGTAATTGACATTGAATATACTCCTGATGAGCTGAGAAAGAGGGCAATAGATTGCCGGGGCAGCTAGAGTGAGTCATAGGCAGGAACGTATTTGGTAAATGCCAACCCCATCACTAACTATAGTTGCTGTTCTGCTTAGGACAACTAATGCCATCAATTCGGTAAACAACGAAACAGGGAATATCCATGCGACCGACCTTTCCAGGCTTACACGCATTGAACGTCCAAAAACACGGCGAAATACCCGCGTCCTGGGACTTTGGGCCTGACGCTGGCGCTGTCCTTTTAGTGCCAAAAGGGGATAAAAACGCGATCGAGAAGAGTCCTTGGGCCGATGCGTTAAAAAGGGCGCTTGCAAAGTACCCGGAGACTGAAAATCCGGTGTTACTGTCCTCGTCGGAGGCCGGGCGGATCGCCGTTGTTTTCGTGCCTGAGGAGATTCAGTCTTTCAAAGCCCTGGCTCTCGCCCGAAAAGCCATAGGACCTCTTATTGCAGAGCGATTTTCCGAAATCAACGTCATTTCTCTCATGGGTGCCGACGCCACCGCCACCGGAAACATGATGGCGGAAGCCGTTCTGGCAGCTGTTTATGCTGATCTTTTCCAGTTACCAAGGGTATCCGGTAAGCCTGCTGAGCCTAAAAAACTGGAGGCAATCGACTTCTTCGGATCTTTTGAAAGCGCTGATTTTGAGTATGTTGAGGCAACAGCCGAAGGTAATAACCTGGCCCGGTGGTTAACTCACCTTCCGGGCAACTACCTGACACCCGGTATTTATAGGGATTTTGCCGAGTCTCTGGCTCAAGAGGAGGGCTGGCAAGCGACATTTTTTGACCGGGATAAGCTTGAGGAGTTGGGTGCTGGGGCGTTTCTTTCTGTTGTTGAAGCAAGCCCGGTCAGGGACGCAGGGATATTGCATCTTCAATATCGTCCGAAGGGAGCCAAAGGTAAGCCGTTGGCACTGGTTGGAAAGGGAATCTGTTTCGACACTGGCGGCAGTAACCTCAAAGTTGGCGGCAGTATGCTGGGAATGCACGGCGACATGCAGGGAAGCGCCGTTGCGCTTGGTACCTTCCTGGCCATTACCCGCCTGGGCTTTGATCAACCGGTGGATTGTTGGCTGGCTCTGGCGGAAAACCATATCGGGTCCCGAGCGGTTAAATGCAATGATGTGATTACGGCTTTGGATGGCACGACGATTGAACTGATAAACACCGATGCAGAGGGACGGATGGTGTTGTCAGATACGCTGGCCCTCGTCTCCCGTGAGAAACCCCGTGCGATTATTGACTACGCGACTCTGACGGGCGCGGTTGTCGCGGCGCTGGGGCAGCGAATGGCTGGCGCGATTACTAATCGCCGTGACTGGGTTGCGCCGATTATCGAGGCCGGAGAACGATGTGGCGAGCGGGTCTGGCCTTTTCCATACGAGGACGACTACGACGAGGACCTCAAGTCAAAGGTTGCAGATACCTTGCAGTGCAGGACAGCAGGCGCTGGCGATCATATATACGCTGCACGCCTGTTGGGCCGATTTGTCGATAAGGACATTGGCTGGGTTCATGTAGATATGGCGTCTTCTGGAACCCACGCCGGGGGGCTGGCCCACATACCGACCGATCTGCAGGGTTTTGGCGTACGCTTCGGTGTGGAGTGGCTGAGGAAGGTCGCTGGTGAGTAATCTCAGCCAAGGGTCACATCGATGGTTAGCCTTCGCCTATGTTTTCTGATTCCAGGTCTGACTCGAGCTTCCTGATACACCGATCAAACGCCCGGCTGATCCGCGTCTGATCCTTGATCATGGCCATACGCGGCCAGGTAGCCTGTTCCCCGAGGTTGATAAACATCTCCAGGTCCTCAGGGGTCGGGTTAGCCAGAACCTTGCGGTAAAGCGAGGGTTTTGGGGGAAAGTGGATGTTGATGTCCCCGAGGTATTGCTGGCTGGTCATGGCGTGGGCCTGTTCGATCAGTGGCCGGATGATGCCGGGGTGGGGGCTCTGTTTGGTCAGTTTAAGCGCCGTGGCAATCTGGCCATGGGCCAGGGAAACCGCCGCCCGTTTGGCCCAGGCCATCACGCCGCTCTGATCATGATGGCTGATAAATGGCACCACATGAGGATTGGCCTGGCTCACAATCGTCTTGTTCACGTTGTGCAAGCGGGCCATTCTCATCAGCGGCAGGTCGCCATGTACGCTGCCATCAATCCAGCTTTCGGTGGGCATGTAGGGCACGCTGCTTTCGCGACTTCCGTTTGTTTCCCGAGCCTGAAGGGTCACTGGCGGGAAAATGCCCGGCACCGCGCAGGAGGCCATCACCGCTGAATCTATCAGAACAGCGGGTGAGGACAGCCAGTTCAGGAGCCTGGGCTTTTGCTGGGTGCGGGTAGGGGAGACCGAGATATTCAGTGTGCGGCCGCTGTGTTCGTATGCCTCTTTGAAACTCATGCTGCCGAGGTTGTGCTGAATATGTTCCCGCAGCTGGTCCGGATCCATCGCATGGCCGGCCTTAAGAGCTTCCGTGGCGCCTAGCCAGCGGAAGGCGTTGAGGTGAATGCGGTCGGGTTGGTTAAAAAAGTCAGCCAGTTGCTTCTCGTCGCGGGTGCAGATTGCACCGGCCACGATTGCACCCATGCTGGAGCCCGCCATTACATCTGGAAGCAGGTCCTGGCGCCAGAGCGCCCGGGTAACACCGATATGGTATATGCCAAAGGCTGCGCCGCCACTGAGCATCAGCGCGGGCCGGCCATAGACTCTTTCGGCGTCCCGAAACATTTTCAGCTTACGGGCGGTCGAAACCTCCGGAATAGGGTGCTCGCATATGAAGGCCATGGAGGTTTCCACCGCATCCAGGAACTCACCCACCAATCGATTGGTTCCGCTTCTTGCCACGGTGTACAGATCGGGGTTGGATAATTCCCCGAGGTGACGGTAGAGACTCTCCTGAAGTATCCGGATCAACCGTCGTGTGTCGCCATTCTGCCGGCAATGGTCCATGAGGCCCATGTGCTTGCGCATCAGGCTTTCATGCAGCATCCCGGTTTCTTCCTGCTCGCGCCAGGCCAGCAGGCCGTCCATGTCGTCGAGCGCGGTTGCGGCTTCGCACCATTGCTCATAGTCGC
>CAZFQI010000201.1:0-4207 GCA_964520755.1 uncultured Marinobacter sp. | reverse complement strand
GGGACCTCCCGGGCGATACGATAGATTTCACCCGCGGCATCTTCAGGGCTGACCTTCAGGTCGACCGTCCGATAGGGTGCCATAAGGGTTTTATCGGCCTCCCTGACCAGCAGAACGGAGGGCTTTAGTTTATGCTCTGGCCGGCTCTCCACAACGATACCGACCTCGCCATTGACCATCTCGACAATCGAACCCGGCGGATATACGCCAATCATCTGAATGAAGGCGTCCGCCAGCTCCTCATCAAACTGGGTCCCGCGGTGCTTATGGATGATCTCCAGGGCCTGCATGGAGGCTCGGCCCTTGTCGTAGACCCGGTTGCTGGTAATGGCGTCGTAGGTATCCACCAGGCCGATGATCTTTGCAAAGTAGGGGATCTGCTGGGCGTGCAGGCCTCGGGGATAGCCTGAGCCATCCATCCGCTCGTGATGGCTGAATGCCACATCCACGGCGGTGTTCAGGGAGTTACTGGTACCCATCAGAATGGTGCGCCCGTGGGTCGTGTGATGGCGCATGACGTCGAACTCTTTTGGTGTCAGCGCACCCGGCTTGTTGAGGATCTCATCTGGAATCCGGGTTTTGCCGACATCGTGGAGCAGGCCACACAGGGCCAGATTTCGGATCTCTCCCTCAAGCAAGCCCAGGTGCTTGCCAAAGGCGGCGGCCAGAATGGACACGTTGATACAGTGCTCGGCGGTGTACTCATCCTGATGTTTGATCTTGGTGAGCAGCAACAGCGCGTTTTCATTGCGAAGTACGCTCTCGACACAGTGGTTTACCACTGTGCGGGCATTGTTCAGGTCGAGTGTGCGGCCCACTCTCAGGCCAGACATGATCGACTTGGCGGTCTGCTGAGCCTCCTCGAAGCGTATGACCGCTGTTTCCATTTCCCGGCCGGCGTCGATCTTGTTGATGTAGCGGACGCGCTTACGGGGTGGTACAGGTCTGTGGGTATTCTGGACAGGTTCGGAGACTCGTTTTTTGCGGAAAAACCCCATCAGGCCAGAGGACTTCCGGCCGTTTCCGTCCTGCGGGAACGGTGCCCCATCGATACGCCCTTCAATGAAAACGAAGTCGCACTGGGCCCGCAGCGAATCGATTTCCGACTGATCACGAATAACAAACCCCTGAATCAGGAAGTCCGTATCTTCCCAGGGGCGGTCCAGGCGGATGACGTGCATGCCGATGGCAAGTTCTGAAACGTCGACCTGGCTTTCAATAATTTCCTGATGCGGTGCACTCATACACTGATCCTGACTCCCTGGAGCACTATTTTGAGGCAAAAACCCTCTGACAGGGTGGACCGGATTGCAAAATCTGGTCAAATAATGTTCATTCAAGATGTTGGCGAGGTTTTTCCCGGTTTTCCGTTTCCAGGCTGAGAGTAGCTCAGAGGTATTTTCCATGGCTGACCATCGCTTTTTTCACCTCTGGTGGCTGGCGCTTGCTGCTGCCCTGGTGCCCCTGATAACGATTCACCTGACATTCACGGTTTCGGTACTGGAGGGCCATGTTGAGCTCTGCATGCCATACTGGGACAGCTGCACCAGCATCAGCCGTACCGGTCGCCACGGTACTTCCTATTTCATCTTCAAGGGCACCATGCTGCCCGCGGCCCTGCTGGGCATCCTGTTCTGGTGGCTAAACGGCCGGTGGCTCCGCCAACTGGGCGTCCATTCGTCGGGGGTCGCCTGGATCCCATGGCTGGGCCTGGTGGCCAGTGTCTCCCTCGGAGCCTATACCCTGGCGCTGGGCCATGCCGGCGACGGGTTCAATCTGATCCGCCGTATTGGCGTCGTTCTGTATTTTTCGCTCACCTTTATCTGTGAACTGCTGGTGAGTGCCGGCTTGCGCAGCCATCCATTATGGAAGCACACGGGTATGCGATTGCTGAATCTTTGCCAGCTGATCCTCGCTGTGGGGATTCTTTCAGTGATCCTGAATGGCGTGGTGCCGGAGTTCTATAGCCGCAAGGACGATGCCTTTGAATGGATTCTTGCCTTTCTGATCAACGCCCACGCCCTGTGGCTGGCGTTCCTCTGGCGCAAGAACCGGTTCCGGGTTCGGCTCTGGGTCGGCTAGACAGAGAGTGAGGCACAGGCACACCCGACGAAGAGCTTCTATAATCCTTGGAGGGAACATATTGGAAGGCAACTGCCTCGATCGCTAGGTTGTACCAAAGCAGACGATTTCTGGCTTGCAGAGGAGACCATCTCATGGCGAAAAAGAGCAGTAATCAACCACGTAACGTGGCACAGAAGCTGATTGAATCCCACCTCCTGTCCGGAAAGATGGTCGAAGGCGACGAGATTGGTCTGAAGATTGATCAGACCCTGACCCAGGATGCCACCGGCACCCTGGTCATGCTGGAACTGGAAGCCATGGGGCTGGACCAGGTCAAGACCGAACTTTCCGCCCAGTACGTTGACCACAACCTTTTACAGACAGACAACCGCAACCCGGATGATCACCTGTTCCTGCGCAGTGCCTGCGAGAAGTTCGGCGTGTGGTTCAGCCCTCCAGGCTCGGGTGTCAGTCACCCGGTCCATATGGAACGCTTCGGTAAACCCGGCAAGACCATAATCGGCTCCGACAGCCACACATGCGCGGCCGGCTCCCTGGGCATGCTGGCGATGGGGGCCGGGGGACTGGCGGTTGCCATGGCCATGACCGGTGAACCCTTCTACCTCAAGATGCCAAAAATCATGGGGGTGAAACTGACCGGCCGGCTGCCGGACTGGGTAAGCGCCAAAGACGTGATCCTGGAGATGCTGCGGCGCCACGGCGTTAAAGGCGGCTCTGGCCGGATCATCGAGTATTACGGTCCGGGGCTGAAGGCGCTGAGCGCCATGGATCGCCACGTGATCGCGAACATGGGCCAGGAAATGGGTCACACCGCTACGGTGTTCCCCGCTGACGACGCCGTCCGGGACTTTCTGGAACAGCAACAGAGGGGGGACGACTTCCAGACCCTCGAGGCTGACCGTGGCGCCAGCTATGACGAGTATGACGAAATCGATCTGGGCAAGCTCGAACCGCTGATCGCTCTGCCCAGTAGTCCTGGCAAGGTGGTGCCGGTCCGGGAGGTTGCCGGTGAGTCCATCTATCAGGCCTACATTGGCTCCTCTGCCAATCCCGGCCTCCGGGATTTTGCGGTGCCGGCAATGATGGTCAAAGGACGCCAGACGCACGACCGGGTGTCCTTCGATATCAACCCCACATCCCGGCAGATTCTGGAAAACCTCACCGAACTGGGCCACCTGCGGGATTTGCTGGGTGCCGGGGCCCGTCTGCACCAGACCGGCTGTAACGGTTGCATTGGTATGGGCCAGGCGCCGGCAACGGACCAGATCAGTCTGCGGACGGTACCCCGGAATTTTCCTGGCCGGTCCGGCACAGCAGAGGACAAGGTGTGCCTCTGCAGCCCGGAGACGGCAACCGCCTCAGCCCTGACCGGTGTGATTACCGATCCACGGGACCTGGACATGGATTACCCGGTCTTCGATGCCAGTCGTACTTTCTATGTGGCCGATCGGAACATACGGCCACCCGCGCAGCATCCGGAACTGACCATGGTGGAGAAAGGACCGAACATCAGCTCGCTGCCACAGTTTGAGGGGCTTCCGGATTCGCTGGAACTGCCGGTACTGCTCAAGACCGGAGACGATGTGTCCACGGATGAAATCCTGCCCGCCGGGGCCGATGTTCTGCCCTATCGCAGCAACATTCCGGCCATCAGTGAATTTACCTTCACCCGGATTGATCCGTCCTATCCGGAGCGCGCCAAGAAATACCGGGACAGCGGCTCGATGATTGTAGGCGGAGACAACTACGGCCAGGGTTCGAGCCGCGAGCATGCGGCCCTGACACCCCGTTACCTCGGTGTACGGGTGGTTCTCGCCCAAAGCTATGCGCGCATTCACTGGGAGAATCTCTGTAATTTCGGCATATTGCCCCTGAGCTTCACTGGCAAAAATGACTACGAAGACATCGAGCAGGGGGACGAACTGGCCCTGGAAGGGCTGCATGAGGCACTGGATTCCGGAAAAGAGATAACCGCCAGGAACCGCCGGACCGGTAAGCGATACAAGCTGGATCACAACCTCAGCCATCGCCAGATCAGGATGATCCTCAAAGGCGGACTGCTGAACGTAATGCGCGAATCGCTTGCAAGCTAGTCTTGTAATCAGTCACCAGGCCAAGGGAG
>CAZFQI010000200.1:0-4279 GCA_964520755.1 uncultured Marinobacter sp. | reverse complement strand
ACCAATCCTGAGCCGTCGATGATGTTTTCCACTTCCGTCGTTGAGACATTCTCGCCTTTCCAGCGGAAGGTATCGCCCATGCGGTCGACGAACTGCAGATGGCCGCAGCCGATTTCTTTCAGGACATCGCCGGTATTGAACCAGGCGTCGCCTTTCTTGAAGGCGTTGCGAAGGATGGACTTTTCCGTGGCGTCTTGCTGGGTGTAACCCTCGAATGACCACTTCTCGGTGATTTCTCCGATCAACAGGCCGGGCTGGCCCTTGGCCACTTCCTTCATGAAGCCTTTGTTGTCGCGGATCGGGTCACGGGTGCCATCGTGGAATTTCACCAGCTTGTACGGGGCGGTGGAGAAACCCACGGTGTTGTCCATGTTGAAGAAGTTGCTGAAACCGATGTTGCCTTCGCTGGAAGCGTAGAGTTCCGCCACGGTTTCGATGCCGAAGCGCTCCTTGAATTCCTTCCAGATGGAGGGGCGCAGGCCATTGCCGATCATTTTGGTGAGGCTGTGGTTCCTGTCCTGCTCGCTCGGGGGTTGATTCAGCAGGTAGCGGCAGAGTTCGCCGACATAACCGAACGTGGTGGCGTGGTAGCGGCGAACATCGTCCCAGAAGGCGCTGGCGGAGAACTTACGGCGCAGGGCAATCGCGGAACCGCCGGCCAGTACGGAGCCCCAGCAGACGAGCAGCGCGGTGCCGTGGTACAGGGGCAGGGTGCAGTAGAGAACGTCCTCCGGCTTCATGGCCAGAGACATCAGGCCGAAACCGCCATAGGCCTTGATGAACTTGCGGTGCGAGCCCGGGGCGGCCTTGGGCAGGCCGGTGGTGCCGGAGGTGAACAGGTAGATGGCTGTGTCACCCATTGTCGGGGGATCGCTCAGAACCGGCTCATCACTGTTGAAGGTGCTTACCTCACTGGCCATGTTGGTATAGCCGGCCGGCGTTTCGGCAAAGGCATTTAAGGTGTTGGTATCTGCCAGAAACTGGAATGGTTGCGGATGGTCGGTGTTTATCTCTGCCTTGATGCCGTCAAAGGCCTCCATCAGCTCTTCGCCGACAACCACCATTTTCGGTTCAATCAAGTTGATGCTGTGTTCGAGTACTTTGCCTTTCTGGGAGGTATTGAGCATGGCGCAGGCGACGCCGAGTTTGGCGGCACCGGCCACCACGGCAAGCAGTTCGGGACGGTTCTCCAGAAATACCGCGATGGCATCGCCTTTGGCGAGCCCCTGGTCCTGAAGGTAGCGGGCGATTCGGTTGGCCCAGCCATTGAGCTCGTTCCAGGTGATCGAACGGTCCTCAATCAGAATAGCTGGCCGGTTACCCACATTCCGGGCGTTGTTTTCGACAAGCGTGCCGAGAGTGAGCTCCCGGTTTTCGTTTTTCAGGGCGTAGTAGTAGAGGCCCCGGGTAATCGCCGGTAGTCGACGAAAAACCCCGGGAAGGCTTCGGGCGATGTCCAGTGCGGATACGTTGTCTTGGCTCATGGTCTTTCCATTGGTCCCTTTTATTGTGTGGACTATGAGCCCGTAACAACGCATGTCTCGGGCTCAGTCCAAAAACAGATCCGGCATCAGGGGCTTGTCGCCCGGTTCGTACCGGTAATGCTCAAAATCGGTAATTCCATCCTGCCGGAGAAGGTCCTCGTCGATCAGGTTCTGGCCGGTCATGGTGTCAGGCGACCGGCTGAGAATGCTGGCGGCGGCATCGGCCATGATGTCCGGCTTTCTGCCCTGGGCCATCATCTTCGGGCCGCCCACTTCAAACTCGATGGCCGCCGTGGCGATCAGGGTTTTCGGCCAGAGTGTATTGACGGCAATACCGTAGCGCCTGAATTCCTCCGCCATGCCCAGACTCAGCATCGTCATGGCGTACTTTGTGGTGGTGTAGGGCCCATACTGGGCGAACCACCGGGTATTCAGGTTCAGGGGCGGCGACAAACTCAGGATGTGGGCCTGGTCCGACTCCTTTAGCCAGGGCAGGGCGGCCTGGCTGCAGGCCATGACTGCCCGGGCATTAACCTGATGCATCAGGTCGTAACGGCTGACTTTCAGGTTTTCCACCCCGGTCAGTTTTATTGCACCGGCGTTATTCACCAGCGCATCAATGCCGCCAAAATGTTCGCCCGCTTCGTCGATGCGCTGGCCAATCTGCTTCTCATCCCGGACATCCAGAACCAGGGGCAGTGCCTGGCCGCCGGCTTCACGCACTTCCTCGGCCACCGTATGAATGGTGCCGGGCAGTTTCGGGTGTGGTGTGTCCGATTTCGCGGCAATCACCACGTTGGCACCCTGCCGGGCACAGGCGAGGGCAATGGCCCGACCAATGCCCCGGCTGGCGCCGGTGATAAAAACGGTGCGGTTACGCAATGTGCTCATGCGTTGTTCTCCTGTTCGGCCGTCTCGTTGGCGGTAATCTCAACCAGCAACTGGCTTCGTTTCACCTGATCGCCCTTGCTGGCCTGGACCGCGCCGACAATGCCGTCGCGGTCGGCTTTCACCGGATGCTCCATTTTCATGGCTTCCAGTATCACCAGCGTATCGCCCTGACGAACGTTCTGGCCAGCCTCGACCAACACATCAATGATGGCGCCATCCATGGTTGCCTGGACTCGGCCGCTGCCGGCACCCCCGGCACTCTTTGCAGGCTGGTGTGTAACATCCAGCACCGACCAGGATTGCCCGAACGCCTGCAAATATAGAGAATCGCCATGGCGGTGATATTGGCAAGTCTGACGAACGCCGTTGTCGATAATGCATAAAAGGCCATCGCGCTGGCTTTCAAGTACCAGGGAATGCCGGGTTTCACCCATACTGACAGACAACCGATTGCCGCTGCGGGTAACCAGTAACTCAACGGTGGTTTCGCCGGTTTCCAGTTTGATTGGTGTCATGGTGGCCGGTGCATTGCTCCAGGCGCTCTGGCCTGAACTGCCATGGTCGAGCACGCAGGCGGCCAGGGCCAGTTGGCGAATGTCCAGTGTCTGCGGCTGCAGGGACGGATCATCGCTGAACGCTTGTTGTAGGAAGGCGGTGGTGGCCTCGCCGGCGCCGAAGGTATCGTTGGCGATGATCCGGCTCAGGAAGTGGCGGTTGGTGGTAACGCCGAACACCGTGGTGTCCTCCAGGGCCCGGATCAGGCGGCGACGGGCTTCATCGCGGTTCTGGCCCCAGGCAATGACCTTGGCCAACATGGGATCGTAGTGGGGGGTTATGCTGTCCCCGGAGCGAACGCCCGTATCGTATCGAAGGCCTTCCCCCTCGGCCGGTTCAAAGGCATAAAGGGGGCCGGTCTGGGGCGTGAAACCCTGGGCAGGGTCTTCCGCATAGAGCCGTACTTCAATGGCGTGACCATCCAGGCGGATGTCGTCCTGGGCCAGGGGTAACGAAAGCCCCTCGGCAACGGTAAGCTGCCAGGCGACCAGGTCCTGGCCGGTAATCAGCTCGGTGACCGGGTGTTCCACCTGCAGGCGGGTGTTCATTTCCAGGAAATAGAAATTCCGGTGTTTGTCCACCAGAAACTCGACGGTGCCGGCACCTTCGTAATTGCAGGCCAGCGCAGCTTTGACCGCGGCCTCGCCCATGGCCTGGCGTAGTTCGGGCGTTACAAAGGGAGAGGGCGCTTCTTCCACCACTTTCTGGTGCCGGCGCTGCACGGAGCAGTCCCGCTCTCCCAGGTAGACGGCGTTGCCGTGGCGATCGGCGAACACCTGGATTTCCACGTGCCGTGGTTCAATCACGGCTTTCTCGAGGATCAGCTCGTCGTCGCCGAAGGCCTGTTTCGACTCGGACCGGGCCCGTTTGATGTTGTCGGCCAGTTCGGACTCGCTTTCAACCAATCGCATACCTCGGCCACCTCCGCCGGCAGAGGCTTTGATCATCAGGGGGTACCCGATGTCTTTGGCGGCTGCGATGAGTTCTTCGTCACTGGCGTTGTTACCTTCATAACCCGGCACCACGGGCACGCCGGCTTCCTGCATGGCGATTTTGGATCGGCGCTTACTGCCCATCAGCTCGATGGCCGATGCTGGCGGGCCAACGAAGACCAGGCCGGCGTCTTTGCAGGCGTTGGCGAAGGTGGCGTTCTCGGAGAGGAAGCCGTAGCCGGGGTGGATGCAGTCGGCGCCGGTTTTGCGGGCGGCCTCAAGAATAGCATCGCTGTTCAGGTAGGAGGCGGATACCTGAGCCGGGCCAATGCAGACGGCTTCGTCGGCCAGTTCGACGTGCATGGCTTTGGCGTCGGCTTCGGAGTAGACGGCCACGGTGCGGTAACCCAGGGCTTT
>CAZFQI010000199.1:0-4345 GCA_964520755.1 uncultured Marinobacter sp. | reverse complement strand
CGATTCAGAACAAAAGCGTCAGGCCAGCGGTCACCACGGCGAACAGCACGGATAACCAGATTACGGCCATCCAGGGGAAAGGCGGTGGGGGTGGTTCAATTGCCAGTTCCTTTTCCAGATAGTTTCTGAGCAAGCGGGTGTTGCGGGTGTTGGCTTTGTATACCGCGTCAAAGGCATCCCCCACGACAGGTATCAGGCCACCGAGGAAATCAATGCCCATGTTGCGCAACATGCGAAGCTTCACCGCTTTGCTGGCGCCCGCCCGCTGAGCTTCCACCAGCACGTAGCCGGATAGCACCAGGCCGGCGGCGTCCCCCACCACAGGCAGCAAACCAATGACAGCCTCCGCACCAATCCGTATATTGGTAAACGGAATCGCAATGTTGCTATCTGTGAACCGGCTGAATTTATCCAGCCGTTCCAGAATGGCCCGCTGCCGGGCTTCGGAAGGTTTCGGCATCTCCGCTCCAGTTCCGGATCTCACTCGGCCTTTGCTCCGATCTCCTCGAATGCCTGCATCAGGGTATCGGGTTCCTGGGCGCCAGAAATAAGGTATTTACCGTTCACGATAAACGCCGGCACCGCAGAAACGCCTGCCTGTTGATAGGTGGCTTCGTCCTGCCGGACAGCCTTGGCATATTCATCGGAATCCAGTATTTCCCTGGCCCTCGCGGAGTCCAGACCCAGACGTTCAACGCAGCCCAACAACACTTTGTGGTCAGAGACATCCTCCGCCCTTCCGAAGTAGGCTTCGAACAGCGCCTGCTTCATTTCCGTCTGTTTGCCCTGCTCATCCGCCCATTTCACCAGGCGATGGGCATCAAAGGTGTTGCAGGTGAAACGCTCCTGCATTTTCTCAAAGTTGAGGCCCAGCTCCGCGGCAATTGTCATCATCTGGTCCTGAGTGGCACGCATTTCCTGCTCACTGCGACCGTACTTTCGGGCCAGCGCCGGCAGTATCGGCTCACCCTCGCCAGTGTGATCCGGATTGAGTTCGAAGGCATGCCATTGGAGGCCAAACTCATACTCAGGTGCCAACTGTTTCATGGCATGCTCCAGGCGGGCATAACCGATAGCGCACCAGGGGCAGGCAATATCTGAAACGATGTCGATTTGGATTTTTTGCATGGGGAATCCTGTCAATTGGTGGACGGTTCAAAAGCATCAAGAAAGGTCTGGAAATCCCGTTCCACACACTCCGCATAGTGGGTGGCAATCGCTCCCACCAAGGCAACGAATTCGCCCTCCCTGTCCTTTGTCAGTTTCTTCAGGGACTTTTCGAACATGAACGGCTGATCCGGATTAAGTGGGCGACTGGCGCGCTTGTGCTCGGTCGCCAGAACTTCGCCCCAGATGCTGGCCATTTTCAGGAAATGCTTCTTCTTATCGAGTTTGTCAGTGGGAAAATCGTCCTTGAAGGGCGACCGCTCCCTGACTGAGAACACCTGGTCCTCAAACTCAAGCCAGCCAAGGTAGCGGTCCGGATGCTCTGCCAGGGCGCGGAATGCCGCTTCATGCCTGACACCCTCATTGGGATAGACCCGCCGGTAGGCCTGCAGTTCCGGTTCTGACATGGCAAGTAACAAGGACGGCCCACCCTGCGCCTTGATGTCCAGGATGATGTCATCGTTCTGAGTCCCATCCTCGCCTTCAATCAGGGCATAGAATCGCATGGTGCCAAGGGACCCGGTGCCGGCACTGACGCGGCGAACCACGTCCTTGAGCCGGTAGAAGTCATGCTCGTGACCCTGCTCTCTTTTCTCCCGGTAGGCCTCGAACGCCTCTACGAACCGTTTGCGGGCAACCGGAGACAAACGCTTGAGTTTGGGATTGCTGGCATCGAAAACCCGCTTTCCGTTTTTCTGCAGGTGTGTCCATTTATCGAGCATGCGTTTGCGGCCCTTCTTCCGGCCAACCTTCTGCAGAAATTTCTTCAACGGCTTGTTGGCAGTATCTGCGGTGTAGTGAACTTCCCGCTCAAGATCGTCCTTGCTGTAGTCAGTCGCCGTCTTGAGATAGCCCTTCACAAGCGATTCAAGGGCCTTGGCACAGGTAGAGTCATCAAAGTTGCCGTTGGCCCGGGTATCGAGCACAAGGCTGATCGCCAGACGCCAGAGGTCATATTGGTAATCCGACACCACGGCGTCATCGAAATCGTCCAGTCCATAAATCACCTCGCCGTCGTGATTGGCGAAGGCCCCGAAGTTATACACATGGGCATCGCCCTGTATCCAGGTCTGGGTGCCGGCCACCCCGCCAAACAGGGCAAACCGCCAGTCGTTGTACATGTCCTGCCAAAACAGGTGGCTGGTTCCACGAAAAAACCGGTAGGGCGACTCCGCCATGGCGGTAAACTTTTTCTTGCGGGCCGGCGCATCAAGCTCGGCGTTGTTCTCGTTGATCGCTTGAATGACCTGTTGATCACGATTGTGAAGCGTCAGATCCTTGATCATATTCAGCTCTCTCTGAAAGTGTTCGCAGCGTGACTCCAGCCTAACACGGAGGCTGGTCAGCCATCTCCCGCCAGATGCTCCCGGATCAACTCCGCCATCTGCCGTGCCGGTTCCGTTGGCCGGCCCGATGGCCGATGCAGGGCCATCTCGATGGACTGCAGGGCCGGCATACCGCTTCGTTCGTCCAGAACCCGCAACTGGGGTGTGAGCATGTCGCGGGTTACCGGCACCACCGCCAATCCGGCCACAACAACGGGCATCAGCCCCGTCATCGACTGGCTTGAGTAGGCCAGGCGCCATTGCCGACCCGCAGAAAACAGCGCCTGCTCCGCCACCTCCCTGAACACATCGGCGCCGGGCGAGTACAGCGCGAGAGGGATGGGGTCTGTGAGGGACGGCTGTTTCTCGGCGCCGACCGCCCACACCAGCGGCTCCCGGCGAATCACTTCACCCCCGGGAGAGCGGGTCTGGCGTGTTACAACCGCCAGATCCAGCTCACCGGCCTGTACCTGCTGAAGCAGCCTGACACTGGAACCGCAGATAACCTGCAGCTGAACCGCCGGGAACAACTGGCTGAAATGGGAAAGGACGGAGGTCAGCAAAAACGCATAGTCCTCCGGGATGCCCAGGTTCAGCTGTCCTGAAACCTGCCGCTGCCGCAGTGAATCCAATGCCTCGTTGTTCAAGGCCAGCATCTTTCGGGCATAGCCGATCAGCTGTTCGCCCTCATTGGTGAACCTTATACGCCGGCCTTCTCGCTCGTGGAGGGAAACCTCCAACAAGGCTTCCAGCCGATGCAACTGCATGCTCACGGTTGACTGGGTATAAGCAAGCCGGTCAGCGGCGGCGGTAACCGTTCCGGTATCCGCAATAGCCACGAGCGTTTGCAGAACGTTCAGATCAAGAATCCGGGGGCGCAATTCATCAACTCCTGTGATGTTTTTAATCACTAACCGTTGTTTTTGTGATGCTTCAAGCGAGTATATCCTGCCACTGTCAGATCGCAACACACCAACAAAAGGAGGACTGCCCATGAGGATTCTTAACGCGACCATCCGCCTGCCCAACGTTCTGAGCATCATCGCGGCCATGGTTGCCGTTGTGCTTTGGGCGGTCGCTCCCCTGCTGGTCGATGCAGCGCAGTCCATCCCGCCCTTCCAGCTTACGACAATCGCCCTGATCAGTGGCGCACTGGCGGTGCTGCCAATGAGCTTCCGGGGCCGCGACGCGCGCAGATCCGTGAAAGTGTCCTGGCAATGGAAACTGGTGATTTTCGGTCTCGTGCCTTTGCTGGTACTGGGGGCGGTCGGCGCCTATCTGGCCGGGCTGGGCATGGCACCCACCGCAGAGGCGTCACTGATCACCTATACCTGGCCAGTGATGTTCATCCTGATCAGCCAGTGGGCTTTCCATCGGCGGATCGCCCTCCCGGTTGTTGCAGGGGCACTGATTGCCTTTTCCGGGGCGGCTTTGCTGCTGGGCCCGGAGGCCCTGAGTAATGGTTTCTCAGGCAATCTGACCGGTTACGGGCTGGCTCTTCTGGCCGGGGGCTGCTGGGCCCTGTATTCATGGGTCTGCCAGGCAACACCTGTTGCGATCGCTCCTGTCATGCCCGGCCTGTTCCTTCTGGCAGGCGCCGGAGCTGCAGCCGCGGACACCGTATCCGGCTCTGGTCATGCACTGCCTTCAGGAACCGCGCTCGCCGCTGGTGTCGCCCTCGGTCTGGGCCCATACGGACTGGCCATGGTGGCCTGGGATCTGGCACTGAGAAAAGGCCCTACAGCCCTGGTGGGAAGTCTCGCCTACGCGGTGCCTGTGCTGGCCGCTCTTTTCCTGGTACTGGCCGGGATTGCCGCGCCAGATTGGCGGCTCCCGCTGGCTGCGATACTCGT
>CAZFQI010000198.1:0-4357 GCA_964520755.1 uncultured Marinobacter sp. | reverse complement strand
CATCTCTCAGGCAAGGCACTGGAAGTTTATGATCGAATGCTGGAGCGGGTAAAAACGCGTCTCCATGACCTGGAAGAAACATCGCTCCAGAACCTCGAGGAAGAGGTCGACAAGGCGGTAGAGTTCGAGTATGAACTGGGGGAAATGACCCGGGATGAGGCAAATCTTCTCGGTGCCTATCTGCAGCGGGATCTTGAACATCTGCTGCATTTTGTCGAGGAGACCGGCGAGGGCCTGGGTGAATGGCTGCAGCTCGATATCGCCCTGCTGGAGCATCAGCTGGCGGACAGCCTGTTCTCCGTTGCTGATAAAACGGTGGTCGACTTTCTGGAACTCAAGCAGAAACTGGAAAAGAAGGAAGTGGGCCAGTATATCTCAGGCGAAGTGGCCACCGCCGGGATGTTCCAGTGCCTGAACTGCGGGCACATGCGCTGCCTGACAGCCACCAGCCACCTGGAACCCTGTGAAGCCTGCGGCTCCCACTACTACGAGCGGGTTACGAGCCGCTGGCCGAAACAGGAGGAATGATCCGCTCCCGGACAAACACAATCAAAATAACTGCGAGGGTCAGGACCGGCCAAGAGCCAGTTTGCATGTAAGGCGTGCTGCCTGTGGCGGTGAACACCTCGCCGGTCAGGGTGGCGCGCTGGAACTGGGGGATGGTTTCGGTCAGTTCGCCCCGATTATTGATGATCGCGGTCACGCCGTTGTTGGTGCCCCGTAGCATGTAGCGCCCGGTTTCCAGTGCCCGCATTCTGGCAATCTGCAGATGCTGTAGTGGGCCAATGGAATCGCCGAACCAGCCGTCGTTGCTGATCGTGAGCAGCAAGCCCGCGCCCCGGGCATTAAAGGCAACAAAATCCGGGTAGGCGACTTCATAGCAGATGAAGGGCATCACATTGACGCCATTGGCCTTGAGCGGATCCTGCCACTCCGGACCCCGGCTGAAGTCGCTCATGGGCAGGTCGAAGAAACCAATCAGCCCCCGCAACACGCTCTGCAGTGGCACATACTCCCCGAATGGCACCAGTTTCTGCTTGTGGTAGATGCCTTCGCCGTTGCCGATGGCCATGATGCTGTTGTGAAACGTAAAATCTTCAATACGGTCGCTGAATCCATACCAGGGTATCCCGGTAATCAGGGTGCTGTTGTCACCCAATTCTGCGCTGATGTGATCGATGATCTTGCCGGCCTGATCCTGGGGAATGGGAATGGCGGTTTCCGGCCAGAGGATCAGGTCTGTGTCCCAGTGGTCTTCGGTCATGCCCAAATAGGTGACGATCTGGTCCTTCAGGAACTCCGGGTCCCATTTGATCTGCTGGGGAATATTGCCCTGCATGGCGGCAAACGAGGTCGGGTCCTCGCTCAGATCGGTCCAGTCGAGGCGGTTCATGGCCGGGGCAACCAGCCAGGGAATCAGGGCAAATATGAGGGTAATGCCGGCAGCAACCGGTTTGAGATGCCTCAGCAGCCACCAGCCGCCGTAAAGCGCAGCACCGGTGGCAGTAATCCAAAATGTGATGCCATGCACACCGGTCAAAGGGGCCAGCCCGGCCAGGGGGCCGTCAGTGTGTGCCGTGCCCAGGTACAGCCAGGGGAAGCCGGTAAGCAGCCAGCCCCGGAGCCAGTCGCCAAGAATCCAGATGGCCGGAAACAGGATCAGGCGCCGGGCAGGGCTGTCCTTGGCCAGTTTGCCCCAGAACCAGAACGCTAAACCGTGGAACAGGGCAAGCCCCGCCACGAAAAGAACGGTCAACAGAATGGCGACGGGAATCGCCGTGTTGCCGTGCTCGCTGATACTGATGTAAACCCAGCTGGCGCCGCTACCGAACAGGCCCAGGCCAGTAAGCCATCCGGCCCGGAACAGTTTCTCCGGTGCCAGGGGTACGGTAACCAGCAGGATCAGCAGAACCGAGACAGGGCCCAGCCACCAGAGATTGAACGGTGAAAAGGTCAGGGTTTGCAGGGCGCCGGCAATCAAAAGGGCGGCCGCGCCCAACCAGGCGTTGGAGGAAAGTAGGGTTTTCAGCGCTCTGGAATTTGTGGCGTCACTGGTCACTTCGGGTTACCTGCAGCAGACGGATTACGCGGTTATCGGCGTTGGCAATGGTAAAGCGCAAGCCACCGAATTCAACCGATTCGCCCCGTCTGGGCAGGTGTCCGAATTCCTTGAGAACCACGCCACCAATGGTATCGAATTCCTCTTCGTCCATTTCCGTCTCGAAGAACTCATTGAAGTCATCAATGGGGGTCACCGCTTTTACGGCGTAGCTGCCATCGCCCCGGGCCTTGATGTGGGTTTCTTCGTCAAAATCGTGCTCGTCTTCGATTTCGCCGACAATCTGCTCAAGCACATCCTCAATTGTGATCAGCCCGGCGGTGCCGCCGTATTCGTCCACCACAATGGCCATATGGTTGCGGTTTTCCTTGAACTCCTTGAGCAGCTGGTTCAGGCGCTTGCTCTCGGGAACGAACGTGGGCGGGCGCAGGATTTCCCGAATACGGTTCCAGTTCAGATCGTTGTTCAGGGCCAGGGGAAGCAGATCCTTGGCCAGAAGGACGCCAATCACGTCGTCCTGGCTGTCCCCGATGACCGGGAACCGGCTGTGTGCAGAATCCATGATTTCGCCCAGGAACTCCTTGGGCTCTTGGGAAGCCTTGACGGTGACCATCTGTGAGCGGGGAATCATGATCTCATCGACCCGCATGTCGATCACCTGCATGGCACCTTCGATGATGCTCATGGCATCGACATCGATGATGTTCTGGGACTCGGCGTCCCGCAGGATTTCCAGCACGTCCTCGACGGACTCAGGCCCGCTGGAGAAGGCCTGTGATATACGTTCCAGCCAGGACTTTCCGCCCTGGCTGCGACTCGACTGATCGTCGCTCATGAGTCTTGTTCCGTTTCCTCTGCTTCGTAGGGATTGCCAAATCCAAGCTGCGCCAGCAACCGGACCTCGAGGGCTTCCATGACCTCGGCATCTTCGTCTTCAATATGGTCGTAACCCTGGAGATGCAACATACCGTGCACCACCATATGAGCCCAGTGCGCCTCAAGGGTCTTGGTCTGCTCACGGGCCTCTTGCTCAACCACCGGCGCGCAAATCACCAGATCTCCGGCCAATGGCACCGTTATACCGGCTGGCGCCTCAAATGGGAAGGACAACACGTTGGTTGGATAGTCCCTGTGCCGGTACTGATGGTTCAGCGCCTGGCTCTCCTCGACCCCGACGATACGGACCGTTACCTCGGACGGATCCTCGCCCTGCCAGGCAAGTTGCGCCCATCTCTGGATCTGCGCCTGTGCTGGTATCCCCGGAGCCTCGAAAACCTGCTGGAAATCTACTGTCAGCTCGCTCACTGGCCAGTCGCACTCCCGTCGTCAAAGGAATCGTAGGCTTCCACAATGCGCTGGACCAGCGGGTGACGAACAACGTCTTTTGCTTCGAACCGGGTAAACCCGATACCCGGCACCTTGCTCAGCACACCGGCGGCATGAATCAGGCCGGAATTCTGGCCACGGGGCAGGTCCACCTGGGTGGTGTCGCCGGTGATGACCGCAGTCGAACCAAAGCCGATCCGGGTCAGGAACATCTTCATCTGTTCCCGGGTGGTGTTCTGGCTCTCGTCCAGAATGATGAACGAGTTGTTCAGTGTACGACCACGCATGAACGCCAGCGGCGCAATCTCGATCACGCTTTTCTCGATAAGCCGGGTGACCTGGTCAAACCCGAGCATTTCGTAAAGTGCGTCATACAGCGGGCGCAGATAAGGATCCACTTTCTGGGCAAGGTCGCCTGGGAGAAAACCAAGCTTCTCACCGGCCTCGACCGCTGGCCGGACCAGCAAAATCCGCTTTACCTGCTCATCTTTCAGGGCCTCAACCGCGCAGGCCACCGCCAACCAGGTCTTGCCTGTGCCGGCCGGCCCGATCCCGAAGTTGATATCGTGGGTGCGGATGTTATGAACATACTTCTGCTGGTTTGCACCCCGAGGCTTGGCCTGCAGCTTCGGCGTCTTGATAACCGTCACAGCGCCATCGTAGGGCACGTCCTCCGGCAGGCGCTCAAAGCCGGTTTCCCGGATAAACAGATGCACGGTATCCGGCGGAATGTCATCCGTGGCCTCGGTTTCCCGATACAGATGCCGAATTACCTCAACGGCCGCGGCCACATGCTCGGTTTCCCCTTCCACCCGGAAATGATGGCCTCGCCTGCCGACTTTCACATGCAGGCGTTTTTCAATCATCTTCAGGTTTTCATCAAACTGGCCACAAAGCGTCGCCAGCCGACGCTGGTCCACCGGGTGCAGGTCAAATTGTCTGTGATCGTTGGCGTTCAAAAGTGCTCCGTTT
>CAZFQI010000197.1:0-4503 GCA_964520755.1 uncultured Marinobacter sp. | reverse complement strand
AAGCCTGCAGCGGCCATGCGCCGTTCTGGAACCCCCTGGTCAGCCAGGTAGCGAACCACTGCAACCGCGCGAGCCGTTGAGAGCTCCCAGTTGGACGGGAATCTCTGGGTATTGATGGGCAGGACGTCCGTGTGGCCATCAATCCTCAGGATCCAGTCCACGTCGTCCGGAATCCTGGCTGAAACATCCAGCAGCAAATCAGCCAGCTTGTCGAGCTCTTGCCGGCCTTCCTCACCCAGTTCCGCCGAGGCGGATGCAAACAGCAGTTCCGAGGGCAGGAGGAAGCGGTCGCCGACGATCCGGACGTTCTCGTTACCGGCGAGGATATCGCGCAGTCTGGCAAAGAATTCAGACTGGTACTGTTCCAGCTGGCTGACCCGCTCCGCCAGCAGGGTGTTCAGCCGTCGGCTGACCTGTTCCAGTTCCTGCTCTTTCTCCGCTGTCATCTGTTCCTGCAGCTCCAGCGCCGAGGCAATCTGCCTGAGCTGCTCCCGCAATGAGGCGATCTGATTGGACAGCCTCAGGATCATTGACTGCTGGCTGGCGGACATTTCGTCTTTCTCGTCGATGGACTCTTCCATGCTTGCCAGCCGCTCCGACTGGGCATCGGCCATGGCGGTCTGTCGCATCAGCTGCTCGCGGGTGGATTCCAGCTGATCGACCAGGCTGTTGTTCCTGTCCTGAACGCTGGTCAACTGATCCTCCAGCGCCTCGCTTCGGCTTTCTTCCAGGCCCAGCAGCTCCGAGAGTTCGTTCAACTGGGCATTCAGTCGCGCAAGCTGGGTATCCCGATCAGACAGGGTCTGGGATAAATAGAGCTGGCTGACCACGTACACCAGCAGCATGAAGATCACCAGCATCAGCAAGGCCGAAAGGGCATCCACGTACCCCGGCCAGACGTTGGTGGTGCTTCGGCTTCGACGCCTGGAACCGATCATGACAGGTCTTTCTCGTCGTCTACCCGGTCTACGAGGTTGGTTACGCCCGTCAGCCACTCTTCAAGGCCGTCGTAGAAACGGTTCTGGGCATGGCCGGCCTGGATGTCGAGGAAACCGAGGATCAGCGAGCCGCCGAGGCCCAGCAGGGAGGAGCTGAAGGCCGTGCCCATACCCTCCAGGGGCGTAAGCAGGCCTTCCTGAAGTTCCGCAAACACCTTGCCGAAGTCTTCCTGGCTCATGTCCAGGCCGGTAATCACCTGGCCGACCGAGTTAATGGTGCCCAGCAGGCCCCAGAAGGTGCCCAGCAGCCCCAGGAACACCAGCAGGCTGATGAAATAACGGGTGATTTCCCGCTGTTCATCCATGCGGGAATGAATGCCATCGAGCACGGTCCTCAGGGACAGGGTGGAAAGCGTGAACCGGTCCTTCGTGGCATCCTCGCCGAGCTGCCTTGCCAGCGGCTTCAGCAATTTGGGTTCCTGAACCACGGAAAGCCCGGCGTGCCCGGTTCTGAACTGGGCGATCCACTTCAGCTCCGGAAACAGCACGAAAACTTGCCTGTAGGTCAGGGCAATGCCAATGATCAAAACTCCGAGAATCAGCAGATTGAACACCCAGTTGGCCATGAAGGCCGAGATCAGGGGCTTGTGGATCAGGGCGCCGACGATGGCGACCACGCCAAGGAACAGTGTCATCCAGAAAAGGGTGTGCTTGGGGTTGCTCATAGCGATGGCCAGCTTTTTTGAGATATTCCTCAAAACGTTAGCACAGATATGAGAAGCTGTTGGCGACAGTAACTGAACTTTAATCGGAGCGCTTCATGGCTGGTGATCTGCCTTTCCGCTTTCGCTTCCGGGTTCGCTATGGTGAATGCGATGCCCAGGGGGTGGTGTTTAACGCCCGCTATGCGGATTTCGTTGATATTTCAGTGAACGAGTACATCCGCACGCTGTTTGGCGATTACCAGCACCTGCTGGATCAGGACCTGGACATTCAGGTGGTGAGTCTCACTGTTAACTGGAAAGCCCCGGCAAAGTTTGACGACGTTCTGGAAGCCCGCATTCGCGCCGGGCGGATTGGCAATACCTCGTTCACACTGCATCTGGAGTTCTGTCGGTACGGGGATGAAGCGTTTATCGCTGATGCCGACGTGACCTACGTAGTGATTCAGCCTTCAGTGATGGGGAAGGTGACGATACCGGATCACATTCGTGAATTGCTGGAGCAGGGCGCTCCTGGCGAGTTGATCAGTCATGCGGGTGAGTGATTAAAAAACATGAGGACGAGGCCAGATGAAACTCTCATCTGGCCTCAGGTTAACCCCGGGTCTTTACGGGATCAGGCTTCCTGAAGCGCCTGCACAACGGCCTTCGCTGCACCCTCGGAGGAGGCCGGGTTCTGCCCGGTAATCAGCTTGCCGTCCACCACGATGTGCGGTGCCCAGTCGTCGCCGCGGGTGTAGGTCGCGGTGTTCTCCTTCAGCATATCCTCCAGCAGGAAGGGCACCACACCGCTCAGGCCTACTGCTTCTTCCTCACTGTTGGTGAAGCCCGTGACTTCCCGGCCGCCTACGATGTTCTGGCCCGGCTTCACTTCCACATTCTTGAAAACGGCAGGCGCATGGCAGACTGCACCGATTACCTTATCCTGCTCGTAAGCAGTTTTGATCAGGGCAATGGACTTGTCGTCGTTGACCAGATCCCACAGCGGGCCGTGGCCACCCGGATAGAAAATCGCGTCGTATTCGTTCATGTCCACATCGCCAAGCTTCTTGGTGCTGGCCAGGGATTCCTTGGCGTGGGCATCCTGCTGGAACCGACGGGTGGTTTCAGTCAATGCTTCCTCCGCCTCACTGTTGGGATCTACCGGCGGCTGGCCGCCTTTCGGTGAGGCGATGGTGATGTCTGCACCGGCATCCCGGAAAACATAGTAGGGCGCTGTGAATTCTTCGAGCCAGAAGCCGGTCTTGTGGCCGGTGTCGCCCATCTGGTCATGGGAGGTGAGAACCATCAGAATCTTCATGGTGTCCGTCCTTTTCGTTGACGAATGTGTGGCACTTTTTACCAGGTTTCGTTAATGACCGTTCAACTGTCTTGGTTAGTGACTTCTTGATACGTCTGGTATGTGAACTTGTGCCGTGGGTGGCTGAATTCAACCGTCA
Organism: uncultured Marinobacter sp.; assembly: GCA_964520755.1. Classification (GTDB taxonomy): domain Bacteria; phylum Pseudomonadota; class Gammaproteobacteria; order Pseudomonadales; family Oleiphilaceae; genus Marinobacter. Next base: position 1,404 of record CAZFQI010000197.1, on the reverse strand, counting down.
TTACGTATATCCGGCGATCCCGGATCTTGAACCGTCTATACTGGAGACAGATGACCAGACCGTATAAGAACCTGAAAAGCCCACGGGCAAGGATGACAGGAATGCGAGTGTTTACAGTCGCCCTTCTGATGGCGTTGGTGTGTCCGGTTTCGGCCCAGCAGGGCACAGAAACCGTGGAGGGGCTGACCGTCACCGTGGGTGCCAATCATGCGCCGCCATACCGGATTATCCAGGGTGGCGAGCGAACCGGCCTCTATGTGGATATCTTCGAGGAAATTGCTGACCGTCTTGGCTGGAAAGTGCTCTACCGTGAAGCGCCTTTCCGGCGGGTGCTCAGAATGGTCCAGCAGGGCGAGGTGGATGTCATGCTCGGCCCCCTCGAGACCCAGGAGCGGGCCGAATTGATGGAATTCGTGGCGCCGGCGTTTCCTCCGGAACGGCGGTTGTTCTTTTATCTGAGCAAAGACCACCGTATTGAGCGTTACGACGATCTGTATGGTAGAGCTATCGGTGTGCTTGAAGGCGCTTCGTATTTTCCCCGGTTTGATAACGATGAGAAACTGCTCAAAGAACCGGCGCCCCGTTATGAAAACCTCATGCTGATGATGCAGAAGGGCCGGGTGGATGTGGTGATTGCGCCAGAGCTTGTGGGTTTGTATGCGGTTGAGGAACTGGGCCTTGATGTTGAGGTTTCACCGTTCTTTGTGCCCGGAGAGCGATCCTACATCGCGGTTGCGAAAAACTCGCCCGTGCTCCAGTACGCTGATGACATACGGGCGGCGCTGAAACTGATTGAAATGGAAGGCATACACGAGGACCTGGTGTTGAAGTATCTGGACCGAGTCGCCGAATGATTCCCGAGCAGTCGGATCTCTGGTTTTTACCGCTGGGTGGCACCGGCGAAATTGGTATGAACCTCAACCTGTATGGCCACGACGGCGCCTGGTTGATGGTGGATTGCGGCGTTACCTTTCCGAAGCCTGGCCGCATTGCTGCCGATGGCACTGTGCATCACCGGGGCGAGCCGCCCGTACAGATGGCAGACCCGGCCTTCATTGCCGACCGCCGTGACCGCCTTGCGGGCCTGGTTATTACCCATGCCCATGAGGATCACGTTGGCGCTGTACCCTATCTCTGGCCGCTGCTGCAGTGTCCGATATACACCAGCCGGTTCACTGCCGAAATTCTGCGTCGCAAGCTGGCGGAGTTCGATTTGCTTCACCGCGTTCCGATCATTGAGGTGGAGACAGGGCAGAGCAAACAGATCGGGCCGTTCAGCGTGCAATGGCTGGCGCTGACACACTCCATTCCGGACCCCAATGCCCTGATGATTCGCACAGCCGCCGGTAACGTCTTCCACAGCGGCGACTGGAAGCTGGATGAGCAGCCGCTGGTGGGGCATGG
>CAZFQI010000196.1:0-4507 GCA_964520755.1 uncultured Marinobacter sp. | reverse complement strand
AGACCCGGATGACGGAAATGAAGGAAGCGATGGAAAAGCTCGACCTGCTGGTCGTTGTCGATCCCTTCCCCACCGTCTCTGCAGTGCTGCACGACCGCAAAGAGGGTGCTTACCTGCTGCCAACCACGACCCAGTTCGAGACCTCCGGTTCGGTAACGGCTTCAAACCGCTCCCTGCAGTGGCGTGAAAAGGTGGTTGAGCCACTGTTCGACTCCAAGGTCGATCACGAAATCATGAAACTGTTTGCGGACAAGTTCGGCTTCACCGATCGCATGTTCCGCAACATCGCCATTAATGGCGATGAGCCGTCGATTGAGGACATCACCCGCGAATTCAACCGTGGTATGTGGACCATCGGCTACACCGGCCAGTCCCCGGAGCGCCTCAAGAAGCACATGAAATATCAGCACCACTTCGACAGGACCACCCTGCGTGCGGTTGGTGGACCTTGCGATGGTGATTTCTATGGCTTGCCATGGCCGTCCTGGGGCACTCCGGAGATGAACCATCCAGGCACAGCCAACCTGTACGACATGTCATTGCCCGTCTCCGAAGGCGGTCTGACATTCCGGGCACGTTTTGGTGTTGAGCACAACGGGCAGAATATTCTGGCAGACGGTGTTTACTCCAAGAATTCGGAAATCAAGGACGGCTACCCCGAGTTCACCATGCAGATGCTGATGGATCTGGGCTGGGATGGCGATCTGACAGCTGAGGAGCGGGCCAGCATTGAAGCAGTGGCCGGCCCGGAAACCAACTGGAAGACAGACCTGTCCGGCGGTATCCAGCGCGTGGCCATCAAGCACGAGTGCGCACCGTTTGGTAACGCCAAGGCCCGCGCCATTGTCTGGAACTTCCCGGATCCGATACCGCTGCATCGCGAACCGTTGTACACCAACCGTCGCGACCTGGTGGCAGATTACCCGACTTACGAAGACAAGACCTTCTGGCGGGTGCCGACCTTGTACGAGTCAATCCAGAAGAACGACTTCAGCAAGGAGTTCCCGATCATCCTGACCTCCGGCCGTCTGGTCGAATATGAGGGTGGTGGTGATGAAACCCGCTCGAACCCCTGGCTTGCTGAATTGCAGCAGGACATGTTCATCGAGGTTAACCCACGCGATGCCAACAACCTGAATATCCGTGACGGCAATGATGTCTGGGTTTCCGGCCCGGAAGGCGCGCGGATCAAGGTCAAGGCTATGGTGACCGAACGTGTCGGAGAGGGTGTGGCATTCATGCCATTCCACTTCGGCGGGCACTATCAAGGCAAGGACCTGAGGGACAAGTATCCCAAGGGCGCGGACCCCATCGTTTTGGGTGAATCCACCAACACGGTTCAAACATACGGGTATGACTCGGTCACGCAGATGCAAGAGACCAAAGCCACCCTGTGTTCGATTATGCCGGCATAACAAGAGGTGTAGACCATGGCACTTGAAGGACAAGCAAGAGCAAAATTCCTTTGCGACGCCGAGCGCTGCATCGAATGTAATGCCTGCGTAACGGCCTGTAAGAATGAAAACGAAGTCCCCTGGGGTATCAACCGTCGCCGCGTGGTCACCATCGAAGATGGCAAGCCAGGCGAGCGTTCGATCTCGGTAGCCTGCATGCACTGCTCAGACGCGCCTTGCATGGCCGTCTGCCCGGTGGATTGCTTCTACCAGACCGAAGACGGGATCGTACTGCACTCCAAGGACCTGTGTATCGGCTGTGGGTATTGCTTCTACGCTTGCCCCTTCGGCGCGCCCCAGTTCCCGCAAGCGGGCAACTTCGGTAGCCGGGGCAAGATGGACAAATGCACGTTCTGTGCAGGTGGCCCCGAAGAAGACAACTCAACAGCCGAGTTCTCCAAATACGGACGCAACCGTATTGCTGAGGGCAAACTGCCTCTCTGTGCGGAAATGTGCTCGACCAAAGCCCTGTTGGCCGGTGACGGCAACGAGGTGGCGGACATCTATCGCCAACGTGTTGTGAACCGTGGTTTCGGTGCCGGCGCCTGGGGATGGGGCACAGCTTACGAGAAGAAGGGTGCATAAGCTGACCTGAGTGTTCCGGGGCCCTTTTGGGCCCCGGAACGCATCGAGGCAACGAACTCTTCTTGTGGATTCCGTTGGAGTGTTCTCATGAAAGCAAAACTTTTTAGTGCCGCCATCCTTGCGCTGGCGGCACTGATGTTCAACCCTGTCTGGGCGCAAGAGGCCCCGACGGTTGATCGTACTGCAACCGGGGGAGCTCAAACCCTCGAAGATATAATGCGCCGGCAGAAACAGCTGGAAATAGACGAATCGTTCCGGTCTGAAAACCTGGGCAATCCTGCAGACGCAGCGCCTGACAGTAGTCAGCTGGGCACTCTGGGAGGGCGCTCTGATGCCGATGTCTGGCGCGCTATCCGTTATAACGAAATTGATCCCACCGTACAGTCCCCCGGCCCCGCCAACAAGGTTCTGATACAGGACCAGGGCATGCCATGGTACAAACTGCGCGAAGGCCCAGTCATCACCTACGGCGGCGGCGCAATCCTTGGCTTTCTAGCGCTGTTGGTGGTGTTCTATTTTGTTCGCGGCAAAATCATGATCGATGGCGGCCCAGCGGGCACCACGATTCAACGATTCAAAGCCGTCGAGCGATTCGGACACTGGTTGCTGGCAGGCTCTTTCATTGCCCTGGGCATAACCGGGCTGATCACACTGATGGGCCGGAGCTTCCTGATCCCCGTTATGGGGCCGGATGCCTTCGCAACTCTTGCGGCCGGATCCAAGTGGGTCCACAACAACATCGCCTGGTCCTTTATGCTCGGCCTGGTGATGACCTTCGTGATGTGGGTTGCCCATAACATCCCCAACAAACTGGATTGGCAGTGGCTCAAGGCAGGCGGCGGGCTCTTCACCCACGGTCACCCTTCCGCGAAGAAGTTCAACGCTGGCCAGAAAATCATTTTCTGGACGGTAATGATTTTGGGAGCCTCGGTCTCTCTTTCCGGCCTGTCTCTGCTGTTTCCGTTCCAGATGCCGATGTTTGCCGACACGTTCGCGGTGATCAACAGCGTTCTGGGAACCAGCTTCCCGACTGATCTCGCCCCCCATGAAGAGATGCAATATGCCAACATCTGGCACTCTATCGTGGCGTTCGTCATGATGATCGCCATCATTGCCCACATCTACATCGGCTCGGTCGGTATGGAAGGTGCGTTCGACGCCATGGGCAACGGCCAGGTTGATCTCGAGTGGGCTCGTCAGCACCACGATCTGTGGGTCGCTGAGGTTGAAGCCAAACAAGGCAAAGGAGGCTCGTCGTGAAGGTAATGATTTCGGCTTTTATCGCGGCCCTGCTCATTGCCACGGCTGCACCAATGGTGCTGAACCAGTTTGGCTGGTCTTCGGCGGAGCAAACCAGCGCCGAGAGCGTTCGCCTTGACTGATCAGCCCGAGGTATACCAGATCGACGCCGTCGGTCTGGTATGCCCTCTCCCCGTATTGCGCTTCAAAAAGCGGACCAAAGACCTTCCCAGTGGAACACAGGTCGATTTCCTGGCAGATGACCCCACCGGCCGAAAGGACCTTCAGGCCCTGTGTGAGATCACTGGCCACACCATTGAGTGGATTCAGGAAGAGGACAACGGCGTTATCAGATATAGAATTCGCCTGGCCTGATTAACGGTTTTTAGTTGTCGAGAGCATTCGCCCCTAGTGACCACCTCGTGGGTGCTTGCGGGCTTCCAGATTACCCAGCGACATTTTCACGTCACGCTCGGAAAGCTCTGGAAGATCATCAAAATTCGCAACCTGCGGAAACTTCGAATCAATAACCGTAGCCAGCGTATCGTCGATACACAAAGTATCCGCCACAGCCTGATGGCAACCAGGCATCAGGATTGCCCTGATCTCACCGACTTCCCGCGTCCCCGTTTCAACGTCGCCGGAGCGACTGGCGCTGATCACCGTGAGTCGCTCACACCAATCCACAGCGCGACCATCAACATGCTTCGCCTCAATCTGCTCACAGGCTGTCAGTGTTGCTTCAAGCAGCGTGCGAAAATTTGCCGACTGCGCCAACTGCTCGGCCTTTTCGCGAGCGCTGCGCTCATCGTCGGACATCAATAATATGTAAGGCGTATTATCAACAAAGACACCCCAGTACTCGGCCGTAATCGCTTCGGGTTTCGGATGGTAAATCCCGGCGGTGAGCGTCGAGTGCTTCTTTCTTCGAGCGAGGAATGCCCCTTTTTTTACACAATCCAATTCTCTTGCCTCGGTATTTCGCGGTTTTCATTTCGTGCACACGTTCCATGGGACTGGCGACTAGGCAATTAGCGCCAGGCCAATGGGTGCAACCTTTCATGGAGGCCCAAACATGGTGTTTGCGAAATGGTTTTACAAACTGCGACCCGACTATTCTTTAAAAAAGAACGAATCAATCAGATTTATATATTTTTGTTCACAGCAGAACATCCGGATACTACGCGTACTAAATACTTCTGATTCCGAGGTCCTCGCATGTTCGATGT
>CAZFQI010000195.1:0-4520 GCA_964520755.1 uncultured Marinobacter sp. | reverse complement strand
GCTCGTCCATCTCGAGCCAGCGACGGTAGGCTTTCAGACGCCACTCCAGCATCCACTCCGGTTCTTTTTTGAGGCCGGAAAGGCGGGCGATAACGTCTTCATTAAGGCCGGGTTCGAAGGTATCGGATTCGATGTCTGTTACAAATCCGTACTCGTATTCCCGTTTGATCAGCTCGTTCACCTCGGTGTCAGTGGTCGCCATACCATTACTCCATAATTATCTACGGCAAGGACAGCCGCGCTAATGATTTGGCCAATCCGGACCCTTAAACGACTGATCACTTGTGTTCTCGACCAAACCATGGATGAGCCTGCTTGTTTAAAACTAGCATGTGATGTCGTTGCGATATTATGTGTCGCGAGCCACTACTGTCAAATTAGTATCGATACGCTATCGGATATGAGTTAGGATTTTATCAACTGAGTCGATTTTCCTCATAATTGCCTGAAAAACTTACTTTGTCTGTTTCGTGGGATGACTGGTCATGACTGATTCAACGGGATTTAATCTGTTTGCGAATGAATACGACTCTTGGTTTGGAGCCAATCAGGCGCTTCTTGAGAGCGAAGTTCAGCTGTTAGCCTTTTTGTGGCCAGCAAACAAACCACCCCGCGTGCTGTCGGTAGGGTGTGGGACGGGACTGTTTGAAGCCGTTCTAAAGCGAGACTTTAATATCACAATTACTGACGGAATCGAGCCCGCCGAGGGAATGGCTGAGATAGCCCGTAGCAGGGGAATGGACGTTATTATCGGGACGGCTGAAGAGGCAGACTTCGGTGATGGACTCTTTGATCTATTGTTATTTAACGGTTCCACCTCCTACATAAGTGACCTGGAACAGGTGTTCGCAAGAGCCCGGAAAGCGTTGCGCCCTGGCGGCCAGATTCTTGTGGTTGATGTTCCCCGCGAGAGTGGGTTTGGGACCCTTTATTGTCTCGCGGCTCAGCTCGGGAGCTGGGATCACCACTTATTGGCGGGCGTAGCGCCTCGAAGCCCATATCCACTGCCTTTTATGGTGTCGGCAACTTGGCATACGACGGCGGAAAGGCTGGCTGCATTGGAGTCTGCCGGCTTTCATATTGAGAAAACGGCACAAACGCTGACGACTCACCCGGTTAGCGCTGGTGACTACGTCGAGCGACCCAAGGATGGCCATGAATCTGGCGATTACGTTGGCATTCTGGCTCGAAGACCTGGTGGAAGTGGAAGTGGCGCATGACGGTTGCAAAAAAGCTGTACGACGATAACGCGCAGATTTTTGCCGATGCTCTCAACCATCCTTTTGTTCTCGGAATCGGCGATGGCTCCCTGCCACGAACAGTATTCAGCCGTTGGATTGTGCAGGATTGGCTATATCTTCGCGGGTACGTCGCTGCACTGGAAAAAGCTGCCTTGTTAGCTGATGAGGCAACGATGCGACGCACCTGGCAGGACCTGAAGAGAGTGACTCAGGAAGAAGAGTTGGCATTGCATCGACGTCTTGCAAGCAAATTTGATGTGGGTAGGGAGTGCCTCGACCAGGCTTCACCTTTTAAGGCAACGAAGATCTATCTCGATATCCTTGAAGCGGCTTCGTTGGACTATGTCGCACTGATTGCGACGCTAACGCCTTGCGCTGTGGGGTATGCCGGAATTGCCCAAAAACTCAAATCACAGATGGCCGATACTGATCCGGATTACGCTGACTGGATTGCTACTTATATGGACCCGGCGTTCCATAAAACAGTGAGTATATTTGAGGCTGAGCTTGACCGATGCGGACAGGGCGAGGAGGCACAGAGTGTCATCCAACCTTGTTATCGAAAAGCGGCCCGATGCGAACTCGCCTTCTGGGAAGGTCTCTGGCGCGGGCGATAGGTATTAATGAAAAATACCGGTCCGGTTGTTCTGTCCACATTCCCGAAATAGCGGTATCCGTGCTTTTAAGATCTTTATTTCTACCTCACGGGTCAAGGAGACTGAAAATGCGAACATTTCCTGAGGATCTGATCCGGTTTGATACCTCTGAAATCATTGTTGATGCCGAGTTGCTCGCCTCCTTTTTCAGCATTTCAGTGGCGGCGCTGCGGGAGGCTATGAGTGCGGGCCAGGTCTCTACCCTTGTGGAACGAGGGGAGGGCGAAGACGTCGGGCGAATAAGGTTGACGTTCAGATATTCAGGCCAGCAATTTTCCGTGATGAAAGAACGGGATGGTCAACTTTGCGAAACCACCCCGCCTTCGCCGGAGGTGCGCCCTGTTAAACCCTCCCTGATGCAATTATTTGATTCTAGGAGGTAATGATAGAGGTCTAAGATTTTTGGGCCTTCAGGGAACCTTCTTGTCGCTCAGGTGCTTGAGAACCGACAGCAAAGCTTGTCAATGTCACACAGGTCCAACGCTGCGGAGGATTGGGTGCAATAGCCGCCCCCCTGTTGTCCACCCTGCTGAAAAAATTTGCAGTTCGAGCAAGTTCCAAAATGCGTCTCTTCGCGACCTTTCTCGGACTCCTCGGTGCTTTTATTCAGCGTTAAAAGGGCATCACAGAGCGCTTCGCGTTTATCTTTTGGCAAATCGTCGAGTGTTTTGACCAGATCCTTCAGAGGATCGTTATCAAGGGCTTCCATCCCGGCCGGTGTAACATCGAACACGGCGCTTCGGCGATCGCTCAGCCCCCGACTTCGTTCCAGGTAGCCCAGTTTCACCAGTGATTTAACGGTTTGAGAGGCCGTGCCTCGCGTGGTCCCGTGGTAAGTGGCAAACACGGAGGGTTGCCTGGAAAAGCGATTGGCATGGGCAAAAAAACGCAATGCGGCCCATTGCGCACTCGTCAGTTCTGAGGCAGAGCTCTGAACTGAGCGTCGAGCAAGGTGGACCAATAAGTCGGCTAGGCGTTCGGAAGAATGTGGCATAGCTTGATGATAGCGCTCCACTACTAAATTGACAAAGGACTAATCCGTATATAGTATCGTTTCGACATTAAAATTTCGGATTAGTTCAGATGAACGCAGTCACACGACCTCACCTGACACATAATGGACCGACTCAGATCATGACTGGGATGTGCTTCGATAATAGCTACGCACGCCTTCCTGCATCGTTTTTCAAGCCTTGTAAACCCGACTCGGTGGTGAATCCCAAACTGATTGTGATGAATCGCTCCCTGGCCAGTGATCTTGGAATGAGCGACCCGGGTTTGCTTAATAATGGGAGACTTTTGTCCGAATTGTTTTGCGGAAATCACTTGCCGGTGGGAGCACGGCCCATTGCGACCGCGTTCGCGGGCCATCGGTTTGGGGTATTTGAAGCCGAGCTTGGGGATGAGCGGACACTGTTGATTGGCGAGGTCATTGATCGGTACCAGCAGCGCAAGGATATCCAATTAGTTGGAAATGGCAGAACGCCTTTTAGCCAAGATGGTGATGGCAGGCTCTCGCTTACTCATGCCGCCAAGGAGTATGTGATGAGTGAGGCCATGCATGCCTTTGGGGTTCCGACGACACGGCCGCTGGCGTTGACTTTAGCGGGGGAGAATATCGATGGCCACAGTTCAGGGTCTGGAGCGATATTAGCCAGAGTGGCTACCTGCCCTGTCAGCATCGGAACCTTCGAATACTTCGCAAGGCGTCAAAACCGGGACGACTTGCGGGCGCTGGCTGATTACACCATAGCCAGACTTTGCCCTGAGTTGATGACAAAGCCGGATCCTTACCTTTCTCTTTTGCGCTGGGCAATGGATAATCAGGCGAAATTAGTCGCGCACTGGGTGAGCCTCGGTTTCGTACATGGGGTTATGGATACCGACAAGACATCGATATCTGGAGAAACGCTGCATTATGAGTCAGCGGCTTTCCTGGACTACTATGATCCTGATGCCGTCCCCAATGGCCGCGATATTACTGGCCGATATGCGTTCAACAGCCAGGCGTTTGCGGCTCAATGGAACCTTTCCCGGTTGGCAGAATCGCTTATTGGGCTGTTCCACGGCAGCGAGTCCCGGGCGGTTGCCGAAGCCTCACGCGCAATCAGGGAGTTTCAGGTGCGGTATGAGAACTATTCACTAAATCTGATGAGGGCACGACTGGGTCTCGAAGGTGAGATGCCCGAGGATAGTCAGTTAATCAAGGATTTTCGCCAGCTGCTTACGAGAAACAAGATCGAGTATCACTCATTTTTTCATACATTGGCCGAAGACAGTGGAGGCGGTGGCATAAGTGCAGCTCTGTTCGGTTCGGACGCTGCTCTTTATCTCGACTGGTATCGACGCTGGCATTTGCGTCTGACGGTGACAGGTAGAACGCCGGAGCAATGTTTCGAGGCTTTGATGAACGCCAACCCCGTCAATGTTCCAACTAATGACCTCATTAATCGGGCAATCGAGCACGCTCATAGAGGCGACTTTAGAGAGCTTCACAGGCTTTTGGAGTTGGTCAGAAAGCCGTTTAATGACCGTCTCGCGGTCTGAATTGGAGCAAATGGCCGGAAATGCTAGGGCAAGAACGGGGTTGTTTTCCCAAAATCTGAATGTTCGCTTTGCGACC
>CAZFQI010000194.1:0-4594 GCA_964520755.1 uncultured Marinobacter sp. | reverse complement strand
GGCCGCAGGCGGCGGTCACCGCGCCAGTATCTTCTGCAACTGCTTTAACGTGCGGGTATTGATGAGGTGCTTCTTCTCCATCCAGCCCCGACGGGCCTGGGCCACCCCCAGGTGCATGAAGCCCAGGTGGCCGGTGGCGTGGGCGTCGGTGGACACTGCCCCGAGCACGCCGGCTTCACGCAACAGTCCGGCGTACCGGCCAGCGAGGTCCAGCCGGCTGGGCTGGGCGTTGAGTTCCAGGCAACAGCCACGCTCGGCAGCCGCCTCGATAACAGCTTCCAGGTCAATCTTATAGGCCTCACGTTCGTTGATCAGTCGACCGGTGGGATGCCCGAGGATATTGAAGCGCGGGTTGTCCATGGCCCGCAGCACCCGTTCCGTCTGCTTCTTTTTTGAGAGTTCAAACTTGGAGTGTATGGAGCCCACGGTGATGTCCAGTTCATCCAGGACTTCATCCGGCAGATCCAGCTTGCCGTCCTCAAGAATGTCCACCTCGATGCCCTTGAGCACCCGGATGCCGTCCAGCTCATCATTGAGCTTGTCGATGGCCGCCATCTGCTGGCGCAGGCGCTTGGCGTCCAGGCCGTTGGCCATGGTCAGGCGTTTGGAGTGATCCGTGATCGCGATGTAGTCATAGCCCAGGCGTTTAGCCTCCTCGGCCATTTCCCTGAGACTGTTGCGGCCATCGGTGGCATTGGTGTGCATGTGAAGATCGCCCCGGATATCCTTTTCCTCCACCAGGTCAGGCAGTCGTTCCTCCCTCGCGGCTTCAATTTCGCCCCTGTTCTCCCGCAGCTCCGGAGGGATCCAGGGCAGTCCCACCTGCTCGAACACCTCCGTTTCGGTCTTGCCGGCAACGCGCTTGCGGCCACGATACACGCCGTATTCGTTTATCTTGAGCTTCTTTTCCAGTGCCATCTTGCGGATGGCCACGTTGTGGGCCTTGGAGCCGGTGAAATAGTGCAGCGCGGCACCGAAACTGGCCGCCTTCACCACCCGCAGATCCACCTGCAGGCCGGACTTGAGATACACCGTGGCGCGTGTCTTTCCTTGTGAGACGACCCTCCCCACCTCAGGATGGCGGGTGAAGCGCTCCATTACGGGCGCGCTGTTGGCACTGGCCACCAGGATATCCAGATCACCAACGGTTTCCTTGCGCCGACGATAGCTGCCGGCTACCTCGATCTGACTGACTTCTTCCAGCTCATCCAGATACGCGAGCAGTGGCGCGGCCACCTGTTCGGCCTCACCCAGACGGGTGCGATGATCCCGGTCGCTGAGTTTGTCTACTCCCTCAAGAATTTTCTTCTCGGTCTTGGCACCAAAGCCCGAAAGCTCGCGAATTTTACCGGCTTCAGCCACCTGCTTCAGTTCCTTCAGTGAACTGACGCCCAGCTCATCATGGATGGCCCGTGTACGCTTTGGTCCTAACTGGTCCAGACGCATCAGTTCGCTGAGCTGCTCGGGCACATCCTTCTGCAACGTCTGGAGCTGGGACAGGTCGCCCGTTTCCACCAACTCCTTGATCTGACCCGCCAGGTCCTCGCCGATTCCTTTGATGGCACTCAGGTCTTCACCCTCGGCCACTCTATCCTCCAGGGGCCGGGACGAGCCCTCCACAATGCTGGCGGCGTTACGGTAAGCGCGCACCCGGAAGGGGTTGGCGCCCTGGATTTCCAATAAATCGGCTAACTCGTGAAACTTTCGGGCGATCGCTGCGTTGTGCATAGAATTGTCTCCCTATTCCAGCTTCAGGAATCGTCGGCCTACTCCTCTAGCCACTCCCGAAACCACTCCTCCCGGAGATCCACCGTCTGGGAGTACCAGTGGTGATCCCGAATAACCGCGTTGTCCATATGGGAAGGAGCCGTTGGCATATAAGGTCGCATGGGCACCCCCACATCGGTGTGCAAGCCTACCCTTTTCTGGGCGGACTTCCTGGCCGGGCCGTAACTGATCAGGCTGGCCTGGGCCGCCATGTTTTCCGGCCGGGTGGCGAATGCAATGAAGTCCGCAGCCTGTTCCGCCTGATGCGTGCCACGAACAATGGTCCAACTGTTGAACCCGATCAATTGGCCATCCCAGATCACTGAAATGGGTGCGCCTTCCATGGCCCGGGCATGAAAGAAGCGGCCATTATAGCCAGTCGCCATGGTCGCCTGGCCGCTGGTCAGCAAGTCCACCGGCTCCTGCCCGCGGGTCCACCAGATAATCGAATCCCGTATCTCGTCCAACCTCCGGGCGGCCAGCTCAAGGCCCCGTCGTGTACTGAGCAAATCGTAGAGTTGCTCACGAGGCACCGACAGCGACAACAATGCCCATTCCAGCATCCCGACCGGTGATTTACGCAGCGCCCGTTTGCCGGGAAAGGTTTTCAGATCGAAGAAATCCTCCACACTGTCTGGTTTCACACCGGGAAAGGCCCGGTCATCGAAGGCGATAACGGTGGAAAACACGATCTGGGTGACAAAGCACCGGTGAATTGCTCCATCCATGAAGTCTTCTGCCGGCGGGGTGCCGTCCGGTGCCGGCACAAGAATGTCCGAATCGATGGGTGCCAGAAGGCCCGCTTCACACGCTGCGCTGGCATCGGACTGGATCATGTCGACAATATCCCACTCTACCTCGCCGCTGGCGAGGTGCTCCCGCAGGACGTCTATGCCGCCGTCGTAATGCACGGTTTTGATCGGAATCCCTGTGGCCTCAGTAAAGGGATCAAAGTAGGCGCGGCGCTGGCTTTCCTCATAAGACCCGCCCCAGGTTGCCACTGTCAGCGCCTCCGGTCCCTGCTGCTCGCTTTGGGCCTGCGACACGGCCGGGACCGAGAAAACACCAGCCACGATGAGAACCAGAGGCATCGGGCTACGCCGCTTCATTCTCTTCCTCCCGCAAATTGTGCACAATTTCCAGATAGGCCCGTATAACGGCTTCCTCCGGAACAACGCCTAACAGCTCACCATTGCGATTTACCAGCGGAACGGCCTCACCCAAAAACCCCCGCAGCAGCTCCATGGACTGCCACACCGAGGTTTCTTCATCAAAGCGGGTGAACGAGCGAATCATTGCCTCCGTTGCCGGTGTTTCCGCCTCGCTGTTCACGATACCCTGCAGCCGGATAACGCCGAGCAGCCTCCCCTGCCTGTCGACAACCATGGCCTCGGCACGGCCTTCTCTCACAAGACACTGACGAATGTCCCCCACGGTGTCCTGATCAGGCGCGGCGGTGTATTCGGTAGACAGGTAATCCCGGATCCGGTGGGTTTGCAGAATCGCCTTATCCCGCCCCAGCGACAGATCAAATCCCCGGGCGCGGAGTTGCAGGTCGAACAGCGAACGCCCGATCACCCGGTAGGAGATAAGGTTGGCAAAGACCACGGAGACCATGGCGGCGATGGTCAGGTCGTAACTTCGGGTCAGCTCGAATACGATCAGGATGGTGGTCAATGGCGCCCCTATCACAGAGCTGGCCAGGGCCATCATGCCGCAGATGGCATAAACGACAAGGCCGGAGTGTGGCACCGGTGCCAGGTAAGGCAATGCCAATCCGTAAAAGGCGCCGAACAGAATGCCAATCAGCAACGCGGGGCTGAACACGCCACCCACAAACCCAAATCCGACGCAGAGAGCCGTCACCACCAGCTTGGCGACAATGATCAGCCCCAGTTCGCCAATGCCAAAGGCGCCTTCGATGGTGGCAAACCGAAGGGTTTCCTGGCCGATCCCCAGCACCTCCGGTATCCACAGGGCTACCATCCCCAACAGAAGGCCAGCGACAGCGGGGCGCGCCCAGGGCAAGCCTATGTAGCGCCGTGCGATGCTCGCGCTCGCCCGGAGCAGTCGCATGAACACCCAGGCCAGCCCGGCACAAAGCACCCCTTCCAGAGCAAAGAAAACAAACTCGTAGCTGTGCTCCACCCGATCGAAATTCACCAGGAACAGAGCCGGGCGATCAAAAATCACATTGGCAACAATGTAACCAGTAGCCGCTGCGACGGTAACCGGTGCAAAGGCACGGAGTGAATAATGCCGGAGGATCACCTCATGGGCGAACACCAGCCCCGCAATGGGGGCGTTGAAAGCGGTCGAGATTGCCGCCGCCACCCCGCAGGCGATGGCAATGGAGCGCTGATGACGGAGGTTCAGTCGTAACTGCCCGGCCAGATTACCGAACATCGCACCCAGGTACACCAGAGGACCATACTGGCCAACCGACGCCCCGCTGCCCAGAGAAACCAGGGCCGCCAGGGTAGAAACCAGGCCACTTCTGAATCCCGGCGCAGCACCGCTGGTTTGTGCCGCCAGAATCGCATCCGGCGGCGCCAGGCCACGCTTCTCCCTTACCAGAAAATGAACCAGCAGGCCAACAACCAGCCCACCGGCCGCTGGAACAAGAAGCGTCGCAGCCGCCACCAGCGTCGGCCGGTCTTCCGCCAGCACGCGGGCGTAGGGAGAGATCAGCAGCCGTTCATTCAGGTAATGCACGGCATCAACAAAGCCGATCGCCGCCAGCGAAGCGGCAGCGCCAACCACAATGGCCACCAGAGTCACGGTGCTGATCTGATAAAAAATCTGCGCAACACCTTTACTGTCCATA
>CAZFQI010000193.1:0-4669 GCA_964520755.1 uncultured Marinobacter sp. | reverse complement strand
CCGGGCTCGGCCATCTGGTGGGCTTTCCTTAGGCTGACCGACCCCGGCTATCTGGGTGATGATGTAGGAACCTGGCAGCGCTTTGTTTCCACCCTGCTGACCATCAGCGGCTATGTGGTGTTCATGGGTACCCTGGTAGCCATCCTGACACGGTGGTTGATTGCCAAAATGGCCGACCTTGAGCGCGGCCTCACACCGGTGACTCTTAAAAACCATGTGGTGGTACTGGGCTGGACCAGCCAGACCTTGCCTTTGCTCTCTGAATTGCTGGGCTCCAGTGGCCGGATGCGACGGTTTCTCGAAAAGCATGACGCCCAGAAACTGAATCTGGTGGTGTTGTCTGAAGGCGCCTCTGCGGCTCAGGTTCACGAGCTGCGGAGTGAGCCGGGTATCGGGCGCAGAGCCCGCCAGATCATTCTGCGTTCAGGGTCAGCGATCCAGCCGGATGCCCTGCACCGGGTAGCCTGCCTGGACGCTGCAGCCGTGATCGTCCCCAGTGCGGCCCACGAGGCTGGCAGCCTGGTGACATCGGACGTGGAAACGGTCAAGGCGCTGCTTTCGATTGCCGCCCAGGCCAGACACTTACAGTCCTCTTTGCCGTTTGTCGTGGCTGAGATCCAGGACGTGCGCAAGCTCCCGGTGATTGAACGGGCCTATCCCGGCGCGGTGGAAGTGGTGGCCGGCGATGCCACCATCAGTCGTCTGATGGTGCAGAACATTCTTCATCCCGGCCTGTCGGAAGTGTTCAACGAGTTGCTTACAGCCGGTGAGGGCAACGAGATCTATATCCGCGGCGGAGAGTCGCTGGGCGGAATGACACTCGGCGAGCTGGCTGCGGCCCGGCCCGAGGTTATCGTGCTGGGGCTTTTGAAACACCGCGATGCAGGCTGGGACGTCCAGCTGCTGGCGCCCTCGAACTCACGAATTGAACCGGCGGATCGGGTGGTCATCATGGCCCGGGACTATTCCGAGACGGAACCGGATCCGAAAAAGGCACTCTTGCCGGCGCTGGAGAGAGGGCAGGCGGTGCGCGTTGACCGGCCTGCCGACCAGGTGAACCACCGGGTTCTGGTGTTGGGCTGGAACCGGCGGGTGCCCAGCCTGATCGCGGAATTCCTGAGCTACGGGCACCGTCATTTTGAAGTGGATCTGGTGTCCGTGGTGCCGAAGGCTGAGCGGGAACAGGCCATCGCCCAATACGTCGAGAATGCCGATCGCCTGGCCTGTCGCCACATTGAGGCAGATTACATGGTGGAGGGTGAGCTGCGCAGGATCGGGCCGGCAGGCTACGATACCGTTATCCTGCTTAGCAGCGATCGGCTGGCCTCCGGCGAAGAGGCCGATGCTCGGGCAATGGTGGGGTACCTCCAGCTCGAGGATATCCTGGCCGACTTTGCCCGGCGGCCACAGCTGATTATGGAGCTGAGTGATCCTGATAACCGGCACCTGCTGGAGGGGCACCAGAGTGAGATGATGATCAGCCCCATGATTCTGAGTCACGTTCTGGCCCAGGTGGCCTTGCGGCGGGAGCTTCGGGTCGTGCTGGATGAGTTGTTCACCGTGGGCGGTGCTGAAATTCAGTTCCGGGATCCCGCAGACTACCCGTTGCCCGCCAGTGCGACCTTTCAGGTTCTGGAAAAGGCCGTGGCAGCAGAAGGTGAGCTGGCCCTCGGTGTCTTTCGCAACACGGCCAATGACCGTGGACGCCATTTGCAATTGAATCCGCCCCGGAAAGACTATCTGGAGCTGCAGCCGGGTGACCGGCTGGTGGTGATGAGCCTGACCTGAGGGCTACTCAGTCTATGCTATCGAGCAGGGCAGCCATAATATCGTCCATGACCACAAAGCCTTTTAGATCATTGTCGGCCAGCACCAGAAGACGTTTTACCCGGTATTTGCTCATCAGGCTGGCCGCGTGCCGGACGTTGAGATTCTCGCCGACACTGATCACGGGTTTGGCGCAAGCGTCATAGACATTCAGAAGGTCTATGTCGCCGTCTTCGGCGATGACGGTTTTCAGTACATTGGTATAGGTGATCAGACCCCAGGCATCGTGCTCGCTTGTTTTTTCCACGACCAGCGACTTCAACGAATGCTGTTTCATCTGTGATAGCGCCTCACGGATGCTGGCAAACGGAGAGATGGTAATCACGTCCCGCACCATCACATCTTTGACCAGTTTCATGGTTGTTCTCCGGCTACAGTGAATCTTTAAGGTGTTGTTCAAACTTCTCGACCTGTGACATATCGATCCCGCCCAGGTGTTCGAGGGGAAGCGTGAACACAAGTCCTTTTGAATCGTTATGGTCTGGCATCAGAATCTTCTGGATGGCCTTTAGAACATCGAGGGAAAGCCCCCTCTCCAGCACCATCAACAGAACGCTCTGGCTGCCGTCGTAGGTCAGCCCGAAGAAGGTTTTTTTGGCAGTGTTGCTGATACCGCGACCGGAAAGCACAGTGATGCCCCCGGCGCCGAGATCTCTTGAGGCATCAACGCAGTCCTGCTCGTGATCCTCGGGAACGATTGCAACCAGTACCGAAAATTTCATGAGTCTGTTTTCCTCTGCTTTGCAAGCATTTCAACAATGATGGCGTAGCTCATCACCGTCACAATCGGAAAGATGGAGGCGAAGGCGATCAGGCCGAAACCGTCGATCAGGACGTTGCGGCCTTCAATACTGCTGGCCAGGCCAATACCCAGTGCCGTCACCAATGGCACGGTAACCTCTGAGGTGGTTACCCCGCCAAGATCGTACGCCAGGGGTATGATGTACCTGGGCGCCAGCGCGGTCAGGATGATGACCAGAATATAGCCGCCAATGATGTAATGGTGAATTGAATCGCCACTGATAATCCGGTGAACCCCAAGCGTTATCCCCACAGCAACTCCAACTGCCACGATGATCCTGATGGCGTTGCCGTTTACGGTTCCGGCGGCTGCCTGTTCCGCTTGATGCCCGATCGCGATCAATGCGGGTTCGGCCATGGTGGTGGCAAAGCCGATCATGAACGCGAAGAGATAAACGAATACGAATCCCTCCATGCCCATCAATTGCCGGGCCATACTGGTGCCAATGGGAAACAGGCCGAGTTTCAGGCCGACCACGAACGCATACAGTCCCAGGACCACCAGCGCAAATCCGAACAGGATCTTGCGGGGATTGGTCAGCCCCCGGCGCAGTATCAGGTATTGAAAGAACAGGATGGTAATGATGATCGGCAGGACATCCCGGAGCATTCCGGCAAGATCGAGCAGCATGCCCAGCAGAACCGGGGTTTGATCGGCTGCTTCATTCTGGGTCAGGATTGGCAGCCCCGTCGGATCTGCAGTTTCACCGGAATACACCACAATCCCGTACAGCTGAACGGTGATCATGGGGACCATTACGGCGAGTGCCACCAGGCCGAAGCCGTCGAGTAACGGATTGCGACCTCGAATGGAGGCCGCCAGACCGATGCCCAGGGCCGCAATGAGAGGGACCGTGACAATATTGGTGGTTACGCCTCCGGAATCATAAGCCAGGCCAACAATCTCCGGCGGTGCGAACCAGGTGATGATCACCACAACGATATAGCCGATGATCATGAACCAGTGAAGCGGATAACCGAAGATGGTCCTGAACACGCCAAGGGCAACCACCAGCCCGACAGAGACGGCTACGAGGATCCTGAGCGTCAGGGCTTTGATCTTGCCTTCGCTGATTTCTTCCGCCTGCTGCGCCACGGCAATCAGTGCCGGCTCTGCCACCACCGCCGAGAAACCCATTGCAAAGCCGAACGAAAGCAAAATGGGCACTGAACCCCGTCGGGCAAACTGATTGGAGAGACTCTTGCCGACCGGGAAAATGCTGAGTTCAAGACCCTGCAGGAAAAGGGCGACGCCAACAGCCACGATCAGTAACCCTACGGCCATCGCCAATGTGTTCTCCGGCATTTGCTGAAGAATGACGAGTTGGAAGAAAACAACGACAGCGACGATCGGAAACAGATTCTTCAGGGCGTGCAGGAGGGAATGGCTGAAAGCTCGCAGATAGAACACTGTTTGCGCCTGATGGATTCTGATGGGAAATGATCATTGTTCACAATAACAATAGCTACTGTTTCAGCGTTGATCCATCTCAAAACCCGACCCTGTTACCCATTCATCAGAAAAATGCTGAAAATAGATCATATAAATTTCAATTATAAAATTGAAACCACTAAAGTAACCGTCAACGTCAGCGCTTCGCTCAAAAAGTGAGCAGGTTGTTGGCTTCGGAAGTTGCTGTACGCTTCTCCACATCGACTTAGAAAACCAACGTAGAAAGGATTGAGACAATGCCCTACGCACAAGACGTTGACCAGATTGCTTCCCTGTTGAAGCAGCACCCGACCTGGAACGCCATCAACCCGAAGCACGCCGCTCGCATGCGCGCCCAGAACAAGTTCAAGACTGGTCTGGACATCGCCAAGTACACCGCCAAGATCATGCGCGAAGACATGGCGAACTACGACAACGACACTTCCCAGTACACCCAGTCCCTGGGCTGCTGGCACGGCTTCATCGGCCAGCAGAAGATGCTGTCGATCAAGAAGCATTTCGGTACCACCAAGCGTCGTTACCTGTACCTGTCTGGCTGGATGGTTGCTGCCCTGCGTTCCGAGTTCGGCCCGCTGCCTGACCAGTCCA
>CAZFQI010000192.1:0-4707 GCA_964520755.1 uncultured Marinobacter sp. | reverse complement strand
CGTCGCAAACCCTGACGTTTCACCGGTCTGCTATCTGGCAGGCCGGTTTTTTTATTCCCTACTGTTTCCTGCTCAAAAAACACCCTTGTAAGTGATTTCCGAATTCGATACGCTTCTGATGTTACCGGTAACATCTGCCGGCACAAAAACAATCAGGAGACGCGATTATGTTCCCGACCCGACTCGCGACTGGCTTACTGTCAGCTGCACTCGCCTTTAACGCCTTCGCGGCGGATTACACCTTCAAGTTCCAGTCCTCCGATCCCTCTGGCGTCAAGAACTTCGAGATTCAGCAGCAATGGGCTGACCGCGTCGAAGAAATGACCGGTGGCCGTGTTGCCATTGATTTGCTGCCCGTGGGCAGTGTGGTAAGCCATACCGAAACTCTCGGTGCCATGAATATGGGCGTCCTGGATGGCCATGTGTCGGTGACCGGTTATTTTTCCGGCAAGGATCCCGCGTTCGGGTTAATTGGCAATACCGTGGGCGCCTGGTCCAGCCCGGACCAGCTCATCGATTACATCAATTTTGGCGGTGGCTATGAGCTGATGAACGAGCTCTACGCGCCCTATGGCGTGAAGTTTGTTGGCGGTGGTGGCACTGGCCTGGAGTCGTTTGTTTCGAAGAAACCGCTGGACGGTGTGGAGGACCTGAAAGGCCTCAAGATGCGTGCACCGGAAGGTCTGGTGCAGTCGGTGTTTGCCGCCGCCGGGGCGGCGCCAGTGAACCTGCCAGGTTCCGAGGTCTATACCGCACTGAGTAAGGGTGTTATTGATGCTGCCGACTACACGGTGTTCTCCACCAACCACGAAGCCGGTTTGCACGAGATTGCCCCGCATCCGGTGTACCCGGGCTTCCACTCCCTGCCGCTGATCGAAATTGCCATGAACCTGGAAGATTGGGAAAAGCTTCCCGAGGACATTCAGGCAATCATGACCGTCTCGGCCCGGGACTTCGCCCAGGATATCAGCACCCAGCTGGCCATGGCGGACAAGAAGGCCGTCAGGGAAGCCCGCGCCAATCCTGATGTCACCGTTCATGACTGGTCGGCGGAAGAGCGCCGGAAGTTTCGGACCATAGCCCGGGATCAGTGGAAGAAATACGCTGAGCAATCCCCCAATGCCGAGAAAGTCTATCAGTCGGTAACCGGCTATCTGGAATCTCAGGGCCTGCTCTGAAGGCGGTGACCCGTAACCAGTAACTGGGTGGGCAAGGCCTGCCCAGTGCGCGGAGTTGATTATGTCTACTGCAAACCTTTCCTCCGGGCCGGAGCGCACTCCGGCCCGGGGTGATCTGCTGCCCGAAACCGACGAGGATATCGGCTTTACCCGCCTTGACCGCGCCATTGTCTGGCTGGGAAAAAAGCTGAGCCTGGTGTTCGCATTGATTGTTCTGGTGTCTTTCTACGAGATTGTCCGCCGATACGTGTTCGGTTCGCCGACGCTTTGGGTGCATGAAACGGTTACCTTCGCCGGTGCCACCCTGTTCGTGCTGGGTGGGCTCTATGCCCTGGCCACCGATCGCCACGTGCGTATTGTGCTGATCTACGACTCCGTGTCCCCGGCCGTCCAGCGTTGGCTGCGGGTGGTTCACCATCTGTTCGGGCTGGCGTTTTGTTCGATGCTGCTCTATGCCAGCTGGTTCATGGCCAGGGGCGCTGTCTGGGCACCCTGGGGCGGCTGGCGCCTGGAGACCTCCGGGTCGGCCTGGAATCCGCCATTTCCCGCCTTTCTTAAGGTGATCATTCTGGTGGCGATTGCTGTCATGACCCTCCAGTTTGTCCTGCACCTGATTCGTGATCTGCGTGGTCCGGCACCGACCGGGGAGAAAGACAATGTTTGAGCTGGCTTCCCTCGGAATTGGCTACGGCAGCCTGCTGATGCTGCTGATGTTGATCGTACTGTTGCTGACCGGCATGCAGCTGGCCTTTGCCACCGGCCTGGTGGCCCTGGTCTTTGCCTTGGGCTGGTTTGGCCCTGACGCGCTGCCGATTGTCAGCAGTCGTCTTTACAGCTTTATCGGAAACTACGTTTTCCTGGCGGTGCCGATGTTCGTGTTGATGGCGTCGCTACTGGATCATTCCGGGATTGCCCGGGACCTGTTTGATGCTATGGCTCGTTTTGGCCGTAAGCTGCGCGGTGGTGTCGCCCTCCAGACCCTGGTGGTGGCGGTAATCCTTGCTTCCATGTCGGGGGTGATCGGTGGCGAAACCGTGTTGCTCGGCATCCTGGCGCTGCCGCAGATGCTGCGCCTGGGTTACGATCGCAAGCTGGCCATTGGTACCACTTGTGCCGGTGGTGCGCTGGGCACCATGTTGCCGCCGAGCATTGTCCTGATCATTTATGGCCTGACCGCGAACGTCTCCATTGGTGACCTGTTCAAGGGCGCGTTCCTGCCCGCGCTGATCCTGGCGCTGCTCTACATGGGCTACGTGCTGGTCAGGGTCTGGCTGAAGCCGGAGATGGCCCCCATCCCCTCCGACCAGGACCAGCCGGACACCCCAGCGCCGAACTTCTTCAAGGCCCTGCTGTTCCCGATTCTGTCGGTGGTGGTCGTGTTGGGCAGCATCTATGGCGGCGTGGCGTCGGTTACCGAAGCATCGGCCCTGGGTGTGCTGGGAATTGCCATCAGTACCTGGATCCGGGGCGAGCTGTCTCTGGCCATGGTGCGCAAAGCCACAATCAGTACGCTGCGGGTGTGTGGCATGATCATCTGGATCGGCATCGGCGCCACCGCTCTTGTGGGCGTCTATAACCTGATGGGCGGTATCGAGTTTGTCCGCGAGATGGTTTTTGCAGTCAGTGGCGGCGATGGGCTAACCACCATCCTGTTCATGATGTTTATTCTACTGATTCTGGGCATGTTCCTGGACTGGGTCGGGGTGGCTCTCCTGACCATGCCGATTTTCGTGCCCATTGTCACGGAGCTGGGCTACAGCCCGATCTGGTTCGGTGTGGTTTTCTGCATGAATATGCAGGTATCCTTCCTGTCACCGCCCTTTGGCCCGGCCGCGTTCTATCTGAAAACGGTAACCCCCAAGGACATCACCCTCGGCGAGATTTTCCGGTCACTATTGCCGTTTATTGCCTTGCAGATTGTTGCGCTGGCCCTGTTGATCGCATTCCCGCAACTGGCCTTGTGGTGGCAATGATATGAGCGTTTCCAAAATCATCGTCATGGGTGTCTCCGGGTGTGGTAAAAGCCTGATTGGTACCCGGCTGTCGGAACGTCTTCAGGTGCCGTTTTTCGACGCCGACGACTTTCACAGCCCGGCCAACGTGGCCAAAATGGCCAGTGGTGTGCCGCTGACCGATGCCGATCGCAGCGGTTGGCTGGATGATCTTTCAGGGCTGGTCAAGCGTGAGCACGGCGGCCTGGTGCTGGCATGTTCCGCCCTAAAGCGGGCTTACCGTGACCGGCTGAGGGCGGGTAATCCGTCACTGCAGTTTGTCTATCTCAAGGGCGACATGGAAACCATCTGGTCCCGGCATTCCAGTCGGGAAGATCACTACTTCAATGGTCGGTCCATGCTCGAAAGCCAGTTTCGCACGCTGGAGGAGCCGGAGCCCGGGGAAAGGGCCATTGTCGTGGACGTCTGCGAACCGCCCGACCGGATTGTTGAGCGCTGCCTGTCAGCGCTGGGCACACCTGGCCGGAGGCAGGAAAACTGAATGGTGAAGAATAAGCGCCCAACACTGCAGGATATTGCCGATCGGGTCGGTGCCACGAAAATGACCGTGAGCCGTTGCCTGCGGGGCGGCGACAATGTGTCTGAACACATGCGCGAGCGGATTTTCGCCGAGGCTGAGGCTCTGGGCTACATCCCGAACAGGGCGCCAGACCTGCTGTCCAAATCCACCAGTCATGCCATCGGCGTGCTGCTGCCATCGCTGACCAACCAGGTCTTCGCCGATGTCATCAAGGGGATCGAGTCAGTCACCGAGCCGGCGGGCTATCACCTGATGCTGGCCCACTACGGTTACAGCCGCGAGGTGGAAGAGCGCAGTCTGGCCTCGCTGCTGTCCTATAACGTCGATGGCGTGATCCTGTCGGAAAGCCAGCACACCGACCGCACCCTGCGAATGCTGGGGACTGCGGGCGTGCCCACGGTGGAAATCATGGACACCCACACACCGCCCTTCGAGCAGGCGGTGGGCTTTGACAATGTGCGTGCGGCCTATGACATGGTGCGGGAGATGATTCGTCGCGGTCGCCGCCATGTCGTGTACCTGGCGGTTCGGCTGGATGCCCGCACGTTGCAGCGACAGGAAGGTTACACCCGCGCCATGGAGGAGCAGGGGCTGACTCCGGTTACCCTGCGCAGTGAACAGCGCTCATCATTCAGCGTCGGCGCCACATTGCTGCAACGCATACTCACCGAAGCACCGGACACTGACGCGATCTTCTGCACCAACGACGACGTGGCTATAGGCGCGTTTTTCGAGTGCCAGCGGCAGGGTATCGACGTGCCGGGCCAGATGGCGATAGCAGGCTTCCACGGCCACGATGTTGGCCAGGTCATGGTACCGACGCTGGCCAGCGTCATTACGCCACGTGAGCAGGTGGGGCAGAGAGCGGCTGAGGCCCTGATCGCTCGCCTGTCCGGCGGGACCATGGGCCAACAGGTGGTTGACCTTGGTTACCGGATCGAGTGTGGTGGCACCCTGTAATTCCTTGTTACTCTGCTTCCAACCAGTCGATCAACGC
>CAZFQI010000191.1:0-4717 GCA_964520755.1 uncultured Marinobacter sp. | reverse complement strand
CGACGAAATCGAACTCGAAGAAGACGATGACGATTAACTACAAAACCCGTACATAAATGCGGCCCACGCCGGCCCGGGTTTTGCTATACATACGGACACGCTTCGCAGGGACGCTGTTACCGACTGTGCAGGATGCATGAAGCTCACATGCTCGCGGAGTCCGTATGTCACTCAGTTTTATCAGGCGGCTGATCTCAAGCCGCCTTCTCCGACCGGTTTTCATTGTTCTGGTGGTTGCCGGCCTGGTTCAGGTCCTGGTCAGCCAGTGGCTGATTTCCAGTCAGGTGGAGCGCCTGGTCAACACCGCAGGGTCTGCCCTTGAGGCCAGCAGTCAGCAGGTCAGCGCCTCCTTCGGCGATACCCGCGAGGATGTCCGAACCCGTCTGGAGACCATGCGGCAGAAGACCACCGAGGAACTCTCCGCCGAGCTCACCCGCCAGCAGACTGCACAACAGGAACGCGTTGCAGGCAACGTGCGAACCGCTGTCATGGCCGAAGCACAGGGGCTGGCCGATGTGCTGGCTGCAGTCGCTGCTCCGCTGATCTGGGATCGGGATATACCTCGCCTTACCGATCTGGTGGAACTGGCCGATGCCCGGGAATCGGTGCTGTTTGCGGTTTATTACGATCAGTATGGCGACCGTCTGACCCGTTATGTCGATCGCACCGACGATCGGGTGCGCACCTTAATGGAGCAGGGGGAAGGCCGTGGTGCGGCAAATAAGGTCCTGGATGCGGCAAGTCGTGACCCCAACGTTGTCATCATCACCGCAGATATCGCGCCTCAGGGTTCTGCCATTGGCCAGCTGAAGCTGGGGTTGTCTCTGGAAGGCATCAACCGTGATCTGGCTGCCCTGGAAGAGGAATTCAGTGCCACGATTACCGGGAGCATTGACGCCCTTCGCGACACTCTGGAGGCGGAAACCGAACAGGTGAACCAGCGCCTTCAGCAGCAGCTGGCCGGCATGGATTCAGACACCCGCTCCAGAATCCAGAGCACGGTGGAAGCACTGAATGCCGAGGCTTCAAGCCTCTCCGCCAATCTCAGTATGCTGGCGATTGGCTCCGTGGTGGTTCTGATCCTGCTGGTGGCACTGGTGCTTGGTGGCGGGTTGCTGCCCCGGGTTTTCCGTCTAAGCTCGGCGATCTGGGGTATCGCCGATGGTGAGGCCGATCTCACCCGCCGGGTTTCCATGAAAGGCAAGGATGAGCTCACGGAAATGGCGCAAGGCGTGAACCGCTTTATTGCCCGAATCCAGGAGCTGGTCTCGGAAGTCAAAGAGTCTGCCGAATCGGCCGCCGGCCAGGCCCAGGCTCAGGGCGACATAAGCCGCAGTGCCGTGGCCGCGGTGAATCGTCAGGAGCAGGATGTGGCCGAGGTGTCCGGCACCATGGAAGCCATGTCCGGCAGTATTTCGGAGGTGGCGGAAAACATTCAGGACATTGCCGGCTCAGTGAGCAATGTCAGTTCCGAGAGCGAGGCCACTGCAGGCATATCCCGGGAAGTGCGCAACCGGCTGGATCAGGTGGTCCGCAATGTAGAAAAGGCGGTGGAGGCGGTCAATCAGCTGGACCACCAGAGCAAGGAAATCGGTTCGGTGCTGTCGGTGATTGGTGCCATCGCAGAGCAAACCAACCTGCTGGCACTGAACGCCGCTATTGAGGCGGCCCGGGCTGGGGAATCTGGCCGGGGCTTCGCCGTGGTGGCCGATGAGGTCCGCACCCTGGCAAGCCGAACCCAGGAATCCACCACCGAAATCCAGTCCATCATCGAACGCTTGCAGCAGGGCAGTCGACAGGCGGTCAGCGCTATCGGTGAAGTGTCAGGCCAGGTTGCGGAATCGTCCTCGGAGTTCCGCCGGGCCGATGAACATTTCGATCGGATCAACCAGTTGCTCAGCAGCCTTCAGGATCGGGCACTGGCAATTTCATCCGTGGCGGAAGAACAGGGCCGGCATGCCAGTGAGGTCAGCGTGAGCGTGAGTGATATTGCCGGCTCCTCCCGGGAAACGGTGGAAGCCATTGAGCGCTCCGATGAGGCCAGCGGCCAGATTGCCCGGACACTGACCGCACTGAAGGATAAAGCCTCACAGTTCCAGGTTTAGTGCCCTGGAGATAGCAGGCGTTCCCGGGCGCTGCTGTATTCGTCGGTCAACCGACTCACCAGGTCCGGGACGGTCAGCACGTCGTGGATCTGGCTGACCCCCTGGCCGGCGGACCACACGGTCTTCCAGGCCTTGGCTTCATCATCAATGGGCTTCAGCTTCTCCCCGTAGTTGATCTCGCCGGCCTGGTTCAGCTTGTCCATGGGGAAGCCGGCCGCTTCCAGGCTCTGGCGCATGAAACTGGCGGGCACACCGGATACCGCCGGTGTATGAATAATGTCGCCAGACACCGCCTCAATGATCATGTTCCGGTAGGCTTCGTCGGCCTGGGACTCGAATGTGTTGATAAACCGGGTGCCCAGGTAGGCCAGGTCCGCGCCCAGGGCCTGGGCCGCCAGCAGGTCCTCACCATGGGACAGCCCGCCGGCGAGCAAAATCGTGCCATCAAATACTTCCCGGATTTCATGAACCAGAACAAACGGGTTGGTGGTGCCCGCATGGCCACCGGCACCCGCCGCCACGGCGATGATGCCGTCAACCCCCGCCTCCGCTGCCTTGCGGGCATGCTTCTGGTTGGTCACGTCATGGAACACCACGCCGCCATAGCTGTGAACCGCTTCCACCACCTGGCTGGCGGCGCCGAGAGAGGTAATGATGATAGGCACCTGGTGTTTTACACACAGTTCCAGATCCGCCTGCCAGCGAGGATTGGTCCGGTGCACAATCAGGTTCACTGCGTAGGGCGCCGTTGTGACATCCGGATTCGTGCTTCGAAAGGCTGCCAGCTCTTCATTCATCTGGATCAGCCAGTCTTCAAAGCCTTCGCTGGTACGCTGGTTCAGGGCCGGGAAGCTGCCAACGATGCCTTGCTTGCAGCAGGCAAGCGCCAGTTCCGGGCCAGAGATCAGGAACATGGGTGCGGCCACCAGAGGCAGTGAGAGAGAGTCTTTCAGAGAAGCGGGCAACGGCATGAGGATTCCTTAATTTTTGTTGGAACTTTTGTAGGATATAAAGGATCTTAGCGTGCCCGGCCGGTTCTGAAAACGGTCGCGAGCTAATTAATTCCGGAAAACCAGAAACACAAAAAGGAGCCCCTCCATGGGTGAAGCAAAACGTCGCAAGGAAACCGGTGCACCGCCTCCCCAAAAAGCAAAATCCAACAAGCCGCTGTATGCCGGCATTGGTTTGCTGGTTCTGGCCGCGGTGCTTCTCGGTGTCTTTTTCCTGACCGCCGCACCCGAACCGACTTCGGACGAACTGCCTGTGGCTGCGCCCAATGCCGACGAGTTTCCAGCCCAATTGGACCAGTACGGCGTCTCCGTCGGCCCCGAAGATGCTCCGGTAGTGGTGCGTGAATTTGCCGACTACCAGTGCCCCGCCTGCGGCAGCTTTGCTTCAGCCAGCAAGCAGCTGAAGGACGAGTATGTGGATGCGGGCAAGGTTCGGTTCGTCTACTTTGATCTGCCATTGCAGCAGCATCAGAACGCCATGCCGGCCGCCCAGGCTGCCCGCTGCGCCGGTGATCAGGACGCCTACTGGGCCATGCATGATCGCCTCTACAGCTTTCAGACCGAGTGGAGCGGCTCGAACGATCCGGTTGCCACCTTCACCCGTTACGCCGGTGATCTGGGTCTGGAAGAACGCCGCTTCCGCCGGTGCATGACCACCGAACTGCACCGCGAGGCTGTCGAGCAGAGCCGCCAGGTGGCCATGCAACTGAGAGTCACCAGCACACCAACGGTTCTGGTGGATAATATTCGCCTGACCCGACCTGGCTGGGGGCAGCTCTCTGCCGTGGTTGAGCGTGAATTGGCTAATGAGGCGGAATGAGCATTTGATCCCCGGGTAACCCCGCACTTGATCGTGAGCCTGAGTTGGTTAAAATTTGCGCCCTCTCAGGCTCCGGCCTTTGATGAACCCCGAAACCATGCTCCGGATTTACGGTCCGGCCCGCAGGAGAACATGATGAGCAACAACGTTGTTGTCTGCGCACTGTACAAGTTCGCAGTTCTGAATGATTACAAATCCCTCCGCCAGCCCCTGTTGGACCTGATGCTTGAGAAAGACGTGCACGGCACTCTGCTGCTGGCGCGGGAAGGCATCAACGGCACCATCGCCGGCAGCCGCGAAGGCATTGATGCCGTGAAAGCCTGGATCGCCAGCGACGAGCGGTTCGACGGCATCGAATACAAAGAGTCCTTTGTGGACATCCAGCCGTTCAAACGTACCAAGGTGAAGCTCAAAAAAGAGATCGTCACCATGGGTGTGGACGGTATCGATCCGAAGCGCATTGTTGGCACGTACGTTGATCCGAAAGAGTGGAACGATCTGATCTCCGATCCGGAAGTAGTGCTGGTGGACACCCGCAACCAGTACGAAGTGGAAATCGGCACCTTCAAAAATGCCGTCAATCCGGCCACCGATACTTTCCGTGAGTTTCCGGAATACGTGAAGCAGAATCTGGATCCTTCGAAGCACAAGAAGGTGGCCATGTTCTGTACCGGCGGTATCCGTTGCGAGAAATCCACCGCCTATCTCAAGGAGCAGGGTTTCGAGGAGGTCTATCACCTCAAGGGCGGCATCCTGAAATACCTGGAAGATGTTCCGGAAGA
>CAZFQI010000190.1:0-4730 GCA_964520755.1 uncultured Marinobacter sp. | reverse complement strand
GCGAGGTAAATACCTTGTTGGTCTCGTTCACTTCCACCAGGTGTCCCAGGTGGAAGTAGGCCGTGCGATGGGATACCCGGGCTGCCTGCTGCATTGAGTGAGTCACGATGACGATGGTGTAGCTCTCTGACAGTTCGGCAATCAGCTCTTCCACTTTTGCGGTGGCAATGGGATCCAGTGCCGAACAGGGCTCGTCCATCAGCACCACTTCGGGGCTGACGGCAATGGCCCGGGCAATGCACAGACGCTGCTGCTGGCCACCGGACATGCCAGTTGCATTGGCGTCCAGGCGATCTTTCGCCTCTTCCCACAAGCCGGCTTTGCGCAGGCTATTCTCGACAATCTCGTCCAGATCCGACTTACGGTTCGCAAGGCCGTGAATGCGGGGACCGTAGGCCACGTTGTCGTAGATTGACTTGGGGAAGGGGTTGGGCTTCTGGAAGACCATGCCAACCCGGGCCCGCAGCTCCACCACGTCCCGCTTGGGATCGTAGATATCGTGATCGTCCAGTTGCAGCGAGCCTTTCACGCGACAGATATCGATGCTGTCGTTCATGCGGTTCAGGCAGCGCAGGAACGTGGATTTACCGCAACCCGATGGCCCGATGAAGGCAATGACTTCATTTCGGCCAATATCCAGGCTGATCTTCTTGATCGCAGGGGTATCGCCGTAGAACACCTCGACATCCCGGAGCTTGAACTTCGGATCGTCGGAGAACGGCTTACCAACGGTTTTGCCTTCCTCGATGATGGTTTCAGCTGGCTTTGGTTCCTGAACTGGCACGGCGACCTCATCCGGTTGGGTAACTTCACTGGCAATGGTTGTATTCACACTATTCATGTTGATTCTCCTTACCACCGGCGCTCGAGATGTTTGCGCATCCAGATGGCTAATGCATTCATGCTGATCAGGAAGGCCAACAGCACCATAATGGCTGCCGACGCACGTTCAATAAAGGCCAGCTCAGGGCTGCCCGCCCACAGGAAGACCTGTACCGGCAGAACCGTGGCGGAATCGAAGAAGCCGTCCGGCACATCCACTATGAACGCCACCATACCGATCAGCAGCAGCGGTGCGGTTTCACCCAGTGCCTGGGCCATCCCGATAATGGACCCGGTCAGCATGCCCGGCATGGCCAGCGGCAGCACATGGTGCAGAACCACCTGCATCTTGGAGGCGCCAATACCTTCAGCGGCCTCCCGGATCGACGGCGGCACGCTTTTAATCGCGGCCCGGCTGGAAATGATGATGGTTGGCAGGGTCATCAACGTCAGCACCAGACCACCGACTACGGGAACCGAGCGCGGCATGCCGAACAGATTGATAAACACCGCCAGGCCGAGCAGACCAAAAATGATGGAAGGCACCGCCGCCAGGTTATTGATATTCACCTCGATGAAATCGGTGAACTTGTTCTGGGGCGCGAATTCCTCAAGGTAAATTGCCGCAGCCACACCAATCGGGAACGACAGGATCAGGGTAACGAACATGGTCAGCAGCGAACCGACAATAGCTCCAAGAATACCTGCCTTGGACGGATCCCGGGAATCGCCGCCGCTGAAGAACACGTCGTTAAAGGAAGTCTCGATAACGCCCCGATCCTGCAGTTCGTCCACCCAGGTTTTCTGCTGATCGTTGAGCTTGATCGAGTAGGCATCATCACCTGCGTGTTTTACATAGACATCCACGTCCGTATGACTGAGGAATGTCAGGGTCTGGGTGGTACCCAGCCATTCAGGGTTCGCCTTGAGAGCGTCCCGGAGCGTGACCGAAGCATAGGGGTTAATCAGTTCTCGAACCTGCGTCCTCTCGTCTTCCGTTGCCCCGGGAATTTCCTTGATCAACGCCTGCACCAGCGGCTCGACAAAATCGGCCATCTTCATCTGGCGCTCATCCGTGGGATCGTCCAGATACATCATTTCACCATCCAGTTGCACATCCATGGTGATGGTGGTTTTCATGAAGCCCGTATAGCCCTTACCGATGATATCGGTAAACAGGGTTAACAGAGCTCCAAGGGCAATCGCGATTGCGATTACACCGTAGGCACGGAACCGACGTTCCTTCCGGTAGCGGCGCTTGAGCGACTGGCGGACAATCTCCGCCTGTGAACGTTGATCAGTCATACTGTTCCCGATATTTGCGTACGATTTTCAGTGCAATGACGTTCAGCAGCAGGGTTGCCAGGAAGAGCATGGCGCCCAGTGCAAAGGCGGCCAGCGTCTTGGCGCTGTCGAACTCCTGGTCACCGGTGAGTAGGGTCACGATCTGAACGGTGACAGTGGTCACCGTTTCCAGCGGGTTGGCGGTCAGGTTGGCCGCCAGCCCTGCCGCCATCACCACAATCATGGTCTCACCGATGGCCCGGGAGACCGCCAGCAGAATACCGCCCATGATGCCGGGCAGTGCGGCGGGAAAAATCACCTTCTTCATGGTCTCGGACTGCGTAGCGCCCAGAGCGAGGGAACCATCTCGCATAGCCTGGGGAACGGCATTGATTACGTCATCCGAAAGGGATGACACGAACGGGATAATCATGACGCCCATAACGGCGCCGGCGGCCAGGGCGCTCTGGGAAGACGCTTCGATACCCATGGATGCGGCCAGATCACTGATAAAAGGAGCAACGGTCAGCGCGGCGAAGAAACCGTAAACCACAGTAGGAATACCGGCCAGCATTTCCAACAGCGGCTTAACCACACCACGAACTTTTTTGCCGGCATACTCGGACAGGTAAATCGCCGAAAGCAGCCCCACCGGCACAGCCACAACCATGGCAATGGCGGAAATCAGGAGTGTGCCGGTGAACAGGGGGATCATGCCGAATGCACCCTGGGACGCAACCTGATCAGCCCGAAGTGCGGTCTGGGGACTCCAGTGACTACCAAAGAAAAACTCTGTGAACGGCACCTTCTCGAAGAACCGGAACGTCTCGAAGGCCACCGAGAAAATGATGCCGATAGTGGTCAGGATTGCCAGGGCCGCACAGGCAAAGAATACCCACTTCAGAATGGATTCAACTTGGACACGGGCATTCAGGCGCGGCCGGATTCTCAACCAGCCCAGGAAACCCGCGAGCACGGCAACTGAGATAACCAGCGCGGACATGAGGAACCGGCTCTGGGTGCGCAAGGCCTGCAAGCGTTCAGCGGCCTCAGCGATTGGTGCCTCCACGAACCCGGGAGGTAACGCCCCGCTGGCCACGTTACTGATTTTACTCAGCAGCAGGCTCGCTTCACCCTCGGTTGCCGGCACCATGCCGTCTGGCAGGCCACCAATCACGATCAGCTGAATAACCTTGCCCTGAAATGCTGCCCACAAACCGAGCACGACAAGAGCGGGGATACCACTCCACAATGCCGCCCGGGCCCCATAATAGAAAGGAAGGGACTTGAGATGACGGATCCCACCCAGCGGCATCGCCAGCGACCGGGAGCGGGCGTAACCAAGCCAATAGGCCACGATCGCCAGCACCAGGGTCAGTAATAAAAGATTAGCCGGTTGCATGAAAATTCCTGTATTCGACTTCGTATTGGCGCACAGTTTACAGATTCAGTTCTGCACTGGCACCGGATCGTCCAAACGTGCAAAAGGTGCGGGCCTCAATCGAGACCCGCACCTCTGTTCTTGACCGGACGGCGGTCTTACTTGAGCTCGTCCAGGGTCAGGTTCGGCATATTCTCTGCCTTTTCCATCAGGTCCATCAGGGCAGCACGGGGCGGCACGATCAGACCAACATCTTTCAGGTAGCCGTTCTGGCCCATGGCCGCGTTGCTGGTAAACTCGCTGACGTACTCCTGGATGCCGGGAACCACGCCAACGTGTGCTTTCTTCACGTAGAAGAACAGTGAGCGGGCAACCGGGTACTCGTCCGCAGCGATAGCCTCAGCGGTCGGAACCTTGCCATTCAGGGTAGCGGCCTGCAGACGGTCCGCATTTTCTTCCATGAAGCTGTAACCGAACACACCGTACATCCCGGCATCCCCAATCAACTTCTGTACGATCAGGTTGTCGTTCTCACCCGCTTCGATAAAGACGCCGTCCTCACGAACGCTCTCACAGATGGACGCGTGCTCGTCCTTGCCAAGATCGGCGGCTTCCGGCAGCTGATCACAACCGGCGGCCAGCGCCAGCTCGTTGAAGGAGTCACGAGTACCAGAGGTCGGCGGCGGACCCATCACGCGGATTGGCTTGTTCGGCAGACTGGAATCAACGTCGCTCCAGTTTTTGTTCGGGTTGGCTACCCACTCGCCGTTAACAGGCACCTTGGAACCCAGGGCCAGGAACAACTGCTCAAGCGTGAGCTCGAGGTTCTCAGCATTCTTGGAGCTGGCAATAACGATGCCGTCCGAACCGATGCGGAACTCGGTGATGTCTTTAACACCATTGCTCTGGCAAAGCTCGAACTCGGAAGTCTTCATCCGACGCGAGGCGTTGGTGATGTCCGGGTGCTGGGTACCGATACCCTGACAGAACAGCTTGAGACCACCACCAGAACCGGTGGATTCCAGCTTGGGTGTGCTGAAGTCGGTCTTGGTACCGAAACGCTCAGCAACAACAGTGGCGAACGGATAAACAGTTGAGGAACCCACGATGCTGATGGTGTCACGGGCCATGGCCGGTGCAGATATGGCGGCTACGGAGCCGGCCAGTGCAACTGTCGCGAGTGCTTTGTTCAGTTTCATCACGTCAAGTCTCCATTATTCGGTTTGGACGTTGTGTCGGATGT
>CAZFQI010000189.1:0-4737 GCA_964520755.1 uncultured Marinobacter sp. | reverse complement strand
GCTTCCTTCAACATGCTTTGAACCCGGTCGTAGTTGCCGTCTTTCAGGTTCATGTCGATATCGGCATCGAAACGGGCACTGCGGTCGCGCTGGTGGGTGTCCTGCCCGGCGGTTTCATCCTGGATATCCGAGGCAAATCCCAGCTCTTCCTGATACTGGAACAGCAGGTAGCCCAGCATGTGGAACAGGATCAGTGTGAAGGTACTGTTCAGGAAGCCAGCCAAAGGCTGGGCCACCCAGAACGGAAAGTGGTTAACGGCGAAGTCCTGGGCCGCGCCCGATGCGAGGGTGAGCAGGATCAGATAACCGTAGAGCAGGAAATAGGGGGTGCCGATTCGCGAGATCAGCACCGCCAGATTCATCGGATTCACCGCCGCGCCCACCGAGCGTTCCATGGCCAGCACCATGATGCTTGCCGGCAGTGCCAGGATGACAAACGCCAGCGCCAGCAGCATCAGGATTGGGCCGCCGAGCATGGCGGCAGCGCCAACCAGCCCGCCCATTAGCACAAAGACCAGGAACTGCAGGATGACAATATCAAAGCCGCTGCCGGTGAAGGCGACGGACACCGCGGGTGGTTTCAGGTGACCTTCAGCGGTGTGGTTGATCACTGCATAGGTGTATTTGAACAGGGCCAGCGCCAGCACCAGCCAGATCAGGATGCCGATCAGGTTGGCGGGAGCAACCACCGGTACCAGGGTGCAGATGGCGATAACGATCAGCGGATCGGAGTGGAACGGATAGCGGAAAAAAGCGCCGAGTCGCTGCCAGAAGGGGACCACTTCCGTGGCCGCGCCCAGGTATCGCATGGCCTTGCTGCAGTGCGGGCACAGAGCCCGGCGCTGGCGGGTGTCGGCATCGGGCATGCAGCGACTGCAGTAGTGAATCTGGCACTCCCCGCAGTGCCATTTGGCGGGGTCGCCGGGATGGTAGTGGCAATCGTGTTTCACAGGTGCTTGTGTCCTGGTCCATCAGAAAATCGTTGGCTCATGATGACAGATGTCGGTTTTGAGCGCAGCAAACCAGTTAACAGGTAGACTATTGTGAATTCCCGGGCGTATCCAACCGGGCACATTTCATTATCCGGAGGTTGCTTGGAACACCCCCAGAACAGCGTAACCGGTATCGACACCCGTGAAACCCGGCAGCAGTACACCTGGCGGGGTATCTTCGGGCTTGCGCTCAAGCACAAGCCAAGACTGGTGCGTGCCAATCTACTGGCCATTATGGCCACCATCATGAGTGTGCCGGTGCCGCTGTTGTTGCCCGTGTTGGTGGATGAGGTTCTGCTGGATGAGCCTGGCCCGGTGTTGCCGGTTATGAACTCGTTACTGCCGGGGAGCTGGGAAACGCCGGTGGTTTATATTGGTCTGATGGTGGTGGCGGCCTTTTTGCTGCGGGTCGCAGCGCTGTCGTTTAACGTCTTGCAGTCCCGGGAGTTTTCCAAGGTTTCCAAGGACGTGGTGTTCCGTATCCGCTCCCGCTTGCTGGGGCGTTTGCAGCGGGTGGCCATGTCGGAGTACGAGACCCGGGGCTCCGGCGGGATCAGCAGCCACTTCATTACCGATCTGGATACGGTTGATCAATTTCTGGGCACCACCATCAGCCGGTTCCTGGTGGCCAGTCTCACGGTATTTGGTACGGCTCTGGTGTTGCTCTGGGTGCACTGGCAGCTGGCCCTGTTGATCCTGCTGTTCAATCCCCTGGTTATTTTCGCGACGATTCTGATCGGCAAGCGGGTCAAGGAACTGAAACGGCGCGAGAACAGCGCCTACGAGGAGTTTCAGGGGGATCTGACGGAGACTCTGGATGCCATCCATCAGCTGCGGGCTGCCAACCGGGAAAAGCATTACCTGCGTCAGCTCATCGACCGCGCCCGCAACGTTCGGGACCACGCCATACAGTTCGAGTGGCGCAGCGATGCCGCCAGCCGGGCCAGCTTTGCTCTGTTCCAGTTCGGTGTCGATGCCTTCCGGGCTGCTGCCATGGTGACCGTGCTGTTCAGCGACCTGAGCATCGGCATGATGTTCGCCATATTCGGCTACCTCTGGTTCATGCTGACGCCGGTTCAGGAAATGCTCAACATGCAGTACGCCTGGTTTGCTGCCAATGCCGCCCTGGCACGGATCAACCGGTTGCTGGATCTGAAAGAAGAACCTCGCTATCCCGCGCTTGAAAATCCGTTCCGCGACCGGCATACCGTGGGGCTCACCCTACGGAACATCCACTTTGCCTACGGCGAAGAGGCAGTTCTCCGGGGCATCAATCTGGAGCTGGCGCCTGGCGAAAAAGTGGCGCTGGTGGGCGCCAGTGGCGGCGGTAAATCCACGCTGATCCAGGTCATCCTGGGCATGTACACGCCCCAGCAGGGTGAAGTGCTGATTGATGGCGTGCCGGTTCAGCGTATCGGGTTGCCATGCCTCCGTGAGCATGTGGCGACGGTGCTCCAGCACCCGGCGCTGTTCAACGACACGGTTCGCCAGAACCTGACCCTCGGGCGGGACAAACCCGACGCAGCACTCTGGGACGCCCTGCGAATTGCCCAGCTGGATACCACGGTTGCTGCCATGCATGACCAGCTCGATACGGTAATCGGCCGCCAGGGCGTGCGGTTGTCCGGGGGGCAGCGTCAACGCTTGGCCATCGCCCGGATGATCCTGTCTGACCCCTCGATCGTGATCCTGGACGAAGCCACCTCAGCATTGGATGCAGAAACCGAGTTCCAGCTCCATCGGGACCTCGAAGCCTTCCTGAAACAGCGCACCACCTTGATCATTGCCCATCGCCTCAGTGCCGTTAAACAGGCAGACCGCGCCTGTGTTTTCGAAGACGGCCGAATTATCGAGGAGGGGCATCATGATGAACTGATCGCCCGAGAAGGGCTCTACGCGCAGCTTTATGGCGAGCGCCAGATGTAATACATCGTCCTAAAGCTTACTTTCGGTTACAGCAAACCTGATCTGTCGTTTTTTACGTTCGTATTGTTTCGCAATTGCAAGTGTTTCAGCTATATATTTGCGTAATGCACCTATAGCTGGAGCCCGGTTTTCGGAGCAAACTTGCGGCGATTTCTGACGGACGGGACAAGTGAACAAGAAAACCACAAGTATCCTGCTATTTGCAGCAGCCTTCCTGCTGGCACTGGTTCTCCCGGTGATGCCGTCACTCCTCAAAAGCACCGATTTCTACGGTATGACGATCGATGAGCCCGGCGAACCCATCCTTGGCTATCAGCCGCCAAAAGACGGGCTTGCCGTCGTTTTCTTTGGTTATCGCCAGTGCGGAACGGTTTGTCCGGTTCAATTGGTCAATCTGATTGATTTGAGTCAGCGTTTGAATGGGTCGGACGTCGAGTTCCTGTTTGTCACCCTGGATCCGGAAAACGACACCCAGGAAGCGCTGCAACAGACGATGGAGGGTCTCGGTGCCGCATTCAGGTCTCATAGGCCGGAAAATCACCGGGCAGCTCAAAAACTGGCTTCAGCTTACAACGATGTTGCCGTTAAGAATGGTAATACACCGAATAACCTGATTGCCCACAGCGCAAGGCTGCATGTGGTAACACCGGACTTCCGGAGACGGCTGGTTTACACCACGCCGGAGTTGAATCTAGAGCTGGTTGAGCAGGATCTTCGCCGCTTACTGAAAGAAAACAATAGCGAGAGTGCTATATGACCACAGCGGTAAACAGTCAGTCTTACGAAGTTGAAATCCGGGAGCGCACTGATCGCCAGGTGTTGTTTATTCTTCTGGCTCATATCCCTGTGGTCGGCCTGTTGGTGCCGATGGGCTACGGGACGACAACCTTTGCGCTGGTCGCTTCTTTACTGGTAGGCGGCATTGCGGCGGCCGGTTATTTCACCATGCGGGGAACCCGGGCCCTGTCCTCGTTGTTCGCTGTCTGCCTGATGCTGTTCTCGGCCATCATGATCCAGGCCCAGATGGGGCGCATTGAAATGCACTTCCACATCTTTGCTGCGCTTGCCCTGGTGATCATTTATCGGGACTGGCTGCCGGTGGTGGTCGCGGCAGGCACTATCGCCGTTCATCATCTGGCGCTGACGGGCCTGCAGCTGAGCGGTGCGTCCTTTGGCAACATGGCGTTGATGATCTTCAACTATGACTGCAGCTGGTCGATCGCGTTTCTGCACGCAGCGTTCGTGGTTTTCGAGGCGGCGATCCTGGTGTTCTTCGCGATTCGAATGGGCGCGGAGCAAAAGCAGTCTATCAGGATTATCGGGATTATCCGGGGCTTCGACAGCAACAACGATCTGACAGCCCGTCTTGATGAGGCAGACAAGAGCGTCACGGCCAGTTCCTTCAATAATATGCTTGAGCGGTTCGTTGAGTTGATTGCCAGGCTCAGGGAAATGTCGGAGCAACTGCGCTCAAACGCCGATGAAATGGCCAGCGTCAGTGATACCACGACACAGATCGCCAATGAGCAGCAGGTCCAGACAGATCAGGCTGCCACGGCGACCAACGAAATGTCTGCCAGTATCCAGGAAGTGGCCAGTAACGCCCAGCAGGCGTCCGATGCGGCCAGTAATGCTTCTGGCGCTGCCAACCGGGGCGGTGAAGCTATGGCCAACGCCTCGAAACTGACTGAGGCAACCGATGAGGCACTTGAGAGCAGTGCCAAAAGGGTCGATGAGCTGGGCGAAAAAATCGAATCCATTTCCTCTGTGGTCGGCTCGATCAACGCAATCTCCGAGCAGACCAATCTGCTGGCCCTGA
>CAZFQI010000188.1:0-4740 GCA_964520755.1 uncultured Marinobacter sp. | reverse complement strand
ACGGCACCAAGGCCACCCGGGCCGCCTGGTGGTTGAAGGCCAAGCAGCTGCCAACGCTTTACTGGCACGGGATGCTGAAGGGGCACGAGTGGCTGGCCAAGCCGGCACCGCGCTCAGCCGGGCAGTAGTCGCTCGACAAAACTGGCCAAAGTCGAAAAATCCACTCATAGTGTGAGTCAGATGGAGCGGCGTATTAGCCAGCTCCACGAACTGGTGGTGAGGTTCCAATAACCGCTGAACCTTGTTCGGAGAACGGCCGATGGCAAACCCGGGTATCGAGAAACGCAGACTGGCGGCGCTCCAGCGACTCGGTATTCTCGATACACCACCAGAAGAGCGCTTCGAACGGCTGACCCGGATAGCGAAGCACTACTACGGGGTAAAAACCGCGCTCTTCTCGGTTCTGGACGCCGAGCGCCAGTGGTTCAAATCCCGCCAGGGGCTGGACGCAACCGAGACACCCCGTTCCATTGCCTTCTGTGACTATGCTATCCAGCAGGACAAAATCCTGCTGGTTGAAGATGCTGCCAAAGACCCCCGTTTCCGGAACAACCCTCTGGTTACTGGCAAGCCTCACATCCGTTTCTATGCCGGTATGCCGGTGCGCGAGCCCAGCGGTTTCAAGATCGGCACGCTTTGTATCATTGATGACACGCCCAAAAAGTTCAGCGAGATTGATCTGGATGTATTGAGGAGTCTGGCCAGTATCATCGAGGATGAACTGGAACGCTCCTACCTGACTTCTGCAGACCACGAATACGTGTCCGTATCTCACCTGAGCCGTGCCATCCACCGGGCCCAGAATGTGTTTCTGACCAGCGATAACGAGCGCGCAGCCTTTGAGCTGATGCTCAATGACCTGCTTTCACTGACCGGAAGCCAGTTCGGTTTTATTGGGGAAGTGCTCCATCGTGGGGACCAAACGCCATACCTGAAAATCGGCGCGATCACCAATATTGCCTGGAGTCCGGAAACTCAGGCGTTGTATCAGGAGGTCGAACGACGGGGGATGACCTTCGACAAGCTCGACAACCTGCTCGGCAAACCGATGGTGACGGGTGAGGTAATTGTTTCCAATGATCTTGGTTCCGATCCCCGGCGTGGCGGGCTCCCCAGCGGGCATCCGCCTATCAGTGCCTATATCGGAGTGCCGGTGTTTTCAGGCGACAAACAGATTGGGCTGATCGGGCTCGCCAACCGGCTGGACGGCTACAAGGCCAAACTGGCTGAAGAGCTGGAACCACTGATGCAAACCGTTGGCAATCTGATCGAACGCAAACGCCTCTATCAGGAAAAGCGCGAACACCAGAAGAGTCTGGAGCAGGCCGCAAACTATGACGCCCTGACCGGCCTGCCCAATCGGC
Source organism: uncultured Marinobacter sp. (assembly GCA_964520755.1). GTDB lineage: Bacteria > Pseudomonadota > Gammaproteobacteria > Pseudomonadales > Oleiphilaceae > Marinobacter. Next base: position 3,376 of record CAZFQI010000188.1, on the reverse strand, counting down.
GCAGATTGACAGAGCTGTTCGAGCAGGAGCTGTTTGAAGCCAACCAGCGAAATGGCCTGGTGTCCGTCTGTTTTATTGATCTGGATGGCTTCAAGGAAATCAATGACGAACACGGCCATGCCGTCGGCGATGCCTTACTCCGATCCGTTGCCGAGAAACTTCTGAGGAGCGTGCGGGCCCATGATGTGGTCGCCCGGCTCGGCGGTGATGAATTCGTCGCCATTCTGCGGGATGTCGATGACGAACGGGTTTACTCCAGGCTACTGGAATCCATCCGCCAGCCAATCAGTTATAAACATCACGTGCTGCAGCTATCCGGCAGCATGGGGGTAACCGTCTACCCGGAAGACGACTCCGATACCGACCAGCTGTTACGCCACGCCGATCAGGCGATGTACGCCGCCAAGGAAGCGGGCAAGAATAATTACACCCTGTTCGATCTTGATTCACACCTTTCCCGCAAGGAGCGTATCAAGGTGATCGAGCAGATTGGCGACGCCATCGAACTCGACCAACTGGAACTTTACTATCAGCCAAAAATCAATTTCTCGAAGCAGAGTGTTGAAGGTTTTGAGGCCCTGATCCGTTGGAACCACCCTGAAGGGGGCCTAATGGGGCCCGGTCACTTCCTGGAGCACATCGAGTACACCGAATACGCCGGGAAAGTGGGCAACTTTGTACTTCGGGAAGCCGTCAGGGTGCTGAAAAACTTCCACCAGAAACAGCTACCCTATACCCTCAGCGTCAACCTCAGCCCTTCACACTTTCTTGGCACCGGATTCCGGGACGATCTTGCACAAGCTCTGGATGGCTGCCCCGGGGATATACGGTCCCATCTGATTCTCGAAATTCTCGAAACCACCGCTCTGGACGATACCAACAGGGTATTCGAGATTCTTGGAACCTGCCGGGAGCTGGGTGTTGATATTTCACTGGACGATTTTGGCACCGGCTACTCGTCACTGGACCTGTTCCGCCGGCTGGCCGCCCAGGAGATCAAGATCGACCGCTCGTTCGTATTCGATATGCTAGACAATCCCGACAGCGACATGATTGTCAGCGCCATCATCAGCCTTTCGAAAAGCTTCCGTCGACGCTTGGTAGCCGAGGGAATTGAGTCAGCCGCCGTAGAGTCTCAACTGGTGAAACTAGGATGCGATCTGGGTCAAGGCTTTTTCTACAGCAAACCGCTGCCCTTGGAGCAGGCCCTTCAATGGGCTCAGCGTTTTGACTGGGAGAAGCGAGAAACGCGCAATGACTGGGTGATCTGAACGTCGTACTCAGAGTGAAGGCACATGGAACTGACACCGGAAATCCGACTGAAGGCAATTCTTGAAGGCACCGGAGCGGGTACCTGGGAATGGAATCTTGATACCGGGGAGGTGATCTACAATCCCCGCTGGGCAGATCTTCTCGGTTATCAGCTCGAGGAACTCCAACCCGTCACCTTCAAGACCTGGGAAAACCTTTGTCACCCGAAAGACCTCCAGGAGGCCCGGGAAGCTCTGGCCCGCTATCTGGATGGTGAGGCCCCTCAGTTCGATTGCGTCGTCCGCATGCTCCACAAATACGGCGACTGGCGCTATATCCACACCCGGGGCATGCTGCTTACCGATGAACAGGGACTGGATACCCGCTGGTTAATGGGAACGCACCTGGATGTCACCCGCGAGAAACTGAATCAGCATCAGATGGAACAGCTCGCCAAATCCCTGCCGGGCATTATCTACACCTTTGTGCTGGAACCGGACGGTCGCTACTTCTTCTCCTATCTAAGCGACAAAACCTGGGATTTTTACGGACTGACGGCAGAAGAATGTCTGGCTGATCCCGACAAGATATTCAATCTGATCCATCCAGAGGATCTACCGAGGGTGCACGATAGCATTGCCAATTCTGCCGAGACACTGGAGGAGTGGGTTTGCGAATACCGGGTCCAGACCAAACGCGGAAGTTATTGGCTCAAAGGCGTATCGCGCCCTGAGAGGGACCCTGATGGCCGGATCATCTGGAACGGCATGACCATCAATATCGACACCCAGAAAAACCTGGAGCTTGAACTGGAGCAACTCTCGATTACCGATGAGCTGACCGGACTGTACAACCGGCGGTATATGCTGCGGAAACTGGAGGAGTCGGTGGCGCAGGGTGAGCGGTACGGCGATACCTTCTCGCTGATCTCTCTGGACATCGATTTTTTCAAAACCATCAATGACTCCTACGGGCACCCCACCGGCGATGCCGTGCTGCAAAGGTTCGCAAATATCATCGAATCGAGAACCCGCAAATCCGATATCGTTGCGCGCACCGGCGGTGAGGAATTCATTATTTTCATGCCCAATACCGGGCTGTCGGAAGCCAGCCAGGTGGCGGAATCCCTGAGAATAGTCCTGCAAGCAGAGAGCTTTGTCAGTGATGAAGGAGAAAGCTTCGGCATCACTTTCAGTGCCGGTGTGGTTAACTGGTCCGGGTCAGAGTCCCAGACCACGTCCGTGCGGGATTTACTCTCGGCCTGCGACCAGTCAATGTATGCCGCCAAGAGAGCAGGGCGGAACCGGATAGTGGCCGATGGCAACGGAGAATGATCCCGGCGCAACATTCAACGTATTCATTACGCCCAAAACAATCAGCAACGGAGAAAAAACATGATCGGATACGTCACCCTTGGCGTCAGTGATATGGAAAGAGCAAAGACATTCTATGCGGACTTGTTGAGCGACCAGGGTGCCAAGGTACTTCTGGATATGGGCCGCATCGCATTTATCGGCAAGAGCATGAATGCCCCCATGATCGCGGTTTGCGTTCCCTTCAACGAAGAACCCAACCATCCCGGCAACGGTAACATGGTCGCACTGCCTGCGGGTTCAAAAGAAGACGTGGATGCCATGTACAAGAAGGCCATTGACCTCGGCGCCACCTGCGACGGCGAGCCCGGTCAGCGAATTCCCGACCAGTTCTACGGCGCGTACGTGAAGGACCCGGACGGTAACAAGCTGGCGTTTTTCGTATTCGGTTAATTACTCTGCTGCGCTGAACCACCAGCGCGGCAAGAGCCGATTGATGCCCGGCTTCAGAAACCGGTCATCAATCAGCCAGATTACACCCCGGTCTTCCGGGGTGCGGATCACCCGCCCGGCCGCCTGGGCCACTTTCTGCAAACCCGGAATCAGATAGGTGTAGTCGTACCCGGCACCAAATCGCTGTTCGAGCCGCGCCTTGAGGATTTCATGCCAGGCATCAAAGGGCGGCAAGCCAAGCGTTGCCACAAACGCCCCGATCAATTGATCCCCGGGCAAATCAATACCCTCACTGAACACCCCTCCCAGAACGGCGAACGCCACACTGCCTTCCGGTTCCCTGAACCCTGCCAGAAAGT
>CAZFQI010000187.1:0-4811 GCA_964520755.1 uncultured Marinobacter sp. | reverse complement strand
GATCCTCCAGCGCCGCCCGCCACGTGTTGGCGGTGAGCTCGGAGGCATAATCGTAGGGGTTATCCATCAATGGAACCGCCGGGGTTGCGGCGATAACCAATTGTTCGATGCGGTTGCCCAGCCCATGGGCGGCCGCCATGGCGAATACGCCGCCACCAGAGAACCCGGATAGCCTGAATGCCTCCAGTTGCAGGTGATCGGCCAGTTGCCTCAGGTCATCCGAATGGTGTGAGAACCCATATTCTGGAAAGGGTGTGGATTGCCCATATCCGGGCCGATCCGGAACAATGACCCGTACCCCGGCATTAAGGAGCGTGCTCTGCAGGTGGAACAGTTCGTTACGGGAACCTGGGATTCCATGGCAGTGGATCCAGGTGCCATTTTCGCCCGTGCCGATATCTGAAAAACTCAGATTACGGCCGTCTGGCAGTCGAAGATTCAGATTTCTTGGAGCATCAGTCATCATTAGATCTTAGTGTGTCTGCACTGAGTAGCAGTAGCCGCTGCAGGCTGGCCTGACGGCGAACGCCGGTTTTGCGCATGATGGATTTGAGCTGTGTTCTGCCCGTGTGCCGGGAAATCTGGAGCAGGGCGCTTGCCTCATTGACGTCGAGGCCGCTCACCAATAGCGTTGCCAATCGGCATTCGGCGGGTGTGAGCTGGTACATGATAGTCAGTTGGGCCGGATTCAGCTGAGCGGGTCGGCATGGGTCCAGTAGGAAGCAAAGTATCCCCTGAGATGTGGAGCGGCCAATATGGAATTCAGTTCCGGACTTGCGAGACTGCATCATAACTAGGCAAGCGCCAGTTCCCCCGAGCTTCAGCGTCTCAACCAGAGACTGGTTGTCGATGAGTCTGCGAGTCATTTGTCTCAGAGTGCTGGAGCTGGGTCCGGAGAATGCTCTGAGCCGGTTGCTCTGCACTCCTAGTCCGAAGGTGTGGGCGGAAATTGCTTCTTCTGCGGTGCTGTTCATCCACCGAATGCACAGGTTTGTGTCCATGTGCCACACTCCGAAAGGCAGTTGGTCCAGTGCATGCTGCGCGTCGTCCAACGCTTGATTTAGATCAGCAAACAGGTGAGACAGCCGGGAAACCCGTCGGAGGTGTGGGCTGAATAATTCCAGTGCGTTCAGCTCATGCCGGCGGAAGTGGCCCCTTCGTCTGGGACGGTGGATGCCGATGTGGAGTGCTTGGCCGTTCTGACGCTCAAACTGTGCGCCCATGGCGTAGAAATTATCATTCGGGCGGAAAACCGTCTGATAATGCGTTGAATTTTCAAACTCCCTGTCGGCGATCACAGCCGTGCTTTCAATCGCCTTGCCAAGCGGACTGTTCGCCAAGGCCTCCCGAAATGTATCGCGCTCAACCCCTTCTGTTTCGTAAAATCGGTTGATGCTTTGTCTGAATCCGATGGTGTAGGAGTGATGGATTACAGGACTATTCAGGTCTGACAGGCGGAGCGCCGCGGTGTCCGCACTAAAGAGGTTGGCGATCTTTTCAAGGAATACCGGCCACTGCTCGGGCCGGGTTGTGTTCTCGTAAAGATCGTCCAGCAGCTTCGGTGCTGCGGACATCAGGTCTTTCAAACCAACATCCCCTGTTGCTTTTTTGTACACATTGATTGCACTTTTCAAGTAAAGCACAAGGTGAAATGATGCGCCAACCACCCATAAAAAAGCCCCGCGCGGGGCGGGGCTTGACGAACTTCTGCAAAAAAGAGCGGCCTACTGCCACGTAGCCTCACCCCAATTGAACTGACCCCACGCCGCCGTTTGAGCCGGAGCCTCCACAAACTCTGCCGTAATCACCGACTCGGCATCGAGTCCGGCAAGGTCAACCTGAAAGTCCTCTCTCTGAGTGCCGAGAATGACCCCGTCCTGGTCGACCCACTGAGCAAAGACAAAGCCAGCCTGCGGCGTTGCGGTCAGAAACACATTGCCATTCTCGTCAAAGGTCCGAGTGACCTCACCCTGTTCCGTGTCCGGTTCCGTGAGGGCGATAAACTCGTATACGGCAATCAGGTTCAAAGGGGTGTCGGGCATTGTAAACGTTGCTGGCGTTAGCAGGTTTTCATTTTCTGCGAATACGCCCGGTCGTTCTCCATTACCGTCCACCCAGGCAAAGAATTCAAAGCCGGGTGCCGCATTTGCAGCCAGAGTGACACTTGTTCCCGGGTCAAAGAAACCCTGGCCTGCCGAAGGTGAGCCGCCGGTTGGAGGATCGGCCTGAATACCAAGGCTGGCGGCAAACTCCGCTATAAGAGCGGTATCACCTTCCACCGTAAAGGTATAAGAGGACTGTAGTGACTGCTGAACATCGCTTTCAGTCCAGCGTGAAAACGCGAAGCCTTCGGTCGCTGAAGCGGTAACCGTAATCTCGTCATCTACGCCAACCTCGAAGACAAGCGGTTCCTTAGCCTCACCACCTGTCAACGCTAGGTTGCCAGCGGCGCCCGGAGCGGCTTCAAGGGAGACTTCAGCAACCTCACCAGCGATATCAGCTGATGTCAGCCCGGAGTCGGCAGTCCCACTTTGACTGATCTCATCATCAGCCGCGGCGAGATTCTCCACCTCATCGTTATCAACGCCTACTGCGGTCCGCTCTGTGTTGATTATGGTGAGGGTGTCACCAACTGTCTGATTGTCTGGCGCGTTTGGGATCGGCAGGCTTTCTGGTTGTGCAGTTTCCAGACTGTTCGCCAGGTCCGTATCATCAACGCGTCCGTCGGCTAGATCGTCGGTGAGAGAATCAAAGAGCGTTTCTATGGCTGTTGTTTCAGTACTGCCGGAAATGTTGGCAATAACCGCAGCAATAGCCTCAGAGGCTTTTCGATACCGGAGTGTTCGCTGTCTGGCGCTGGCTTCAACCGCGTCATTGGTCAACACGGGCGCGGTACGGAAAAGGTCGATGGGGCCATTTTCATCAGTCGCGTCATCGAGCAGGCCGAACCCTACGGTGTTGCGGACGACCCTCTGGGCCCGTGCTAGCGAGCTGCGGATCTGGGCATTGCTGATGTCGCCACCACCGCCTATGTTGCTGGCCGCAATTTGCACAGCCATATGGGACAGAGGTGTGGCGTAGACGGGCTGCCCGGCAAGCCATTCCGAAGCTTCTGCAATTGTACTAAGCCGGGTGAGCACAGGTGGTTGCCCGGTTGTCAGGTCTGTTGTGTCTTCGTTTGCGGTCACCCTGACCACCAGCAGTCCCTCGGTGTCCACAGGCAGGTCGACAGCGATTTTTGCCTGGCTGTCCGTGACGCCAGAAGCAATTTCCGTCCCCAGGAGATCCTCTGAACCGGTATCCAGTGCAAAAACGGTGACGTCGGCATTGGCAAGAGGTCCTTTGGTAGCATTACCGGCGACCGTTTGCGTATCGGCTGGGTTCTCTGCAGGCGTAGAGTCGCCATCACTGCTGCTACATGCAGTGAAAAGTAGCAGGCACAGCAACACTATCAGAGGTTTCAAAAAGCTGAGGGATCGGCCAAAAGTGGCTTTTCCGTCTAGCCTGGGTAGGCTTGGATTTACTATTATTTCAGGACGCATGGAGCTCCCCTCTTCGACTCGTTTAGCATTTCTCTCTTGCGATGTCATAGCAAGATGAGTGCACGATCAGTTAAAAGAACAGCTCACTGAAGGCGCCGCCACTGGCGAAGGGGGCAGGCAACTGGCCGAATTCGCCGTCTGCATTACGGGCAAATGCAAAGCCCCGGATAACGGTCGTGCCCTGGCCTATAAACTGTGGATCAGTGGGAAAGTTCACCGCGCCAGTATCGATCGTGGAAACTATGCCGAAGCCTTCCGCAAGAATGACCAATCGCTTGGCACCGTAAACGGATTGCGTTGCGACATTGTCAAATGTTTGCGAGCCACCATTGGGTGTTCCGACTGTGAGAGGACCGATTGGCTTTCGAATGTGCGTGCGATCAGTTATCCACTCTGCCTCGCCTGCACTGTTTTCGTAGATCTCGACTTCATAAACCGTGTCGACTCCCCGGGAGGTGACAATGGTCTGTTCAATTCGGTAGTCGAAGGAGCCGCCGTCGTTATTGAATCGATTTTCAATTTCTGCGCCATCGGTCACAGCAAACAGATTCACCGAACCCAGTTGACTGTTGGGGATGCCATAAGTGTAATCCCACTCTAGGGTGGGCTGTCCTTCGCAACCTTTGGCAGTGCGGTAAATGTTGTCTGGCGTCACGGATGTGCCGCTGGCACTGGTGATGGTGTCGCCTTGCGTGTTTTCGTAAAAGACGCGAGCCTGCCAGCAGACCGGAGCACTGCCGTCACTCGTCTCCTCTGCAAGTAGAACGCCATACTTGGCGCCGCCAGTGCCACGAGGAATATTAAAAGATGCGCCAACCGCCGGTGCGCTTGAATCTCCGCCAGTGTTGGAATCCAGGTTATTGATCGCATCTGCCAGTGCCTGGAAGTTCTGGTTGACCTCGTCAGCCACAGCTGGTTCGCCACTGTTGAATGTGTTCGGTAGGGTTACCTCTGCATGCAGGCTAACCGGTAGGCTCAAAAGGCATGCTGCTGTGATGGAAATACAGAATTTCTTAGACATAGATACCTCAGCAAATTGTTTTTGTGTGCTCGAAAATAACTGCTTATTAAGAGGCGGGTTCGTGTAGTCAGGTTTGGCAGCCATCGTTGCGCTTAAGAGTGGCCAGACACGATGTGTTTGTTTTTTGATCATGTTTAGCTCCTTGCCGATTTTGGTTTCCGGAATCTTTAACCTAGGAAAAACGGCAGGAACAGGCATCACCCATATGGTGTATGAAGTGACAAAGAGGGGAATTATGAAATCATGAC
>CAZFQI010000186.1:2423-4824 GCA_964520755.1 uncultured Marinobacter sp. | reverse complement strand
TGAAATGTGAGAGGGAGCCAATAGGGCTCTTGAGATGTTTTTCAGACACGGAGGAAATTTGCGGAGTTAACAGCAGCAGCTCCTGATCGGCAAAGCTGATTTCCGGAGTGAGCCCCTGCATGGCTTGGCCACCGAAGGCAGAACGTTTACCCAAAGGGATAACAATGCGAGTTGCCAAATCGCTCAGAAGGCTGCTTTGAATATCCACGAGGTAAGGGTAGTGAGCCTTGCTGATTTTGCTCGGGTTGGGGTACACATCGAACTGTGCCATCAGAACTCCCTGAATTCGTCGCCGAAGCATCCATGTTGTTCGACGAAATCGTTGTAGCTTTTTATCGCAGCGCGATTTTCTTCAACCCATTGTGCGGCTTCGTGTTTCGAAAGCTCTTCTTTCAGAGCTCGTTCCAGGGTGGCAGACAAGTTAATGTTCAGTTCCCGGGTTTTACGCAGAAGATCGCTATTGATTGAGAGGTTCGCTGCTTTTTTGGGGGCGGCTGAGTTATAGAGTTCGGCCATGAGGGCCTCCCAGAGGATATAGAATACACAGTCTGATCTTATGCGCATGACCATGCGCATGCAAGCATTTAGCCAATGGCTGTTTTCGGGCGCACCTGAGTTAGCGCTGACGGTCCAAGAATCTTCGATGCAGGAAGCGAAACTTGGGTTCCGCTCAGCATAGATTTTTCTCGATATGCGACCGTGCATTTGCTGTGCCTTGAGCTTCCCTTAGCAGAAAGCCCCCTGAAACTGTCTTGGCACTTATTGGTAGGCGCCCGCACTGTATATCAACTCGTAGCTGTGGCTATAGATTTCCAGGATGTTTCCAAACGGGTCTTCCATATAAATCATGCGGTAGGGCTTCTCGCCGGGGTAGTAGTAGCGTGGCTTCTCCATGCGCTTTTTACCACCCGCAGCCACAATCCGTTCTGCCAGTTCCTCGACGTTCGGGTCTTGAACACAAAAATGAAAGATCCCGGTTTTCCAATACTCGAAATTGTCTTCCGGGTTGGTCTGGTTTTTAAACTGGAAAAGCTCTACACCAATCCGATCGCCTGTCGACAAGTGAGCGATACGGAAGCTGCCCCAGCCCGCGCCAAATACATCTGTGCACATCTCTCCGATGGCGCTGTCGTCCTCTTCGATCTCGGTTGGTTCCATAATCAAATACCAACCCATAACCTCCGTGTAGAACTTTACGGCTTGCTCAAGATCCGGCACGGATATGCCGATGTGTGAAAAATTTCTTGGGTACACGTTGCTCATTGGCTGTCCTCCTCTGTTAAGACTGGAAGCAGGTTACTTAGGGTGGTTAATTAGGTAAAATTATCATTTATTCTCTAAACGATTACGTGATGTGATGATAAATACGACGTGGTTACGCACCTTTTGCACATTGGTGGAAGTTGGTCATTTCACCCGTACAGCCGAGCGCCTCCACATGACACAGTCGGGCGTTAGTCAGCATGTGCGTAAGCTTGAAGAGCAGCTCGGTACCGAATTGCTTGTGAGGCAGGGTAAGCAGTTTTCTCTATCGGGTGCCGGCGAAAGGCTTTGTACCGAGGCGCAGGGCATCCTCTTCGCGTTGTCGAATCTGGAACAGAAAGTCGGTGAGGATCCGCCCTTTGAAGGAAGTGTGCGGATCATGTCTCCGGGAAGTGTCGGGCTGAAGCTTTATCCGCATCTGTTGTCGCTACAGAGCAAGCACCCGAAGCTCGTTATCGATTACCGGTTTGCGCCAAATCCGGATGTGGAAAACGCGATCGCGAAGTCGACTGTTGATCTCGGATTCATGACGTCGAAATCTACCCTGGCCGAGGTAAGCTGCACGCCCGTCGCGCAAGAATCGCTGCTGTTGGTAACACCTGCTACTGTCGAGGAACCGGACTGGGAAACTCTGATGGCTCTCGGTTTTATCGACCACCCGGATGGGAGCCATCATGCCAGCTTGCTTCTTGGTGCCAATTACCCTGAGTTTCAGCACAGTAACCTGTTTCCCAGAAAGGGGTTCTCAAACCAGATCGGTTTGATTCTGGAGCCGGTGAGCATGGGTTTGGGTTTTACCGTCTTACCTGCTCATGCTGTTGAAGCCTTTGAGAAGTCTGAGCACATCAAAGCTCATCGTCTCGCTAATCCGGTCAGCGAAACGTTATATCTGTGCGTTCCCCGGCATCGGGCACTTCAGGCGAGGATGAAGACTATAATAGCTGAAGCGAGGAAGGGGCTTGGAAGGTCAGAAGGGCACCCGCCTCACGTTGCCAGGGGTGCCGCTGAAGAACGGCGTTGAACGGGATCAACCTCGGAGACATAAATGGACATTAAATGCATTGCCGGGTTTGCTTCGATAACCAAAGATCCGGCTGCAAGTGCTTCTTTATATCAGGATGTGTTGGGTCTGCCGCTG
>CAZFQI010000186.1:0-2323 GCA_964520755.1 uncultured Marinobacter sp. | reverse complement strand
TGCCGCTGCGGTCGAGTCGGCAGTGCACGAAATGAAAGAGAAGGGACAGGCGTTTGTCCACGAGGCTCGCACTGAACCCTGGGGGCAGACAGTTGCAAGATTCATAAGCCCCGAGGGTGTGTTGGTGGGGCTGAGTTATGCGCCTTGGCTGCACGACTAACGCTCAACTTTAGCGCTAATATTCACCGCTGGGCTCGGGCGTTTGGTGAGGTGCCCCGAGTAGGCTAGGGTCAAATAAACGATAACGGTTGGCGGACGCCTCTGAGCTGGCGCTCCGGTACGTCGCATAAATCCGAAAACCCGCAAGTAGGTGCCCCCTCTATGACGGAACACACACAGGTTGCTGGCCTGTCTACAGATCATCTTCCAAACATTGAAAGCCACCTCGACCGTTGCTACATCCAGCCCCGGAAGTTACCCGGCGCGCTGACACTGGTCGCCCGGCGAGGGGAGATTGCCTATGTGAAAGCCCAGGGGCTGATGGACGTGGAACGCAACAAGCCGGTCCGCCGGGATACGGTGTTCCGCATCTATTCCATGACCAAACCGATCACATCTATCGCCATGATGCAGCTTTATGAGCAGGGGCGGTTTTTACTGGATGATCCCGTACACAAGTATATTCCTGCCTGGAGAAACCAGCGGATATATAAAAGCGGGGTTTATCCGAACTTCCTGACCACGCCTGCATCCAGCACCATGACGATTCGCGACCTGTTCACGCATATGTCAGGCCTGACTTACGGATTCATGCAGCGCACCAACGTTGACGCTGCCTACCGCGACCTCAAGCTGGATGGCAGCCGGAGTATGTCGCTGGAAGCACTGGTGGATCGCCTGGCAGAGCTGCCGCTGGAGTTTTCCCCGGGCACAGCCTGGAACTATTCGGTCAGCACGGACGTGCTGGGGTATCTGGTGCAGTTGCTGTCGGGTAAGCCGTTTGATGAGTATCTGCGGGAGCATATCTTTGAGCCTCTGGATATGCCTGACACCGGCTTCCACGTTCGGGATGATCAGCTTGAGCGCTTCGCTGCATGCTATCAGTACCAGGCTGGTGATCAGTTCACGCTGCAGGATGACCCCGAGACGTCTCCCTTCCGGCGCAAGCCCCAGTTTATGTCTGGCGGCGGCGGGCTGGTTTCCACCATCGACGATTATTTCCACTTCGCCCAGGCGTTGTGTCAGGGTGGCGAATTCCGGGGGCGGCGGATTATTGGTCGAAAAACCCTGGAGTTCATGCGTCGCAACCACCTGCCTGACAATCAGGACCTACCGGGCCTGTCCGTCGGTGCGTTCAGCGAGACACCTTTTGCCGGGACTGGCTTTGGTCTGGGTTTTTCGGTAAAAACTGACGTCGCCAAATCCCAGACCAACGGATCGGTTGGTGAGTACGGTTGGGGTGGCCTTGCAAGCACTAACTTTTTTGTCGATCCCGTAGAGGAACTGGTGATGATTTTCATGACGCAACTGATTCCGTCGTCCACCTACCCAATCCGTCAGGAGCTGCGGGCGATCGTTAACGGAGCGCTGCTATGAACACAGCTTCAACACCCTATCCAATCGGCACCCCCGGCACTCCCTGGGGCGAGGCAGAGCGCGCCGAGTGGTTGTCGCGACAGACCCGTCAGCGCAGTTACGAGGCGGAAGTGTTGAGTGTGATCGAGGGCCTGCGCTCGCGCTTTGATGTGGAAGAGTACGGCGCTCTGGATTACGGCCCGGATTACTATCCGCTGATGGCGATTCGCAGCCGCGACTGGAATAACGATCTGCCCGTGGTGCTGATCACGGGCGGGGTTCACGGTTACGAAACCAGCGGTGTGCATGGCGCGCTTCAGTTCCTCGATAGACACGCGGAAGATTATGCCGGCCGCGTGAACTTGCTGGTTGCGCCTTGTGTCAGTCCCTGGGCGTATGAGCGCATTCATCGCTGGAACCCCAATGCGATTGACCCGAACCGCTCGTTCCACGAGGGCAGCCCGGCCGGGGAGTCGGCCGCCCTCATGCGCCTGGTGGCGCCTGTTCGTGATCGTGCGTTGATTCATGTGGACCTGCACGAGACCACCGATACCGACGAATCGGAGTTTCGTCCGGCGCTGGCTGCCCGCGACGGCAAGCCGTTCGAGCCGGCCGGGATTCCCGATGGTTTTTATGTGGTCGACGACAGCGAGAACCCCCAGCCGGATTTCCAGCAGGCATTGATCAGTGCAGTGGAGCAAGTGACGCACATTGCGCCGGCCGATGAAAACGGCGGGATCTTTGGTTCACCGGTGGTCGCCCGGGGCGTGATCGCGTATCCGCTCACGCAGTGGGGCCTGTGCGCCGG